>CALXBL010000056.1 GCA_944386525.1 uncultured Ruminococcus sp. | reverse complement strand
CTGCTTGATTGTTCTTTGATTGAAATTTTAACCCCGATTTCAGACAACGAAATCGGGGTTTTTGGACAGACAGAATCGCACCCGATTATTGGGTGCGATTTTCTTTATATAAGAGACCTTTTCACCAGAACGAGAGCTGCGTCTTTCAGTCTTAAAGCGGTGACAGCGCCTCTTGCTCTTATGGCGATAAGACTGCCCGGTTTTTTCCGGACGCAGGTTACAACAGTTCCTGGTATAATGCCAAGAGATGAAAGCCGCATAGTAAGAGCGCTGTCGGTATGGACCGATGAAACTGCTGCCCTTTCGCCCTCACTGAGCGACGACATTGGCACGGGCGGAATGTACATATATATACAGCTCCTTTGCCTTTTTTGTGATAATATATAATATGCGGCTTTCATGTAAAGTGTCAGTCAGACGGTAAAGTTGTCGAGGTAGGCGGTGTATGTGGTTTTCACGCCTCCGGAGCTGCCGGTTATATCCACGGCGCATATGCAGGAGTTTTCAAAAACGTCCTCAGCACTTACGAGATCGTATATATCAAGGTCTTCAAAACCTGATATTGTAACATATCGTGAACGCCAGCCCTTTGAAGAAAGTCCGAATGTCAGCTCAAGTGAACGTTCGGGTTCGTCCAGATACTGCATATCGAAGCTGATTTGCTTGTGGCGTACTATGAGCATATCATCAGCGTCGTCATTGTGGAGATTATAGACCTCGTAATTTCCATCAATGTCCTGCATATGCAGGTCGCTCAGGAGATTTTTTGCATTGGTGCACCAGCCGGCTGAAAGATATTCACCTTTTGAAAAAAAGCGTTCCTTTGGTTCTGAATGCGGACTTATATTAATCTCGCATGGATATCTCACATACGGATAGCAGCCATAGAGCTTATATCCAAGATTTATAACGCTGTCCCACATGGAGCAGTGGGGTTTGACATATATATAGTTACACGTGGTGATATCGCTTTTCCACCTTATGGGGAACGGAAATTCATAGTAGCTCTCCATAAGCTTGTTTATAGACATATCGTAGTGCATACCCGGAACCATCTGATTGCCGAGGAGGAGAGAGGTAAAGCCTCTTGAGCTGATATGTATTGTAGAAACGCCGTTTTCAGTCCTGAAGTCCGCATGGTCTATCAGACCATCGTGGATACCCTTTTCGTTGAGCATAAAAGTGATTCTTTTAAATGTACACAGCAAGGGTACGACTCCGTCTTTATCCACAAGGGTTATATCCAGCTGGGAATAGGGGGTATATTTATCCTTACTGAAACTGAAGCGGTATACATTTGTAAAGCGCAGGGCGTCGTTGTCAGTAGTAAATAGAACGGCAAGAGCAGATGCAGTCATACACTTACCTCCTCTGATATTTCAGTCGGGGCGGCAGCTGAAAACAGCTCCAGTCTGAGCTTTACATATGGTTCATCGCCCTTTTCGCTGGCGGAGTATTTCATGATCCGGCATTCTGAAAAGTGCAGCTTTCTTACAGAAAAGTCAAAGCTTTCGCCGGAGCTTATATATTCATCGAGCGTAAGGATAAGGCTGTCGGGGTCGTTGTCGGTTATCCATATGCCATCGAGAACAAGCTGCCTGCCGCGCTGGGCGGTATTTGTTATAACAGCAGAGCCGTCGGCAGCCGACTGTTCTGCAAATAGGCGCTGTCCCGAAAGCTGCCAGCTCTGTATACAGATGGTAATATCTTTAAGGGTAAAGGGAAAGCACCTTGCAGGCGGAGCAAAAAGTGAATCATCGTATGTATACATCAGGTTGCCTCCTTTTCCGGCGAAAACACAGCTTTTATGCGGAAATCTGCGGAGAGCCTATGATATCCCGACGCTCCGGCATCCGCAGTGCCGTTTTCAGAAAGACCCATTCCTCTCACCTGTTCCCCCGTGAGAACAGGCATAACATACGCCAGCATTATCCTCGGAGCTTCGCTTGCAGGGAATTCAGCAGGCACATATATCGAAACAGTAACAACTCCATCAATAGGATATCTAACAGAAGAACCTATAGTCACAGGCGGATATGAAAAGCTCGCCGACTTGGGAGATATTATAATAAAAGGTGTATTCGACGGCATATTTTCAAACGTGTGAGCGAGTCTGACCGGATAGGGGCAGCTGCTGTCAAGAAGAGCTTTCAGATTTGTCAGATAAGGCGTCAGCATTAGAATCAGGCTCCTTTCCAATGGATCTCATCACGAATTCCTGGTCGGTGAGATAGGGTGCACACATGGCTTTAAGCAGGCTCATCTGCATTTCAGCAGACTCTCTCCTGTCGGAGGTATCACGCTGAGAGGGCACGGAGCCTGCCTCAGTACAGACGAGCTTTTCTGACGAGCAGTCCCTGTATGTGAGCATACGTGCTGCCATAGCTGCCGTATAAGCATGGACGCATTCGGGCACATTTTCGGAGAATTCGGGCTTAATAAGACTCCCGACATTTTCGGCAGCGGATTCTATGTAAAGCAGATAAGGTGTTATCTCAGGTTTTCCCGTCATTTCGAGGAATATGGCTTTGACTTTTTCCATGTTCATGGGCAGACCTCCTTATCTTATGCGGAATTCACCGATGCAGCTTTCGTTCTGTCTGTTATCGGACAGCTGACGTTCCGGCTTTTTCTCTAGCGTAGTTTCCAGCTCATCTCTCAGAGCCAGCAGTTCTTCAAGATCCATGCGTGCAGCCGCAGCAGCAAACGCCTTAGCAGACGCATTTCCGGAGTTTACACATTGAAGTCCCACGACTTCCTTTCGAGTGCGTTCCTCTATCTGTTTCAAAATACGCTGACAGTGGAAGAGCTGAGAGTCATGATCAGCTGATTTGCTGTCGAGATAGTGTTTAGTAACGCCTGCATTTCTCTGTGCAGGAACAGCCACAAAGCTCCATTCATAGGCATCGGTTATCTGAGAGAGCACCACATGGCAGACCTTGCCTGCATATGTTTCACCGGGAATGTGAGTGCACGGAGCGATACGTCTATCCTTGCCGCAGATGCTGCAGGTATGTGAGCCTGCCGTGCATGAAATGCTCACTTCCTTTTTGATGCCGCCGTCTATCTCACGGATAAGGTCGGCGTTGCCTTCGGTTCTTATCATGTAGGCGTAGGCGCAAAGAGATGTATACGGTTCACCGGCGGCAGTAGTCCTGTTTTCGTCGGTAACGAGTTCAGTTTTGAATATACGTGCAGTTTGTTTTTCGCCTGATGGGTTGTGGTCGAAGATGCCCGTCTTGCCCTCGAAAAGGGCGCAGAGCTCGTCCAGAGCTTTAAGTGAGAATCGCTCACCGTCACGGTCGATATCGTTGTCACACAGTCTCACTCTGAAAATATACACCTCATCCGCCGTAAATTCACGGCGGGTGTAGGTGCTGAGCTGTGTGAGCATTTCAGGTGTTATTTCCATAAAATGCTCCTTTCGCAGATTACTTTGTAAGTACGTGGATAGCGTCGCTCATGATAGAGCGGAAGCCTGCCTGAACGGAGATAGTTATAGTAGATGTCTGTGAGTCGATAAGCTTATCGGTCTCCAAGATGAGGTCGGTGCCGGATATCATTTCAAGTGCGAAGTCACGGTCTATGCCGATGATGGTATTGTCATCAAGCTGTGCAGTTTTCAGGAGCTGTGCACCGAACGGCAGCATAGTTTTGCCTGGATTTTGTGAGGAGGTCTCCACCATCTGTTCCATGGTGAGGATATCAGCCAGCACTGCTGGAGAGGCAATAACTGTATTTAGGCTGAAGTCCTTGAATTTTCCGCAGAGATCTGCCAGGTCGCTGTATGCAAGGGCAGAGCCTGCAATTGCAGTAGTGGAGCCAGCCTCGGTTTTCAGCACAGATACAGCAGCCTTTACAATGGCATTGCCCAGCTTTATGCCAACGCTTCTGAGCATAACTGAAAGCACATCAAGTCTCTGTCTGCGTACAGCCTCGTAGGAGATGTGGATAGCACGGGCGTACTTTTTCAGGATAAGAGGAGTGGTCTGCTCAGAAATTTCGGTTTTGGGCAGGGTGTCATACTGCTCTGATACAGTGTCGTAAGAAACGCTGTCATTCAGTTCACAGCCCAGATACTGTGAGGAGGAACACTTAGTCTCCGCCGCAGAGATATCAGACAGAACAGAGCTGTCGATTCCCTGTCTTATGCTTCGGCGGATAAATTCCGGGAAGAGTACAGCGCTTTCAGTTGTGGTGAAGAACTTCTCCACACGGTCGCAGTTAGGACCGCTTATGCGTATATCGAAGCGCTTGAGCTGACGCTCATAAGCGTCCAGCTTTGCAAGAGGAGTATCGGCATACTGAGAAGTAGGGTCAAGAGTCTCCAGAGCCTCTGTAAAGCTCTTGCCTGACAGATGGTACATACCCTTTTCAAGACGGATATTGTTATACATAATATTTTCTCCTTTCGGTTATGAATAGATTTAGTTTGTTTCTTTTGCAAGCTCAGCTTCAATCTGCTGAGCCTGAGCGTTGTGGAGTCTTGCAGCAGCAAGCTCTGTTTCGTCCTTGAGGCTTATATTGCTCCATTCTATATCGACAGATGCATCAGAGCCTGAGAGCCTTAAAAAAGTCTCTCCTATCTTACAGAGCATCGGTGACAGCAGACGTCTGTAGTATTCGAGCTCCGATGTGAGGATATCAGCCTGTTGACTGCTCATGCGTTCGGTGCTGCTCCAGTTGAGTCCAAGCAGAAATGGAGGGATGGAAAGCTTGGATATCATCTGTTCAAGCAGCTGACGAACGGGAACCTCTGTAGACATAAGCTGATTGTCGGCGCCAATGACCTTTATTTCCACGTCGCCTGCGCAGACAAAGTCTCTCACCTCGCCGGCAGCAGCGGCAGCCATACCTTCGCTCCATTCTCTTGCAATAGTCCTTGCTCTTTCGCCGGCATATGCACGGTCGGAGGGATCGTTACCGGGCTTGTACACTACAGCGTAGCGTACATTTCCTGAGCGTTCGTAGTTCTGACCAATACATTCGTAGATCTTCAGCAGAATATCGCTGAGAGCCGGCAGACCACGGAGCAGCGACACGCCCCGTATTTCTCCCGGCGGAGGAGACATTGCTGTAAATAGTATGCGCTCAGGATGTGGGAGAGGCTCAGGCTTGCTTTCGCTGTCCTTTGGAGGGTAGAAAAAGCGGCATTGACCGGCTGTCTCAGAAGGTGCTATAATGATCTGCGAAGGGTCGCCGCAGGCAAGAGCAGCAATAGTTCTGGTTTTGGGGTCGATGCAGATCTCGCCCAAACCGTTGCCGCAGGTGAGTATACTGTCGAGATATGTATCGGCAAACGATTGGAGGGAATACATTGCCGGACCCACAGGCACATTTTTCACAAAGTGGTCGAGACTTTTCTGCATGGAGGCATCACCCGATACAAGCTGAAAGCAGCCTGTAAGACGTATAATCTTGCTGATGGCAGCGTCGAGTATGGGTACTGCATAGCGTAGTTTGCGGTATATCTCCGTTTCAAGCTGAGGAGGCAGTTCACCTGCGTGGTGTTTGCCCGACGGTCTTGGAGCGGAGCATATAAGCTGTTGATTTTTTGGGATTGCGGGCGGATTTCTCTTACGGAACAAACCCATTTACATCACCATTCCTTTCTTCGTGGTGCAGAGGAGGCAAAGAAGGCGTCGCCGTCGTGTGAAAGCTCAGACATAACGAAATATCGCATATCGTCCATAGCGTGGTCATGTTCTTTTTTAGGACAGTCGTTTTTTGCGCCTTCGTCCCAGCAGTAGAGTGAAAATTCTCTTAGAATATCGGAGCAGTCGGGGCTTATGCGTATTTTGCAGTTAGCGAGAGCGCTGCTGACAAGCTGGATACCGGTCAGCACACGGTTGTCAGCACGCACGACCCGGAATTTTCCATGGCGTTCAATGCAGGCTATCATGCTGGCGGCGGAGGGATCGATTATCACCTTGCTTATGGGGAGATCTCCGGCGAGTTCACACAGACCGGCGTAGTGTTCCTCATCGGTGCGTGATACACCTGATTTTCGGGCGTCGTAGTAATACTCACGGAGCCTGTACCAGATATCTCCGGCTTTTCCCCACAGTCCGAATGAAGATGGATTTACTGTGCCGTAGTCGCACGACACAACATACTGGCTGCATTCAAGAGGCGGCTTGTCCACGTGTTTTTCCTTTGAAAACATTGGATATACAAGTCCGCCGGTGCGAGTCCACTTACCAAGTACGAACCGTTCGTAGAAAGTGCCTGAATAGAGCCGCTCATATCTACTGCGTATATTGTCGGAAAGAGAGGGGTTATCCGCCATAGTAAAATGGAGATAGAGGGCATTTTTTTCTTTTAGCTTGCATATCCATTCACGGTAGTACCAGTGCTCGGGGCTTTCAGGGTTGGAGCTGAGCCAGATTTTAGAGCCTGCAACGGAACATCGGGCTATAGCTTGTTCGACGAATGAACGAGGCATAAGAGCGACTTCATCAAGGAGGACTCCGGCAAGAGTCATACCCTGTATAAGCGAGGCACTTCCCTCGTCCTTGCCGCCGAAGAAGTAGAACCTGTTTGAGCCGGCGCCGGCAAGGGAGATATCGGCGTAGTTCCGGCTTGTTTTCTCGGAGCAGATGAAGCCAAGGCTTCTTAGAGTGCCAAGGAGCGGAGTGATGATATTGCGTCTGAGAGATGTTATAGTTTTGCCGCAGATGGCAAAGCTTGCTCCGTCGAAGGCAGATGCAGACCATAGGGCAAATCCCAGGGACAGACATAATGTTTTACCGCTTCTTACAGCGCCGTCGCAGATGATGGCGTCGTAATTATTTGTTTCAGGCAAGGCCCACCACTGAAGTGCGATTCGTTGTTTTTTAGAAAATGGTTTAAACTCCATTGTCATCAGCTCCTGTCAGTGCACTGAGCAGACTTTTTGCAGCCGCATGGCGGTCGGCATTTCCGGCGTATTCCATCATTTTTTCGAGAGCTTTCTGTCTATCGAAAAGTTTCACCTCAACTCCGCCGCCTTTAACTCTTTTAATTTCCGACACGTTTATGAGATCCATTTTGATAATATCCTCACTGGAAATTTCCTCACCGTGAAGGACGAGTCTCACGGCGTCGCTGCAATCGCCGAGAGCAAGCCGCTCCAGACCTCCCATTATTTTATCCTCGATATTTTCGTCGAGTGCGCAGCGGATATTTTTTATAAGGCGGCGATATTTTCGTTTCGTGAGTATTTTCATACCGCATTCAAAGGCTGTATCCGGCGGAAAACCAGCTTGCAAGGCAGCTTCACGCACGTTCATAAGCTTTGAATACAGCTCACAGAAAGCAACAGCCTGTTGATTTGTAACCATTTTTAAGCTCCTTTCGTTTTTTGTCTACTGCTTTGATAAAATACCTCCTCTATAAATAGTCCCGTGGCGCAAATATTTGCATATTTTTATGCAAGTTTTACTAAAAAAATATTGTTTATACGAAAATTTGTAGCATTGCACAACTAAAAAGATGATCCGAAGTTGATAATTATTTAATTTTTCCACTTATTGTGATGCAAAAAATGAATTCGAGTACTTGACAAACAAAATATTATGGGTTATAATAAAAGTGACATAATATGGGAGCCTGCATGCAGATTTAAGGGGTGTATACATATTTTTTTTTGCTATGGGCGTTAAGTCCGGGATAAGTTAAAGTAAAGCGAGGGAAGAATATGGATTATCAGATAAAAGAAGGAGTAAACTGCATAAGAACTGAACTTAAAGCAGGAGAGATGAAGATAATACGCAACAAGAATCACGTGGTAAGATTAAGCTCTAATGATATAAGCGAAAATAGCATGAGAGTCTTTACCTACAATAATATACTATATATAAAGTGTCTGACTCCCGAACCGATAAGGCTGGAGCTCCACATTCCCGAGAGCGTCAGGAGTCTCTACCTCAATTCTGAGGGCTGCAGCTTTTCTGCTGAGAATATCGAGTTTGACAATATTATAACCTGCTGCCGTGGCACTCTTGAGTTTACAAAGGTGAAGATAAATAAATCATGCCGTCTTAGTGTGGACGAAGCTGATATCAGGCTTAAAGCGTGTGAGATAAGAAGCATGAATATCGAGATAACTGATGGCATAGTCGATTTTCAGAATACACTTCTGCGTGGAAATAATACTGCATTTCTGCACAATGCGACTATTGGCGGACTGCTGCAGGGCGCTCTTGTGGATTACGTTGTGTCGGCAGGTGCGGGAGTATCTCCGGATAATATAATAGTCAACGATCATCTGCTGACGGAATTTCCCAGCAGAAAAAATACACAGAACTGTGCATGGCTGCTCATAGCGGGTTCACTGAAGAATACAGTACGTCTGACCATACAGAAACCAAGGGTAAGATATTGATGATTTATACATTGACACTAAATCCTGCAATTGATTATGTGGTACAGCTTGATACACTTAAAATCGGATGCATCAATCGTGCGTCCGACGCTTTTTGTCTTGCAGGGGGAAAAGGCGTAAATGTATCACAAGTGCTGCTGGAGCTGGGAGTGAAAAGCGTACTCACCGGTTTTGCCGGAGGTTTTACCGGACAGGAACTTGTAAGACAGCTTGAGGAAAAGGGCTGCTGCTGTCGGTTTGTGGAGCTGCAAAGCGGCTTTACAAGGATAAATATAAAGCTGAGAGCCGGAAGAGAGACTGAGATAAATAGTAAGGGCACACCTGTTGAGCAGCAGGATATGGAGAGCTTGCTGTGCCTTCTGAATGAGCTGCAAAATGGCGATGTGCTCGTTATGGCTGGAAGTCTGCCAAAGGGGCTTGACTCAGGTATATATGCCCGCATTATGGAAAAGCTGAGTGACAGGGGCATACTATTTATAGTGGATACTGAGGGACAGGCTCTGATTGATACGCTGAGATTTCATCCATTTCTCGTAAAACCAAACAATCATGAGCTTGGTGCGATATTCGGCTGTGAAGTAGACACAGTTGAAAAAGCCGCAGAATACGGCAGAAAGCTGAGAGAGATGGGAGCTGCTAACGTGCTTGTCTCCATGGCGGGAGACGGTGCAGTGTTATGCGCAGATGACGGCGGCGTATATTTCCAGAGTGCCGCAAAGGGAAAGGTTGTAAACTCGGTTGGAGCAGGCGACTCCATGGTTGCAGGCTTTATATCAGGCTGGCTTAGGACGTGTGACTATAAAACTGCACTAAAAACAGGTGCAGCAGCTGGTTCGGCTACGGCTTTTTCACCATGTCTGGGAAAAGCAGCTGAAATTAATGAGATCATAGGGCAGCTAAGAGAGCCTGTGAAACTCAATTAACAGCAATTTTACAGGAAATATAGTCCGGCAGAAGATATTTCTGTCAGGAAATGAAAAAAATCACGAAAAGACCTTGCATTTTATTACAAGACCTGTTATAATGTAAAATGGCAGAGTAATTCTGCGTTTAAATAAAAATTATGAAGGAAAAGAGGTACTATCATGCCTGCTAATGTAGTTGTCGGTTCTCAGTGGGGCGATGAGGGTAAAGGAAAGATCATTGACATTATGGCGTCACGTGCGGATGTTGTTGTGCGTTCAACAGGCGGCAATAACGCCGGTCATACTGTTGTGAACAGCGGAGAGGTATATAAGCTCCACCTTATTCCCTCCGGTATTCTGTACCCAAATACAATGTGCCTTATAGGCGCCGGCGTTGTACTTGACCCAAAGGATTTTATTTCAGAGCTTGATTCACTGGAAAGCCGTGGCATTTCCACTGCTAACCTGAAGATAGATCCACGTGCTCAGGTAGTTATGCCGTGGCATATCGCCCTTGACGGACTTTCCGAACAGTTCAGAGGAAATTTCGATATCGGTACGACTAAAAGAGGCATAGGTCCTACTTATATGGATAAATATGAGCGCTGCGGTCTGCGTATGTGCGATCTGGTAAAGCCGGAGGTTTTCGCACAGAAGGCAAGAGCTACAGGCGAATTGAAAAATGCTATAATCACTAAGGTTTACGGCGGCGAGGCTTTCGATCTGGATGCAGTTATTGCTGAGTATATCGAATACGGTAAGAGACTTGCTCCATATATTGCTGATGTTTCTGTTCTCATCTACGAGGCAAACAAGGCCGGCAGGAACATCATGTTTGAGGGTGCACAGGCAACTCTGCTGGATATTGACTTTGGCACATATCCCTATGTTACCTCCTCACACCCGGTTTCGAGCGGTATGTGTGCAGGTGCAGGCGTAGGTCCTAAGATGGTAACAAATATAATTGGCGTTGCAAAGGCTTACACCACAAGAGTAGGCAAGGGTCCGTTCCCGACAGAGCTTGACGACGAGACCGGCGACATGATTCGCAACAAAGGCGGCGAATTCGGCACGACTACTGGCAGACCAAGAAGAACAGGATGGTTTGATGCAGTTATAGTACGTCATTCTGTAAGAGTAAATGGACTTGACGGTCTGGCTATCAACAAACTGGATACACTAAGCGGCATTCCGGTGCTTAAGATGTGTGTAGGCTACGAGAAGCCGGACGGCACGATAATCCGTGACTTCCCAGCAGCACTTGAGGAACTGAGCGACTGCAAGCCTGTATATGAGGAATTTGAGGGCTTTTCTGAGGATATCAGCGGACTTACTGAATATGACCAGCTGCCTGAGAACTGCAAGAAGTACATTGCGAGACTTGAAGAAGTTTGCGAGTGCAAGGTAGTAATGGTAGGCAACGGTCCTGACAGAGCGCAAATACTGGAAAGATAAAAACGACAAAGGCTGTCCAAGCGGACAGCCTTTTTCTTTGCCTAAAATAGAATAAGCTCTTAATGAAAGCACAAAATTGTGATTCCACGTTTGCGCATTATTTCAGGCTTTTTTCAAATAAAAAAGACACCGCCTCCAGCTTGTCCGCTGAAAAGGCAGTGTCTTGATAACGTTAATACAAAATTAGGGTGTCGAAAATCAGTTGAAATCTCCGAAGCAAACGGAGTATTTCAAATATATAAAGCTTAAAATTACGTATGCGTATGCTTAATGTTTACTTATTCTTGATTGCAGCCTGTGCTGAACGGTACTCCGGTAGGACTTTTTGGACTACCGCACCGTATCCCTCAAACCGCTTGGCTTATGACCCAAACGATAATTTTCCGCCATTTTTAACGCTTCATATCGGTTTTCAAGAAGCAGAAAAATATCGCAAACAATCGGGAAGTTATCTTCGTAAAAATCAATGGGAAGATTTAACCATTGATGTTTACCTATAATATTGTGCCTATATATTATATAGGAAGAAGTTTTGAAAAACAATCTCTTTTTACATTTGCAGAGCGATTTCTGTCTTTCTATAATAAGAGCATAAGGAGGGCGATACTGTGAGAAACA
>CALXBL010000055.1 GCA_944386525.1 uncultured Ruminococcus sp. | reverse complement strand
TCCTGCTTGATTGTTCTTTGATTGAAATTTTAACCCCGATTTCAGACAACGAAATCGGGGTTTTTGGACAGACAGAGTCTGCCGTTAGTTATGCGGCAGACTTTTTTTAGCATATGATTATTGCAGTTTGTGCTTGTGAGGTTAAGTGTGTTCTTACTTAGCGTTGCCCAGGAATGCAGCGCCGATTATGCCGGCATCGTTACCCAGCTTGGCGATTACGATCTCAGCATTCTTGGAAGAATTCCTTGTGTAGTTTTCCTTCGCAACTATCTCCTTCATAGGCAGCAGCAGCGGATCACCCTCGTTGCAAACACCGCCGCCAATGCAAAGCACGTCCGGCTGGAAAATGTTGATGGTGTTTGTGACGCCAGCCGCCAGATACTTGATATACTTGTCAACAACACCCTTTGCAGTTTTATCTCCTAAGCGCATATGGTTGAATGCTGTTCTGCCGCTTATCTTTTCTTCCTTAGCCATGGAGCTTTCCGGATGCTCAGCAATAGCCTCCTTAGTCATGCGGATAAGACCTGTAGCAGAGGAGAATACCTCAAAGCAGCCCTTTCTGCCGCAAGTGCACTGAGGACCATCAACAGAAATTACCATATGACCTACCTCAGCTCCGCCGAAGTTTGAACCGCAGTAGATCTTGCCGTCAACGATTATACCGCTGCCAACGCCTGTACCCAGGGTGATGCATACAGCATTTTTTGCGCCTTTTGCAGCGCCGGCAACATATTCGCCATATGCAGCAGCATTGGCGTCGTTTTCAATTAACACAGGCTTTCCGAGACCCTCTTCCAAATACTTGACCATAGGAGTGTTGTTAAAGCCCAGATTGTTGGAATATTCGATAATACCGGTCTCGCTGTTTGCGATGCCGGGAGTGCCCATACCTACCCATTCGATCTGCTCCATAGTGAGACCGGCATCAGCAACAGCCTGCTTTGAAACCTTGATGATGTCAGCAGCAATTTCCTGTTCAGGTCTTGGCAGATTAGTCTTAACGCTTGCCTTAGCAATGATCTCATAGTTTTCGTTTACTACGCCTGCAACGATATTAGTACCGCCCAGGTCAACGCCAATATAGTACTTCATGATTTTATCCTCCGTATATTCTAATTATTTATTCCTCCGCAGACGGCATATATGTTTCAACATAACATATATTGCCGGTAATGCGGCAGTTTCCGGTGTCGGCTCTTAGCAAAATGCTGTCGCCTTTTTTAATATGATGATCTCCTGCATCGGTGGTGAGAGTTCCCTGTCCCTCTATAATGAGAAGGTGGATAAAGCTCCTGCCGGTAGTTTCAAATCTCCTCTCACCCTCTAACTCCAGCCGGTTTGAGGTGAAAAACTTACAGTATGAAAGGCAGTGCAGCTTTCCCCATGGGAAGTGCCACTCAGGAAATGGATTCTCCCAGCTGCTTGGTTCAAGTGTGGCTGCTGCCACAGCGTCCTCAATATGCAGCTCACGGAGATTTCCGTCTGCGTCACGTCTGTTGTAGTCGTATACACGATATGTCAGGTTGGAGTTCTGCTGTACTTCAGCAATGAGAATACCTTTTCCTATTGCGTGGATAATACCAGCCGGAATAAAGAATACATCGCCTTTTTTAACGTGTACAAAGTTTAGTATATCCTCAAGAGTGCCGTTTTCTATGTGATACTGAAGCTCCTCACGTGTGATTTCCTGATTTACACCGTAGACAAGTTTTGCTTCAGGTTCGGCGTCCAGCACATACCACATTTCAGTCTTGCCCTTTGGGAAACCTTTTTCATGGGCATAGTGGTCGTCGGGGTGCACCTGTACAGAAAGCGGCTGTTTTGCGTCGATAAGTTTTATAAGCGGCAGGTCGTCGATAGTGGGGCAGTCTCTGCCTAGGACTGCTTTTACGCCGTATTTGTTTATATACTCAGTGAGCGTGAGTCCCTTGTCCTCACTGTTCATAACTACCGAGCAGCCGTCCATATGGCACGAAAGCTCCCAGCTTTCAGCGATAATTTCCCTGTCGCTCTCCTTGCCGAAAAGCTCTCTCAGCTTATTTCCACCCCAGATGTAGTCCTTGACGGCACCTTTTAAAAAAATCGGTTTTGACATTACTCAGACATCTCCTTTTTGTAAACGGCGAAATCCGGAGAAAGTCCGAACTCTTCGTAGAATTTTTCATAGCTGCCGTTGTAGACGTTAAGGTCGATAGGGATATCGTCCGCCCATAGTCCCGGCAGGTAGCCATTGAAACTGTATTGCCAGAATGTCCAGTTAGTGAGCGGTTCACATTTTGTATTGCTAATCCACAGATCGTGCCCCCAGTATGAGCCGACGACATATTTCAGATAGACGTTTGAGGAGGTGTAGATAATAGGTTTTACGCCGTAATATTCCTCAAGCTTTTCTATCATAGGGTCGAGTATTTCCTTAACCTGTTCCTTGGTGGGAACTATATTTTCGTCATAAAGCTCCAGATCGAGCACCGGCGGCAGACTGTTTGCCTGTTTGGGAACGAGGGAGATGAAATTATCCGCCTGAGTTTCGCCGGAGCTTTCAAAGCTTACAAAGTGGTAAGCTCCTACATAAACGCCGGCACTGCGGGCGTTGTTCCAGTTTTCGGTAAATCGTTCATCCTGGTGGTTGCTGCCCTCGGTGGCTTTTATGAAAGCGAAGGTAACATGCTCGTCTTCAGCGAGGACGTTCCAGTCGATCTCGCCCTGGTAGTAGGACACATCCACACCTCTCACCGGGTAGTCCTTTTCTGTAGGCAGCTGAGGAGGAATATCACCGTTTGTGGCACGGTAGAAATTTAGAACCTTGTATCCGATTAATCCCAAACACGTCAGCAGTAAAACTGCAATTAAAAGAGCTATGAACTTTTTGATGTATGGGACAGCTCTGTTTTGGTATCGTCTGCTCACTTTTCAATATCACCCATAATAATTCCACGGCCGTTTGTAGCAATGTAGACTCTGCCGTAAACATTGCTGTCGCCGCTGATATAGCCATCGCTTCCGTTTAGATTGCCGAAGAGATGCTGTTCGTCGTTGATGCGTACCCAGCTTTCGCCCTTATTTTCGGACATATAGATACCGCTGCCGTTAGTGCCGTCGTCGCCGATAGCGTAGATCACAGGGTAGTCATTTTCGTCCTTGGCAGCGCCGAAGCCGATAGCGTCCACCTGAGCCATAGTTTTAACATTATTAAAAGTAGCGCCGCCGTCCTCGCTGTACATAATGAGCGAGCCGGTAGCTATCCACAGGTGTCCCTCCTTGCCGGGAACGGTCTGAGGAACGGCGCTGTCAGCAACGAGTGCACCGGTAGACTCAAAGTTCACGCCGCCGTCGTTGGAGATATAGAGCTGACCGTTATAAGCAGCGTAGAATCTGCTGGGGTCAACTCTGTCGGCAGCTATTTCTGCTCCAAAGCCGATGCCCTCGGTGTAGTACCATGTTTCGCCTAAATCGAATGTAACGTAGACCTGACCTGAGGAATTGGCAGGCGCCCATACGATAGAGCTTCCATCGGCTGAAACTGCCAGCTTGCCGCCCTGAGACGGTTCAGGAAGAGTTTTTGCAGCGTTCCATGTACTTCCTCCGTCGGTGGTGTAGACAAGACCATCCCGTTCCTCGGTAGTATATGCAGCCATCATAGGATTTAGGAATGCGCAGTCAAGGTCGTTTGGTTTACCGTTTTTCATGAAGTGTGCGTCATCGGGGCAGACTGTAACGTCCATATGAGCAAACCCTGTAAGGTCGCCCATAATAGAATAAAGTTCCGGTGCGCCTTCCTGAGCCGGTGGTGATACCATCTTGAATACAGCGGTTTCCTCCAGACCGTATGCGTCGAAGGCAATAGTTACCGGTTCTGACTCATATTTTGTCATGTTTACAGTTGAGAAGATAGTAGCTCCTGTGCCATACATTATCTCATCGGAGTTAAATGGATTGATGTTTATATCAGCAGTCCACCAGCCTGTTTTAGCCTGATTATCGCCTCTGCCCCAGTCAAGCCAGCCGCATTCAGATGTATCCATCTGGTAATTTGTCTCCTTGGTTTTGTCGTTGAAGAGTCCTGTCCAGGAGCTGCCGCCGTCCTGAGAGTAATAGATATTGTCTCCCTGGTCAGACCACCAGCCCAGCGTTGAAACGACAAGTGTATCAGGATTCTGAGCATCCACGGAAACTGAGCCGAATCCGCCGTATCTGCCGTCGTCGAGATTTGGCGTAATATCGGTGAAAGTACCGGAGCTTAGCTCATACTTATAAATCTTGCCCATAGTTGGAGATAGGTTCGGACCGCAGTTGTCGGAGTAGGCGATATACATATTTCCGTTTTTGGAGATATCCGCCTGGAGAGGATACATTCCCTTTTCATTAGCCGGCAGTGCTTCCCAAGATGCTCCGCTGTCGCTGCTCTTATAGATACAAACGCCGTCGGTCATAGCTGCGCCCACATACATATCAGTGGAGCCGGGGTCAAATTCCACCCACATTATACCGATACTATTTCCCTCTTGTGAGTAGTTGCCTGTAACAGGGAAAGATTCGCACTTATTCCAGCTTTTGCCATAGTCGTCGGATTTCCAAAGACCTGCATTTCTTGTGCCCATCCAGATTTCCTTATTGTTGTTGGGGTTTACCATAAGGCGTTCGCCGGTACCTCTGCCGGACTGATTGCCGCCGCATTCAAAGGGCACGTCCACCTGAGTCCAAGTTTCGCCGTAGTCATCTGAAGCAAACATAGCACCGGGAGAACCCATATAAGTGCCGCCTGCAAAGTACACACGCTTAGGATCTATCGGGTCGGCAGCAACGCTTTCGATGCCGATGTAGTTCCAGTTTTCAGCGCCCAGAAAGTCGGTAAGAGGCTTCCATGTATCGTTATCCCTGGAGCTTCTTCTGTAGAGACCGCCAATATCGGTACGTGCATACACAAGGCCCTCTTCACCTGGATTATATACCATACCGGTAACATAACCGCCGCCGCCGATGGCGACATTGCTCCAGGTGTAGTCTTCGGCTGTGATTTCGCCGCAGGCTGTGCTGGTCACCAGCATGGAGCCGCACATCAGAGCCGCAATAATTCTTTTCATAGATATTTTCATTGAGTTAACTCCTCCGGTCAGCGGACAAGACCGCATTATATTATAAGTATATCATACACGAAAATGATGGTTTAGTCAACAGTTTTTTGGATTGAAAAGCGAGTTTTAAGAAACCAGTCTGCAAGATATGTAAAAAAACAGCCAAGCTGCTTTTTTGAATGTCTATGGACGGCAGCTCTGAACATTTGTAAATTGAAAATAATTATTGACAATCAGCCGTGATTGTGGTATACTTAAAGAAAATAAAAGGCAGTAAAATGCTGTACAGAAAGGAACAAATCATATGAATAACTATGAAATTTGCCACTGCATGGGTGTGACCTATGCCGATGTTGAAGACGCTCTCCATACACTTACAAGCTTTACTGATGTGCTCTCAGCTTTTCAGCACGTTCAGGCAGTAACCAACTGTTCCACAGGCTGCGGCGGATGTCACGATAAGATCCTGGATGCAATTTCTGAGATCATGAGTAATTAAAATAAAAGTGCACCCTTCTGAGATGGGTGCATTTTTCATATAGGCAAGAATTGATGCTTAAACAGTTTCAACTTATCTGCGTTGAATTGTTGAAAGCTCGAGTGGAAAACTTTTTAATGGAAAGGAATGCTTAAAAATGGAAAAAGCAATAGTTTTTGATATGGATGGAGTGCTCTTTGATACAGAGCGTGTATGCAACATTATCTGGATGGAGCTATTCCGTGAACTGCATCTTGAAAATGCCGAAACTGCGATGAAAGCCTGCGTTGGAATGAACAGAAAAGGTGAGGCAGCATACTTCGCTGAGCACTATCCCGAGGTGGATTTTGATAGGTTTGCCGACAGGCTGTCCGGAGGAATACTCAGGTGGCTCGATGAAAACGGTACTCCAGTCATGAAGGGCGCAAGGGAAATATTAACATGGCTGCGTGAAAATATGTGGAAAACTGCACTTGCATCATCGTCCAGATTGAGCTCCATAGAGCATCACCTGAAAGATACAGGTCTTTATGAAATGTTCGATGTTATAGTTGCAGGGGATATGGTCACTAACGGCAAGCCTCACCCGGAAATATATCTTACAGCCTGCCAGAGACTGAACGCAGACCCTGCAACAACATATGCTGTCGAGGATTCCAGGAACGGCCTTATAAGCGCATACGACGCCGGCATGATGACTATACTTGTTCCCGATACGATAGAGCCTACTCCCGAAATGTTGGAAATTGCATATAGAACCGAGAAAGACCTTCTTTGTGTAAGAGATTATTTAGCCTCGCTGGAATAAGCTAATGGTTTCAAATGTGAATCAAATGTAAAAAAATGTTGTGTGCTCTTGACGAATTTAGCAGACGTGCTATAATAGTATTAGCACTCTACCAGCAAGAGTGATAACATCAAGAGAAAAGAGGAATAAAATCAATGGAAAAGAAGCAGTTCAAAGCAGAGTCCATGAGACTTCTGGACATGATGATCCATTCAATTTATACTAACAAGGAGATATTTCTCCGTGAGCTTATTTCAAACGCAAGTGACGCTATCGACAAGCTGTATTTCAAATCTCTGACCGATGACAGCGTTGGAATGTCCAAGTCCGACTTCAACATTCGTATCCATATCGACAAGGACGCAAGAACACTTACCATCTCCGACAACGGAATTGGTATGACCAAGGAGGAGCTGGAGAACAATCTGGGTATAATCGCAAACAGCGGTTCACTCAAGTTCAAGAGCGAAAACGAGCTTACCGACGACAGCCAGATAATCGGACAGTTTGGTGTAGGTTTCTACTCTGCATTTATGGTATCAAGCAAGGTGACTGTAAAGTCACGTGCCTTTGGCGAAGACAAGGCTTACGTGTGGGAGTCTGAGGGTACTGATGGCTACACTATCGACACCTGCGATAAGGAAACTGTCGGCACTGAGATAAAGCTTGAAATACTGCCGAACACCAAGGACGAGGCAGGCAATGAGGAGTCATACGATGACTACCTGAATCAGTATAAGATACAGTCACTTGTAAAGCGCTACAGTGATTATATCCGTTTCCCAATAATAATGGATATGACAAAGAGCCGCCGCAAGGCAGACGCCGCCGGGGACGACCACAGCGAACAGGCTTATGAGGACTACACAGAGGACGTAACGCTCAACAGTATGATACCCATATGGCGCAAGAATAAGAGCGAGCTTACCGATGAGGACTACAACAACTTCTATAAGGATAAGTTTGGCGACTATTCCGAGCCGATCGTTCATGCGCACGTGCACAATGAAGGTATGCCCATGTACGACGCACTGCTTTATGTGCCGTCACGTGCACCATATGATTTCTACTCAAAAGAGTATAAAAAGGGACTACAGCTTTACTCAAACGGCGTACTTATCATGGACTGCTGCGAGGAGCTGCTGCCTGATTATTTCAGCTTTGTAAAGGGTCTTGTTGATTCAGAGGACGTTTCCCTGAATATTTCAAGAGAAATGCTCCAGCAGGACGCACAGCTCAGAAGCATTTCAAAGAGCATTGAGCGCACCGTCAAGAACGAGCTTACACGCATGATGAAGAACGACAGAACAAAGTACGAGGAGTTCTATAAGGCGTTCGGACTTCAGCTTAAGTACGGCGTATACTCCGACTATGGAATGCACAAGGACGTTCTTCAGGATCTGCTGCTGTTCGTGTCCTCCAATGAGGGACACCCATACACATCACTCGCTGAATATGTCGACAGAATGCCTGAGGGTCAGGAATATATCTACTATGCAGCAGGTGATAATCTTGCAAGAGCAGAGTCACTTCCTCAAACCGAGGCAGTAAAGGCTAAGGGTTACGAGGTGTTATATTTCACCGATAACGTAGATGAGTTTGCTGTAAGAATGATGATGCAGTATAAGGACAAGAAGTTCAAGTCTGTAGCCGACAGTGATATCTCACTCGAAAGTGAGGATGAGAAGAAGGCACTGGAGGAGAAGTCCGAGAGCAGTAAGGAAATGCTGGAGACTATGAAGAAAGCACTGGAGGGCAAGGTAACAAATGTAAGGCTTTCCGGCAGACTTGGCAGTCATCCGGTATGCCTTTCCAGCGAGGGTGAGATAACCATGGAGATGGCAAAGACTCTCAACGCAATGCCTGGTGCTGACCAGAAGATAAAGGCACAGCTTGTGCTTGAGATAAATCCGGAGCACGAGGTATACGGTAAGCTTATGGCGCTTTCCGGTACGGACGATGAGAAGCTTGGTAAATATGCGCAGCTGCTGAACTATCAGGCAATGCTTATAGAGGGTATGCCCATAGAGGAGCCTGCTGAGTTTGCAAAGCTGATCTGCGAGCTTATGTGATGTAAAAGGCAATAATAAAAGGGTCTGCGTTGAGGCAGGCCCTTTTTGTATTATATCATCATTCCCATTCCGCTGGGAGTCCAGCGGCTTTCTGGGAGTAATACTTGAGTATGCTGGAAGCGTCGCTAAGATCAACAGCACCATCGTGTGTAACATCAGCAGCCTCCATGGCAAGAGTATTTATGTCTGCATCGTCACTGAAAGAGGCTTTCAGGCTTGCTGCAAGACAGGCGTAATATTTAAGTGTAGTTGCAGCATCCTCGAGGTCAACGTTCTGGTTTCCGTCGCAGTCACCAGTGCAATAATCCAGGTTTTCCGTGGTGGTTGTGGTCGTGGAGGCGGTTTCAGCAGTCGTTGTGGCAGTTGTTGTTTCAGCCGCTCCCACAGTGAGGGTTATTTCAGCGGCAACACCATCGACCATAGCAACGATTGTTACCGTACCCTGTCCCTTGGCAGTAACAAGACCATACTCATTTACTGTAGCGACAGCTGAATCCATAGTTGCCCAATTGGGAGTATTCACATTACCGTCAATGAGAAGCTGCACGGTATCTCCGGGGCATTCGAGAGTTGTGTCGTTATTTACAGCCCATATTTTAATTTTGATATCAGAGACTGTAGTTGTCTGGGTGACAGATGGCTTGGAGGATACAGATATCGTTTTAACCGTTGTTGTCACAGTAGTTATAGTAGTGGACGCTGAAGCAGTTGTGGCAGAATTGGTAGTTGTTGTCGCAGCAGAAGTAGTAGTAGTTGGTGTAGTTGAAGTCTCAGTCTTAGTGATATTGTCCTGCCAACCCAGAACGGGGAAGCTTTCGCCCTGAATAAATCCATCGCCAAGAGCCGCTGCAAGAGAGCCGTCGGTCAGAGCCGCAGCAGAAACAGCCTCAGTGCCGCTTCCTGCACAGCCTGAATCAGCAGTTGAATCGAGATAGTAGCAGTTAATGCAAACTGTATCGCTATCGCCAGTAATGCCGCCGGCAATACCTGTTTCCGAGGAAACAGCACCGGAGCTGTAGCAGTTCTGGAGTTCGCTGTCGCCAGCAGTCTGACCGGAAATGCCGCCTGATATTTTTCTGCCGAAAACAGAGCCGGTGTTGTAGCAGTTTCTTATAGTATTATCGCCGCATTTTCCTGAAATACCGCCTGCAGCATTTGCACTTCCCACAGAGCCGGAGCTAAAGCAGCCGCTTATCCTGCCGTAGATACACTGTTCACCGGCAATACCGCCAGCGCTATTGCCGCCGGTGACCTTGCTCGCACTGGAGGAGGAGACAACATTTCCTCCAGCATTGACTCCGCAGATGCCGCCGCTTATGTAGTAATCGGAGCATATAATATTGCCGTTTGAATAGCAGTTTCTGATATCAGCAAGATGGTTATAGGCGCAGATGCCTCCGGAATAAGTACCGTTTGAGTAGATGTAGCTGTTTTCGATGGTGAGATTTTCTATTTCAGAACCGCTTCCGGCGTAACCAAACAGACCGGCAGCGTTGTTGAATTCGATAGTACACAGTCCTGAAACGGCATATCCGCAGCCGTCGAAAGTGCCTTTGAACGGTGTGCCGTAGGTATTGCCTATGGGAACCCATAGATTTTCAGGAACGAGTACTCCATCAGCCCATGCCTGAGGGTCGGCGAATCTGAAGAAGGTAATATTATCTCCAAGAGAAACTGTTTTACCTGAAAAGTCGTCAGTTCCTTCGTTTACCAGCAGGGCTAAACCTGCAAGTTCCTCCGGAGTATCCAGTACGAATTCGGTGTCATTCTCGTTATACCAGGAAGTATCGGCTTTGCCTGTATAGTCATTTGATGCAAATACTCCTACAGAAGCTGAAGTGATTGCGGAAGCAGCCACAGCAGCTGCTGTTATCACTTTTGATATTTTTGTAAATTTATTCATATTTATCCTTTCTTATATCATAATTTTCCTATTATTTCCAATTATACTCCTTTTTGAGCTTTTAGTCAATTAAACTGCTCAGTTCTCATTGATTTTTCTGCTTTTTGACGGTAAGCATATGAAGTTTGGTGATATTTTTTGTAAGCAAAATTATTAAAAATAACGCATATTCGGAGGTTTAGCTAATTGGTGAAATAATTTTACTAACCAAGCGAAACTTTGCTTAAAACTTCATGTGTTATGACGAATTTTGATCTGTGATATATTGACAGAAACTTGCCGATAGTGTATAATATAATTATAATATTACCACTGGACTAACAAGGAGGTCTTAGCATGGACAAGAGAGCAATGTATACTATATCATATGGATTATTTGTACTAACTACTAAGCTTGGCGACAGGAGTCAGGGCTGTATAATCAACACAGCCATGCAGGTGACTACAAATCCCAACAGGATAACGATCACTGTAAATAAGATGAATCTCACACATGATGTGCTTATGTACACGAAGAAATTTAACATATCGGTGCTGTCGGAGTCGGCGAATTTCGATGTTTTTCGTCATTTTGGCTTTCAGAGCGGCAGGGATATTGACAAGCTTGCAGTATGGTCGGACAAGGCTGATGCGTCCAATGGAATTCCATATATCACCATGGGAACTAACGCCTATATATCCGGAGAGGTCATAGATACAATAGACCTTGGTACGCATACGATGTTTGTGGCAGATGTAACAGATGGCAAGGTACTGAGCGATGAGCCGTCGGTAACGTATGCGTATTATCAGGCGAATATCAAGCCGAAGCCGGCTGAAACCAAGGTGAAGAGCGGATACAGGTGCAGGATATGCGGATATGTATACGAGGGTGAGACATTGCCGGAGGACATAGTGTGTCCTATCTGCAAGCATGGGGCAGCAGATTTTGAGAAGATATAGCTAACCTAAAACAGCCACAGAACCAAGATTACAAAGGCAATGTCGCTGGTGAGTGTTAAGGTGAGATCTCATTAAACCGCAAGTTTCCCATTACAGGAGCAAAATATATAAAATAAAGCCACATAAAAGCAGCCACATAAAAGTGGCTGCTTCTGTCTGTCCAAAAACCCCGATTTCGTTGTCTGAAATCGGGGTTAAAATTTCAATCAAAGAACAATCAAGCAG
>CALXBL010000054.1 GCA_944386525.1 uncultured Ruminococcus sp. | reverse complement strand
CATCTCCACAGATGCATAAAAACAATTCATATCGCTATGAAGTATTACTCTTTGCAATTCCCTCGCCTCCTGAAGAAAATATAATAAAACTACTTGACAAATGAAGTTATATGTATTATAATGAAGTTATTAAAGCTAAAACTTCATTATGCAGAAATTATATCACACATCATGAAGTTTGTCAAGGAATTCAATGAAGTTTATGAAACTTTAATAGAAGAGAGGTATATATGAAAACATTTTCCGAAAAAGTACGTGAGGAACGCCATAGGCTCAAACTAAGCCAGAAAGAACTCGGCGTTAAAATAAGTGCATCCACAAGGACTGTTGCCGCTTATGAATCAGGACAGTCAAAACCCCATAATTCCAGGCTTATAAAGTTAGCATCCGCTCTGGGAGTGTCTGAAGAATATCTTAAACGTGACGATATTGAAGATCCTGCCTTTGGTATGGAACAGCAGCCATATGTCGATGAAATTCGGCGTCTTCACGGCGAAAAAGCTGCACGTGAAATACGCTTTCTTATGGAGAGAAATGCGGCTCTGTTTGCGGGTGGTACTATCCCTCAGGAGGCCAAGGACGCTTACTTTGAATCCGTAATGGAAGCTTACCTGAAATGCAAGGAGGCTGCCAGAGAAAATTACGGTAAAAAGAACGGAAGTGAATGATCATGCTTTCGTATAATCCGGATGAAATAACTTATGAAGCACAGAAACTCCAAAACTTCTGGGGGTGCAGTGATCCTGTACGCCTTTGCAAAAGACTTGGTATATTATTGATGTACCACCCTCTCGGGAATTGCGATGGCAGCTGCAAAGGCTATTTTCTGACAGCTTGCAGAATGAAAGCAATTGTTGTTAATAATGCTCTTTCTGAACAAGAACAGACAATAATAATCGCCCACGAACTGGGCCATGCTACACTCCACAGTAAAGCCGCTGAATCTCAGCAGTTTCACGAATTTTCACTTCTTGATGAGGCTGACACCATGAAATATGAGGCGAATATTTTTGCAGCAGAACTTCTCATCGATGAGGAAACCCTGCTGGAGCGAATAAATGATAACATGACATATAGTCAGCTGTCTTCCTATTTCAATGTTCCATATGAATTTATGGCGTTTAAAGTTCGTGTGCTTCAGAGAAAGGGATATAAATTATCCGATCCGCCTTCCTACGCCCATGGAAATTTTCTGAAAGATGGCATATATAAATAGGGAGAACGTTTATGGATTATAAAGTATATGTAGATGTGGACGTAAGCTTTGATACAGACGGCAATATGCGCCCACGAACAATAACTTGGGAAGACGGTACTAAATTTCAGGTAGATCGCATTCTTGATGTCAGATCAGCACCTGCACAAAAGGCAGGCGGTCAGGGAGATAGATTTACAATAAGCATAATGGGCAGACAAACATATCTGTTCTTTGAAAGATCTGCAGATATACGTGGTGTACGTCTCGGACGCTGGTTTGTGGAACGACGTGATTCTTAATCCATGTATAACAGAACTTGACTGTTTGTACCGTAGAATACATCATCTCTTCCGCTTAGTATACTGCAAAGTCTTTCAAATCTGTCCCAGTTTTTTCTGCTCTCAAATTCATAACTGTGACCCCAGATGTAAAGCACCTGCGGCTTGTCAGATACTGAATTCAGGAATTCATATGACAATTCAAATAGTCTCTCATCTTCATGGTGACAGGTAGGTCTGTAGCGAAGCAAATCCGTCTGTTCATCAAAATTGTAGCTGCTTTCTACAGTACGGGCGTATTTTATACCAAGTCCACTGAGTTTATCTACTATAGCGTCATTGTATGCCCCATACGGATATGCCATGCCTGTTGGCTTTATACCGAAAAGACGCTCTATTTCTACTGCATCATCATACAGTTCATTTTGAATTTCAACAGGAGAAAGCTCCGTAAGGTTATGATGCTGTCTGCCATGAACAGCTATCTCATGTCCTCTGTAAAGTTCTATATTATTCGGCAGATTAAGACGATGGATCCATAGATTTCCACACTTCCACGTCCCATGGTCATAGTCAAGACCTGTATTCAGATTAAATGTACACTTTAAGTCATATTTATTCAGTATCTCTACTAAACGGATATCCTGTTCAACACCGTCATCATAACTGAATGTGACCGCCTTTTTATAGCTCTTTCGCCAATCCATGTTGTTTTACTCCTTTATAAAATATAAATAAAAGCTGCCCTCAAAGGCGGGCAGCGCTACAGAGGTATTGCAAATATTATGTAAAGGTTGCGTAGTTTCCTACGCAGCCTTTTTATTTTTGTCATACACTCGGCTGTCGGCAACGGAAACCGAGATAGCCACCTTAAATCTAAAGTGGATTTCAACTTTCTGCTCACGGTGTCCGCTTGACTTATCGGGTGCGTGAACGATGTTTTTTAATCAGCTCGTGCATAATTTCGTGAGTAAGCTCGGTAATACGCTTATGCTACATCAATTGAAAACATCACAAAACCACTTGACATTCTCTACACAGAATGGTATAATCATATAGTCCGATTTTCGTACTTTTGTGGAGGTGATGTATATGGAATATAAGAATGACAGCATAGACTTATGCGAGATAATGCAGGATTTTGACAGCATTTACGAATATTACGCAAAGCAGTATGGTATCAACAGCACAACAATGTATTTGCTTTACATCGTGCATATTTCGGACGGTTGCACACAGAAGGATATTTGTGAAAAAATGCTGCTACCTAAACAGACGGTAAATTCTATCGTCAAAGATTATCAGCGAAAAGGCTTGCTTGAAGCGGTAGAGCTGTCGGGGGACAGACGGCACAAGCACATACGGCTGACAAAACAAGGCAAGGAATACTGCGACAAAATTCTGCCGCCGATTATTGAGGCGGAAGCCTATGCAATAGAACAGTTTTCCGAAGAAGAATGTCGTCTGCTTTTCTCACTTTTGGGAAAATACAAGCAGGCCTTCAAGGAAAAGGTTATGAAAAGTATTCATTTACAGACAGATAATGAGAATAAAAGTTAGTACATCAAGGAGAAAAAATATGGGTATTCATTTATGGGAACACTTCAGCTATAAAAAGCTGATGAAGGCTGTATTGCCAACAATTTTAATGATGGTATGCACTTCACTCTATAATATAGTTGACGGTGTGTTCGTAAGTAATTTCACAACAACGGAAGCATTTGCAGGTCTTAATCTGATAGTGCCTGTTACAATGATAATCGGTTCTTTGGGATTTATGCTTGGTACGGGCGGAAGTGCCTTGACCGCTATGACGCTTGGCAAGCAAAACAAAGAAAGAGCAAATCAGATTTTTTCAATGATAGTATACTTTACCGTTATTTTTGGTGCAGTTGTTTCTGCTGTTGTTTTTGTTTTTCTTGAGCCGATAGCAAAGGTTCTGGGAAGTATCGGCGGTGAGGTTGCCTCACAGGAAATGATTGACTATGCGGTTGTATACGGCAGAATTCTGCTTGGCTTTGAAGTTATGTTTATGCTTCAAAATCTGTTTCAGAGCTTCTTTGTTGTAGCAGAAAAAGCAAATGTCGGCTTTATCGTTACAATTATCGCAGGACTTACAAATGTTGTTCTTGACGCATTATTTATCGCTGTATTTAAGTGGGGCATTGTCGGTGCAGCTGTTGCAACGGGAATAAGTCAGACGGTAGGTGCTGTCATTGCTATTGTATATTTCGTGAGAAAAAATTCAAGCTTGCTTCGTCTTACAAAGGCACGGCTTGAATTTATGCCGCTGCTGAAAGCCTGCACCAACGGCTCATCGGAATTTTTAAGCAATATTGCCACCTCGGTGGTTAGTATTCTGTTCAACATTCAGCTTTTGAAATATGCAGGAGTAAACGGCGTTGCGGCTTACGGAATTATTATGTATGCCAGCTTCATTTTCAATGCGGTATTTATCGGATATTCAATCGGAATGGCTCCCATCGTGGGATACAACTTCGGTGCGAGAAACACAAACGAGCTGAAAAATATCCGCAAAAAAAGCCTTATTATAACATTGATATTCAGTATAATTATGGTTACGCTCACAGAACTGCTTGCAGGAGTTATGAGCAGTATATTTTCACACGGGGACGCAGAACTGCTCGAACTGACAACTCACGGCTTCAGACTATATGGCATATCCTTTGCTCTCTGTGGATTTAATATCTTCACATCGGGTTTCTTTACTGCACTCAATGACGGACTTGTATCGGCAATCGTATCCTTTACAAGAACAGCTGTTTTACAGGTAGCCTGTGTACTCATTATGCCTATATGGTTTGAATTGGATGGTATATGGTTATCTGTGGTTGTTGCGGAAGTGTTGGCGCTGTGCGTTTCCTTTGCTTTCCTCATTGCAAAGAGAAAGAAGTACAGCTATTAAAAGGAGGTAACGTTATGAAAATAATTACAATAGGACGAGAGTTCGGAAGCGGCGGCAGAGAACTTGGAAAAAGACTTGCTGATCATCTCGGCATCCCCTGCTATGACAAGGAAATCATCATCGAGGCTGCCAAGCTGCAAAAAATATCTCCCGAATATGTTGAAAGGATTTCCGAAAAGGACATAAGAGTAATATACCCTATGACGATAGGCAGACGCTTTACATCTCCGTCGGATATGAACACAACTGCAATCAACGCTCTTGTTTCACTGCATAATGTAATCAGAAAGCTTGCCGAGCAGGGCGATTGCGTAATAATTGGTCGGAATGCAGATGTTATTCTTGCCGATATGAAAACCTGCAATCTGTTTGTATACGCAAGCGAGCAGGCAAAGCTGCACCGTTGTATGCAGAGAGCCGAAAACGGCGAAAGCGAAAAGGAAATTCTGAAGCAGATGAAGAAAATTGACAAAGGCAGAGCCGCCAACCGCACGATTATTTCTTCAACCGATTGGGGCAAGCGTGAGAACTATCACCTTTGTATCAACACCTCCGATATGAATTTTAAAGCACTTGTTCCCGTTCTCGCTGAATATGTCAAGGTATGGTTTGACAACGCTGAATAAAAACATTAAGGCTCTGCACTTCTTTGGTGAAGTGCAGAGCCTTTGTCATA
Organism: uncultured Ruminococcus sp.; assembly: GCA_944386525.1. GTDB lineage: Bacteria > Bacillota > Clostridia > Oscillospirales > Ruminococcaceae > Ruminococcus_C. The sequence goes on along the minus strand of CALXBL010000054.1, from coordinate 6,793 downwards.
GCTTGCTGCCTGTCTTAAACCATATTTTCGTGAAAACTTCTATATGGCTACCCAACTAATGGAGCAGCTTTTTTTGCATCATCAGAGACGGCTTTTTCTGCTTTCATCATTTGTAAGAAAATAGCTCGCCAAATATAGAGAGCCGGTTATTGCGACAATGCCATCCCCCATTTTTGCGATTCCCTTCGCTATCTCCAGAGCGTCGGAAAGAGGAACCGCCTCTGCCGGACAGTAGTCAATAAAGCATTTCACAAGCTCATGAGCAGGTACTGCACCATCTACAAAACCATCTACACAAATAACATAATCTGCAACTTGTGTGAGAATATGACAGGCAGTCCTGTAGTCCTTGGATGTCAGCATACCGCATATTAAAACTACCGGACTCTTGTCAGCAGTACGGATAACTTCTGTAAGCGCAAGAACACTTGCCTGATTGTGACCTCCGTCAAGTACAACTTTAGGTGAATCCCATATCTGCTGCACTCTTGCCGGAACCTGAACTGCCTGAAATGCATCTGCTACATTTTGTGCTGATATAAGATAACCATGCATACTGAGTGTACGAACTATCTCTATAGCCGTGAGAGCGTTGTATACCTGATGAAGACCGGGCATTCTAAGATTATACTCCATGCTGTGATAACGGAAACACGTTCCCTCCAGCGATTCGCTTTTTATTGCGCAGTCACAAAAATCAGGGATTCTCAGCTGACTTAACTTTCTCCTGGCAGTCTCCTCCACAACCTCCACAACAGAATCAATATTGTCAGCCGATAATATCACCGGACAGCCTTGCTTAATTATTCCAGCTTTGTGAGATGCGATTTCCGGAACTGTCATACCAAGAAGTGCAGTATGATCTGGGGAAACAGATGTTATTACACTTACAAGTGGAGTTTCAATAATGTTTGTAGCGTCAAGCGTTCCGCCTATGCCAGTCTCAAGAAATACAAGGTCGCACTTCTCTTCCTTGAACCAAAGAAGTGCTATTGCAAAAGTCACCTCAAATTGGGAACAATTACTTGATACGCTGCACTTGCGAACTTTGGTGCATAACTCTGCCAACTTTTCGTCTGGTATATTTTTGCCGTTTATACGGATACGATCATTATAGCAAACCATAAAAGGAGATGTGAACTGACCCGTTTTGAATCCTGCCTCAATAGCAGCCGCTGAGCTGAACGCCAGAGTTGAACCCTTGCCGTTAGTTCCCGCAATGTGCACATAATTCAGACCGTTCTGAGGATCGTCAAGCTCTGATAAAAGCTGTCTTATTCTAGACAGATCCTTTACAGGTGCTCCACTCTTGCTGAAACTTTGTATATAAGCCATAGATTCCTCAAACGTCATCATCTAACACCCCTTATAATTATAGCAGTTACGACAACATCGTATATAAATGATGCTGTCTCTTATATTTATAGCTTATGCCTGAAGTCCTGCAATTGACTGCACGACCTTAGCCATCTTCTCCTCTGCCTTTGCAAGTTTTGCCTTTTCAGCCTCAATAAGCTGTGCGGGCGCCTTTGCAATAAAGCCTTGATTCGAAAGTTTCTTGCTCAGGAAGTCAATATCCTTCTGTACCTTTTCCCTTTCCTTGTTGAGACGTGCAAGCTCTTTGTCCTTGTCAACGAGTTCGTCCATCGGAATGAAGAGTCTTGCTGTATCGGTAACCGCTGTTACAGCGTCGGGCAAATCAAAGCTATCGCCCACCTCGACCTCAGATGCAGATGCAAGCTTCTCAAAGAATATGGCGCTGCTCTTGAACAGGTCTGTTTCCTTTGTCTCAATGCATATCTTAGCCTTTCTGGACGGCGGTACATTCATTTCTGTACGGCGGTTTCTTACTGCACGTATAGCTGCAATTATCTTTTCGAACTGAGTCGCACTCTCAGCATAACTGTACTTCTCGTCGTATATTGGGTACGTCTCCAGAATGATCATTGACTCCTCATCAGTCAAAACCTGCCAGATTTCCTCGGTGATATATGGCATGAACGGATGAAGCAGCTTCAGCATTCCGCGCATTACCCATACAAGCACAGCCTGAGCATCTGCCATGGACTGTCCGCCGGCATTGATACGTGGCTTTGTAAGCTCAATGTACCAGTCACAGAATACGTCCCAGATAAAGTCATATATCTTGGCACTTGCAACGCCTATCTCGAACTTTTCCATATTATCGCCAACTTCCTTGGCAAGATCGTTGAACTTGGATACTATCCACTGATCCTCCATACGAAGGGTTTCCGGCAGACCGGTGAACTTGAAGTCCTCAGGCAAATTCATCATGATAAATCTTGATGCATTCCACAGCTTATTGGCGAAATTTCTTGCAGCCTTTACCTTGTCGTCGATATAACGCATATCATTTCCAGGAGAGTTGCCAGTAGCCAGCATGAATCTCAGAGCATCTGCGCCATATTCGTCGATCACCTCCAGCGGATCGATACCATTTCCCAATGACTTGGACATCTTTCTGCCCTGCGCATCACGTACAAGCCCGTGGATGAGGACTGTTTTAAATGGAACTTGTCCCATATTCTCAATACCGCTGAACATCATTCTGATTACCCAGAAAAAGATAATATCGTATCCTGTTACAAGTGTATTTGTGGGATAAAAATACTTGAGATCTTCAGTATCATCAGGCCAGCCAAGTGTGGAGAAAGGCCACAACGCTGAACTGAACCATGTATCAAGTGTATCTGGATCCTGACGCATTGGCTTACCACACTTAGGACAAGTTGCAGTATCATCCTTAGTTACAACCATTTCACCACAGTCATCACAGTAAAAAGCTGGTATCTGATGTCCCCACCATATCTGACGGGAAATACACCAATCACGGATATTTTCCAGCCAGTGAAAATATATTTTGTCGAATCTTTCAGGTACGAACTTTGTTTCACCATTCTTTACTGCCTCAATCGCCGGCTCAGCAAGAGGCTTCATCTTTACGAACCATTGAGTGGAAACTCTCGGTTCAACTGTAGTACCGCATCTGTAGCAGGTACCTACATTGTGGCTGTAGTCCTCTATCTTTACAAGTGCTCCTTCAGTTTCCAGGTCGGCTACAATAGCTTTTTTTGCTTCATATCTGTCCATTCCGGCATACTTAGGATAATCCTCAGTGATCTTTGCCTCTTCTGTCATAACATTGATAACGGGCAGATTGTGGCGAAGACCAACTTCAAAGTCGTTAGGATCATGCGCAGGTGTGATCTTTACAACGCCTGTGCCAAAATCCATCTCTACGTACTCATCTGCAACGATAGGTATTTCACGGTGAACTATCGGCAGATCAAGCGTCTTGCCCACAAGGTGCTTATAGCGCTCATCTGAGGGATTTACAGCTACTGCTGTATCACCCAGCAGAGTTTCGGGGCGTGTTGTTGCCAGTTCCAGATAACCGCTGCCATCGGTGAGAGGATAGCGCAGATGCCAAAAATGTCCTGCCTGATCTTCAAAGTTTACCTCAGCATCGGAGAGAGATGTTTTACAATGAGGACACCAGTTTATGATTCTCTCGCCTCTGTAGATGAGTCCTTTTTCATAGTATTTAACGAAAACTTCCTTTACAGCTTTTGAACAACCCTTGTCCATAGTAAAGCGTTCTCTTGACCAGTCACAGGATGCCCCCAGCTTTTTGAGCTGCTCAACAATCCTTCCGCCGTACTGCTCCTTCCATTCCCATGCGCGCTTCATAAAACCTTCTCTGCCAAGGTCTTCCTTAGTAACGCCTTCCTTGCGCATTGCCTCAACAATTTTAGCCTCTGTTGCAATAGCTGCATGGTCTGTTCCGGGCAGCCATAGTGTGCAATAGCCTGACATTCTCTTCCATCGGATAAGTATATCCTGTAACGTCTCGTCCAGCGCATGACCCATGTGCAGCTGACCTGTTATGTTGGGCGGTGGGATTACTATAGTATAAGGCTCCTTTTCGGGATCTGGTGTAGCCTTAAAGCAATTCCTTTCATTCCAGAGGGCGTATATACGGTCCTCAAAATCTTTTGGCGAATACGCCTTTGCCAGTTCTTTCTTCATAATAATACTCCTTAAATCTTATTTTCTCACAATAACAAAAAATCGCCCGGTAATCCCTTATCAAGGATCACTCAGGGCGAACATATGTCCGTGATACCACCTGAATTCAGGCAAAACCAGCCTGCACTCATGCGCCTCTGTATAAGCGCTTCTCTGTAACGGGAGTTCCCGTCGCAAACTACACACGCATAAACGCTTCACCTGCGCAGCTCTGAGACTACTTCAGTCCGGATAGTAGAAAGCTTTCACCAACCGCTTCCTCTCTGCACACAATAGCCGAACCTACTCCTTCTCTTCTCAGCCTTTCACTTGTTTTACATTATATTATATAAACTGACTTTTGTCAAGTGATAGAGCTCTTATTTTTCAATTTATCAATATGTATCCTACTGTTTGTAAAATATTATCTCCACCTTTGAGTACTTTATGCAGGTGCTCAATTTTCTATTGACATTTTTTGGGCAATGTGTTATAATTAAAATACACATATAAGGCTTCTATAAAAGCTTTATAAATTTAATTATTCAATATGAAGGGAAATGAAAAAATGGAAAAACTAACTTTTGCAAAAAAGACTCTTGCCGCATTGATGGCAATGGCAGTAACTGCTTCATGTGCAGGTTTCTCTGTATTTGCTGCCGGTGAAGAAGCAACTGAACCGACTACTTATACAGCGTATTTATGTATGCAGTCAGGTGCTGACGGTCTTTGGAATGCTGACGATGAAGGCGTAGTTCCTGTGACATTCACTAGTGATGGTGAATACACTGTAAGTGTAGAAAGTATCTCAGGTTCTGATTCTATCGAACTTCTGATGCTCTCAACTGATATCAACCTTTATGCTTTCGTTCCGGAGGATTATGAGCTTGTAGATAATGCAACTCTTATTAAGGACAGCGGAATCGATATTGCCATAAGCGGTATCACACTTACATATCACACATTTGATGATGCTGGCAACAAGGTAGTGTCTGAAGTTAAGGATATTGAATATACAGATTCTGGCGCTGATGCTTTAAATATCAACAACGATGGCGTTACTCTCCGTAAAAATATTCTTAACGTATGGCAAGCTCCTAACGTTTCCGATATTCCGGCAAATGGTTATGGTATGAATGCTGGCGATATTATTACTGTTACTTTCACCGTATCCGGTCTTGGTGACAGCCCTTTTAATGAGGTTGCTTATGGAGACGTTGACGGTGATGGCGCTGTTGCTCTTGGCGATGCGTCTGCTGTTCTAGCCGAATACGCAAGCGTAGCTGCTGGCCTCGGTGCTTCGTTCGATGAAACTGCAAGTGTTGCTGCTGATGTAAACGGCGATGGCAATATTGCTCTTGGCGATGCTTCCTCTATTCTCAGCTACTATGCTGCATTTGCTGCTGGTCTGAATCCGGATATCACTGAATACTTCCCTGCTGCTGCTAAGTAAGGACAGTATATCTATTTTAGTAAAATTCAAGTCCGCATCGATGCAATGAGTGTCGATGCGGTTTGTTTTATCAAAGGATTATATATAATATGAATATCTTTCTTATACTTGCTTTTCTTTTTGCTATTGGTAGCTTTATAGGCTGGTGCATTGAGGTGATTTTCAGGCGGATCGTCTCTAAAAGCTGGATGAATCCGGGTTACCTCGCAGGTCCGTGGCTCCCGATATACGGTTTTAGCCTTTGTGTTCTTTACTGCCTTACACTTTTAGAATCTTATATACCTGTTCAAAGCTACTTAGGTAAAAAGTTGATCCTGTTTATTATTATGGCTATTGCCATCACTGCTATTGAATATGCAGCTGGTCTCATATTCATTAAGGGCATGAAAATTAAGCTGTGGGATTATTCTGATATGTGGGGTAATATAAATGGTATTATCTGTCCAAGGTTTTCATTTTACTGGATGATTCTTAGCGCTATCTATTACTTTGCAGTTCATCCTCATATACTAGATATGCTGAATTGGCTTTCAAAAAATCTTGCTTTTTCGTTTTGCATCGGTTTCTACTTCGGAGTTATGGCAATGGACCTTGTTTACTCCTCACGGATCGTATATCACATCAAACGATTTGCAGAAGAACAGCAAATAATTATCCGACTTGAGGAATTAAAGGAAAATGTTAAGGAATACAAAAAGAAACAAGGTGAACGATTATGCTTTATTTTATCGTTTCACTCACGTATTTCCCTCAGAGAGCATCTTGAATGCTATATAAAGACTCCAGACTTCAAAAAAAGCGTTGATGAATTCCGTAAAATCAAAAAGAAATAATAAATTTGCACAATGAGAGGAATAAAACTCCTCTCATCTTTTACGTCTTTACCGTTGACATTTCTAAATGCCAGTGATATAATGTATCTCATGTTCATAAAAAAGTTAATACAGGAGTGATTTTCATGGGAATGAAAACTAATACAAGACGCTATGAAATGGATATGTGCAGCGGAAACATACTAAAAAAAATGCTTATATTTTCGTTTCCGCTAATGCTGTCAAGTATGCTGCAGCTCTTGTTTAATGCTGCAGATATTGTTGTAGTTGGAAAATTCGCCGGAGATAATTCACTTGCAGCTGTAGGTTCTACTACTGCTCTGATAAATCTGCTCACAAACCTTTTCATAGGATTGTCGGTAGGTGCAAACGTTGCTGCCGCAAGATTCTTTGGAGGTAAATCTGAGCAGGAACTCAACAGGACACTTCATACCGCTATGTCGCTCAGTGCAATAAGCGGACTCATTCTTACCATAGT
>CALXBL010000053.1 GCA_944386525.1 uncultured Ruminococcus sp. | reverse complement strand
CAGAGCGCCGCCCCATGATGTGTACCAGTTCATCAGGTAGTGCTTACCCTGATCATCGCCGTAGCCAGCGTTCTTGTCCTGAGCGCCGATATCTACATAATACTTATCATACATATTGTTACGGCACTGGTCGCCCATCTTACCAGCAAGATCAGAGATAGACTGAGAGCCGCCCCACTTGGAGTCAACAGTTTGATCACCAACGCCCCAGCGGTTAGCTGAATATACAGCCTGAATAGCACGGTCTTCAGCGTCAGGAGCATTTGTATAAGCAAACTGTGACACTATCTTTTCCTCTGTACTGAAGAAGCCCTTCATACCAAAACCGTTATTTACGCCAAACTTTAGCTCTTCAACTGATGCATGAGGAATAGTTTCCCAGCAGGATTCCTGTTCACCACGCTGGAATGTATTTATAAGAGTAAAGCCTCCGCTTACGTTTTGCTGCTTATATTCAGCTGATGTGCCTGTTCCGAAGCCATACCAGTCGTCAACGTCAGCCAGCCAGTTCATCAGATACAGTCCATCATCACTGCTGTAAGCGCTGCAGAACTTAGAGTGAATCGGGTTGATACCCTTTATGCCCTGATCCATATCTGTAGGATACATTTCAACCTGTTCCCATTCGTCAGAATATGTAGCACTGAGTTCAGTTCTGTTCATGATGCCGCCTTGTGCGTCCGGGATCATGGACCCTTCCATAGTCAGCCAAGCCTTAGCCAGATCGCCAACTTCCTCGGTGGAAGCATCCTTTGTGTTAGCAACAGTGATCTCGCCGTTCTTAGCGTCATTTACAATGTTATCTCTCATTGCAGCAACCCATACCAGATAGGAGAGTGCCTCAGATGTCGTCTCATGACCGTAGTCAGGAGCTTCGATACACAACTCTTCCACAGAGTGGTAAGGAACGCCGAAACCGCCGTCTACAGTTGAGGTGCTAGACATATAGCCGTTTTCAATACCATTAGTTACAACATCGTCGTACAGGGACATGAAACGTGCTGCATAGGTGTCGTCACCGTAAGCTTCTTCCTTAGTTCTTTCTGCAGATGCAACCGTAGGAAGCAGCCCCGTACACGCTGTTGCTGCTGCCAGAATTACAGATAAGAAAGCCTTGGTCTTTTTAATTTGCATAATAATTTACCCCTTTCGTCAATTTCGTCTTTAAATCGTGCTCTGATATAATTCAGACACAAAGTATTGCTTTTTATAAAACGTACAAAGTTTTTACTTTTTTTAATTATAGCTCATATTGAGTCGATTGTCAAGTACTTTTTCAAAAAAAATTAAAATGTTGAAATTATTTTTGTTATATGTGACATTTGCCATGAGAGCCTTCTGAATATTGTATTATAAACAAGGCTTTTTTATTCATAATATATCCCCTGCCAATAAAAAAGCTGCCCGCGATCTGCGGGCAGCCTTGCGTCAGCTATTCACATTTATGCTTTTAAACCTGAACATTTCCGGTGTGGAAATTGCTTGAAGCCTCGGTGATCTCTCCACCAAGGAACTTGAATTTGATAAACTGTTCGCCCTTGAAAGTCAGCGAACCCTCCTGATTGAATGGTATCTCCCTATATACCACCTTTGTGGTTACTATATGTAGTATCTCTCCCTTGCGTGTACGGAAAATAAGCTCGTAATATTCATTATAAAGCTTCGACGTGCCGCTTGGGTCGAGTGTGCGGCGGCGTTCATCCACCTTCTGTACAAGCGTTACCATTTCAGTTCTGGTGGGACTTTTACTCTTTGAAAACAAACGCATATTCTTCTCTCCCGTTATGTAATATTCTTTGTTGAACTCCATCTTGTGACCGGCAGAGCCAACTGTATCCTGTGCAAAAAGTTCGCTGAACTTCTTGCGGAACTTGCTTTTCCTTGAGCCAAGGATCACCACCAGCACAAGTACTACAGCAACTGCTATCACTATTATCAGAAAGTCATTTATCGCTGACTGAAATGTTGATGACATATCCATAATTCTCTCCTGTCCTTACACATTACTCTGACTTACATACCTCCAGCTGTCCAGGCACATCTCAGAAAGCCCCAAATTCGCCTTCCAGTGGAGCTCATTTTCTGCACGTGAAGCGTCTGCATATGAAACAGCAGCATCGCCCTGCCGTCTGGGCTTAAATACGATTGGGATTTTCATGCCGCTTGCCCTCTCATACTCGCGTATGACCTCCAGAACACTGGAACCGCATCCTGTGCCTAAATTAAATGCCCTAAAGCCGGTATATTTGTCATTATATTCACGAAGGGCAGCTATATGCCCCTCCGCAAGATCCATAATATGTATATAATCACGTATTGCAGTGCCGTCCGCCGTTTCATAGTCATTGCCATATACCGACAGATACTCCTGTTTTCCCATAAGTGTATCGGCAATGCACGGCACCAGATTTGACGGCGTGCCAAACGGCGCTTCCCCCAGCAGTCCGCTCTTATGAGCTCCTACAGGGTTGAAATATCTGAGCGCTGCCACGCTCCACTCAGTATCCGACTCACACAGATCCATAAGCATCTGTTCAATCATCAGCTTTGTCTGTCCGTATGGATTTACTGCTCCAACACGCATATCCTCAGTATAGGGCGGTGTATTCATATCTCCGTACACTGTTGCGGAGGAAGAAAATACAAGTTTTTTACATCCGGCATTCTCCATTGCATCGATAAGCTGCATCGTGCCAAAAACGTTGTTGCGATAATATTTCATCGGTTCAGCCACCGACTCAGCCACCGACTTCAATCCGGCAAAATGTATCACTGCGTCTATACTATGTTCCGAGAAAATCCGGTCTAAAGTCTCTCTGTCACGTATATCAGCCTTATAAAAAAACGGCTCTACACCAGTTATCTCTTTTATTCTGCATATACTGTCAGCACTTGAATTACTAAGATCATCAATAATAACCACGCTGAATCCAGCATCTGTCAGCGCCGCACAGGTGTGGCTTCCAATAAAACCTGCGCCGCCTGTAACAAGGAGTTTTCTCATAGTAAAGTAACCCTCTTTTATTCAATCCGTATTATTACACTACTATATTATATAATAAAACTCATTATTTTTCAAGAGATTTTTCGTATTTTTTTGCTTTTGTCAAAATGCACCTCCCACAGCTGCACTTTTTATGATTTCCTACAAAACAAAAGCGGTACTGCCTTAGGCAATACCGCTTTATCATATCAAGTCAAGCTAATCTAAGCCGTTATTTCAGCCTGCGCACGATCATACCATAGTGAACCTACAAGTTCCTTCAGCTTAGGAATTATTACATCCCACTGAGGATCAAGTGCTACAGCGTTCTGAGAATAGTAAGCCAGAATAGCAGATGCATCGTCGAGGTTCAGAGCATTATCAGCGGTGTTTGCACCAGCTGTAGACTCTGTATCAACGTCAGCCAGGAAGTATGCGAGTGTCTCGTAATCATCAGCTGTACCTATCAGTGAAGCTTGGAGGCCTACTGCAGAATCAGCATAGTATGCCAATATTACAGAAGCGTCATCCAGACCTACTGTGCCATCAAGAGTAGCGTCACCCTTAACACCGATATATACCAGTGATGATACCGGTAGTACCTCGCCATTATAATACGGGCTTACATAACCTGCATATACGCCCTCATACAGATCTGCTGCTATATTTTCTGCCGCTTCGTCTGCGAACAGTGCCATAGGTGTAAGACCATTGAAGTCTACATCAGCAGTAATATCTGTAGGAACTACTGTACCATCAGAATATTCGGTAAGCAGTATAAGCGATTCAAACAGATCAGTCGTACTGAATGTTCTGTCATCTACCGAGAAGTAGAAGTTTGGCTCCTTAGCAACTGCAGATACAGAGCTTGCTACAGGCACTGCGTCTTCCGGAGTTGTTACTGTTGTGGTCGTGGTGGTTGTGGTAGTCGTTGTCGTTGTTGTAGTCGTTGTAGTCGTTGTGGTTGTAGTTGTAGTCGTAGTAGTTGTTGTAGTGGTAGTCGTAGTAGTTGTGGTTGTTGTTGTGGTTGTAGTCGTTGTGGTTGTAGTAACTTCAAGCTCAGTCGTCGTTGTGGTAGTTGTTGTTGTGGTGGTAGTTGTAGTTGTAGTAGTTGTAGTCGTTGTGGTTGTTGTAGTTGTAGTAGTTGTTGTTGTGGTTGTTGTAGTTTCAGGCTCAGTAGTAGTTGTTGTTGTTGTGGTTGTTGTAGTTTCGGGCTCAGTAGTGGTTGTAGTAGTTGTTGTGGTGGTTGTTGTTGTGGTAGTTGTTGTAGTTGTGGTGGTAGTAGTTGTTGTAGTTGTAGTCGTTGTAGTCTCTTCAACCGGAACCTTCAGGTAGATACCGCCGTCTGTTACTACAGCTGCGGGATCGCCTGTTTCAGTAGTCTTATCGAACATATTTTCGCCCGACGCATCAAGGAATTCCCACGGAACTCTTGTGCCATTTTCTGCATTTGCAGCAAATTCATAATACTCAACGCCGTCGATAACTACTGTACTTACGCCGTTTGCCTCAGCAAGTGCAGTTGCCTCTTCATAGGAAAGATCTACTGTGTAGTAATATGTGACAATTGACGCACCATCAGCCGCCTTAGTTACTTCTTCATCGCCGATAGCCGCTGCAAATGAGTATGCAGATTCATTTACAATCATATTACTCAGCCATGGGTAGGCGTCACCTGTTTCGTTATAGACATATGTTGCATAATCAGCCAGAGCATCAGCGACTGCCATATCGCCTCGAACGCCCTGTGATCCTATATAGTCGTTATAAATGTTCAGTGATATCTGAATCTCATTTCCTGGTATCCATGTTGTTTCATCATAGAGGTTTTCAGAGATAACGAGCTGAACGGAATTATCGTATGTTGTCTCCTGTTCTGCAAGTATATTTACATATCCAACCTCAATGAGCTCAACGCCGTCATATTCAAATGCATTGATCTCATCATCATTTACCCATTCCCAACCGGTGAATGATGTATCCAAGTAGATTGGGAAAGGATAGTAAAGTGTGCCGTCGGCAGCCTCTACTGCTTCAATTCCATACATTGCTGCTGCTGCATCCACTACAGACTGATCAGCAATATCGTAATACGCACCGAATATCAGTTCGCCATCCTTAAATATGTTTTCGCTTGTATATGTGCTGTTGCAGGCAAATACAAGGTTATCCGGATTAACCTTCCATACCTCAGAACCAAACTGACGGTCTTCTGCATAAATCCATGCATTTACACCTGTACCTTCAACCCAAGGTGTAGCAACCATACTCAGCGCATCGCTGAGTACATACTTACCTCTCATGGTCATAATAGCCTCAGTTGCATTGAATGCCATTGGGCCAAACATTGCGCCTTTTTCACCGGCAGCAATATACTCACTTGTGTTGTCGGCATTACGTGCACCCATCTGGAGCGCTAAATCTGTAGGAACATAATCAGCCTCAGCCTTTATGTAGATATAGCTTTCCTCAACAAGTGAAAGACCCTCGGGGTAGATATTGACTTCATCTGCACCAACCCATTCCCAGTCAGTATATTCTGTATCGAGGTAAATCGGGAAAGCGTAGTACCATGTGCCATCTTCAGCCTGCTGCTTTTCGATGTTGTACTGCTCAGCTACTGATTTAACAGTTTCAGCATCTGCTATGTCATACTCCATGCCAAAGATAAGCTCGCCATCCTTGAATACATTTTTACTTACATCATCACTATTGCAGGCGAAGATAAGATTTTCAGGATTAACCTTCCATACTTCTGCACCAAACTGATAGTCATTTGTCCAGATCCAGCCATTTTCCGCCGTACCCTCTATATAAGGTGTAGCAATTGCAGCAAGGGCATCACTGAGTATAAACTTACCTCTCATAGTGAGCAGAGGACTTTCTGCATTATATGCGATAAGACCAATAAGTGCGCTCACTGAACCCGGATCAATATAGATACCGCCATCAGGATCCTGACCGCCCAGTTCTACATAAAGACCATCTGGCAGCGGAAGTGTAGTAGTTGTAGCTTTTGTAGTAGTTGTTGTGGTTGCATTGGTTGTCGTAGTAGTTGTTGTTGTGGTGGTGGTTATGTTGGTTGTTGTTGTGGTTGTTGTTGTAACAGCCTCAACATCTACAACGATATTTACTTCACCGTCTGCATAAACCTCATCAACGCTGTCAAGCAGGTTTTCATCATTTTCCAGTATCCACTCATTTACATTCATACCGTTGCCATCAACATAATCACTATCAACATAGATGGGGAAAGAATAGTATGTCTGAACTGTGCCGTCTTCAAGAGTTCTCGTCTTCGCTTCCAGACCATACTTTTCAGCAACAGACTTTACTGTAGCTGCATCCTTGAAATCGTATGAAACGCCAAAGATAAGCTCTCCATCGTTAAACGTGCTAACAGGAGCTTCATCTCCTTCTTTTGCTGCTGCAACAACAAGTTCTTCAGGAGTGCCGCTCCAAGTATGACCGAACTGAAAGTCTTCAATATAAAGCCACTCGGAGTCGCCGGTGTTGCCCAGATAAGGTGTAGCAACCTCGGCAAGCGCAGGACTAAGCTCATACCTAACTCTTGCAGCCATAACTGGATAGTTATCAAAATTATAAGCCATCAGACCAATATAACCCTCTATGGTCTGACCTGCTGTCTGGGGGGCTACTATAAACGGATCATCAGTCTTGTCAACATAGGGGAACTCATCCTCTATGCCGGACGCACCCATGCGGAATGTAAGCGCATCACCCGGATTAAATTCAGTTGTTGCTGCACCTGTGGTTGTTGCTGCAGTGCCCGTTGTTGTAGCTGTTGTTGTCGTTGACTGTGGTGTGGTCGTTGTAACAATAGAACTTGACGGAACTATTACTGTAATAGAGCCGTCAACAGTTGCCACTTCATAATCAACGTCAATATCACTTGCCGCATATACATCTGTCAGTGATATAGGGAATGTATAGCTAGAGCTGGTTTCATCAAATGTAACTGCAGTTATACCATTCTTATTAGCAAGAGCAACGATATCATCTGAATCTGCCAGAGTCAGAGTCCATTTCACGATAGTTTCGTCTGCCGTTTCAGATATAAAACCATCATCAGATACAAACAGCCATGAATACGTTGACGCATCATAGTTGTTCTCGCTGCCTATAGCTGATTGGCTAAACGCCGCACCTGCTGATGCAGTTGCTTCAGTTACCAGCTTTGCATCCTGGCTCTGATACTTTTCAATATCAAGTGAACCGCCATTTACTCTTTCGATCATTTCCGAACTAAGTGTATCGACTGTCACACTTAGTTCGACAGTTTCTCCTGCATTGCCGGTAGCTTGACCTACTGTGAACGTTGGCCCCTCAGCCGCTGACGAACTCAGGCTCAGTCCGGCAGACATAGTCGTTACAGCCGTGCAGCATGCAGTCAAAAGAGATAAAACTTTCTTTAACTTCATTTCAAAATCTTCCTTTCCTTTACCGTTTTTGCGCATTGTGACATATTGCTCCAGTTATTATACACTTACATTATATTCAATCAAACCGGAACTTTATGCTAAAGCCGCTTTGATCTGCTCGTCATTCCATCAGCCACTGCCTGATAAGCGGCAAACTTCAGCGTAAAATCATTTTTTACACATATGACGCTACAAATCTAATGATATTCCTATTATACCAAATGCAAGTTCAAATTGCAATAGATATTTCAAAATTTTTTTCAAAAAGTTAGGATATTGCACTGTTTACACAAATTTAGTAAATTTAATTTAGTTAAAATGATGGCGTATCTTTGCAAGATACGCCGTTTTTTAATGATTAATCTTATATATATGTTGAAAGTATTGCTTTTTTTACCGATAATGATATACTACTGCACTGTTCATGTATAGAGTATTGCAGTTCTTTTTATTTTATATTATTTTACAAATCCATTTGCTCCGGATAATACAAGCTGAAACATAATATTAAGCACTGTTGCTGAACTTATCGGCACCTCGCTCCTGAGCCATCTGTCAAGCAGCGATACGCAGCCTGCACAGAAAAAAGATACAGCCAGCTCTACTTGAACAGGATTTGCTTTTTCTCCAAGGATAGACTTCATCCATACGTTCGCCTGACGGTATGTAACCTCTGCCAGCCTGTCTTTAAATGTGTGATCGCCGTTCTTTCCGCACAGTATCAAAAGTTTCCTGCGGTTCTCATAAAGTGACGCTATAGCCGTCTCCATAAAGTGGTAAACGTCCTCTCGTGTAGTGCGGTCTGCCTTATCCCTGTCCAGCTCATGGAAAAAGCTTTTAAGTATATCGTCCTCCATATGTCTCACCATATCATATATATCCGTATAATGCAGATAAAACGTTGACCGATTTACATCAACACACTCAGTAAGCTCACAAACGGTTATTTTGTTTATGCTTTTATTCTCCATCAGCCGGAGCAGACCCTCCTCAAGATTTGCTCTTGTCCTCCTTATACGCCTGTCATTTACTGTCATGATAACACCCCTTTCATCTTTTATTATACATTCCATGCCCTATGAAGTCAACACTTTTTTATAAAAAGACGATTTATATACACGTGTTGGTTATATGTTGATTTTTACTGACGAGCCTGTTAACGCCTCCTACGGTTATGTCAATGTAAACAGCGCCAATATGAGAAGCTCTCCCAACAAGGAATCGAGCAGCAACATTATCGCTACACTCTACTACGGTCAGGAATTCAGCGTTATAAGCTGCGACGGTTACTGGTATTACGTAAACTGCAACGGTACTTAAGGCTATATCAGCCATAAGATGGTTGAAGTGTGGTAAATCCAGGCGCAAATAACAAAGAGCATACCCCCATTGGTTTAGGGAGTATGCTCTTTTTGTATCATATCATACAAGTGAATAGAATCTCTGTGCTGCTGTGTAGCTTTCGCCGGGAGCAAGCTCGCAGTAGCCGGTCTGCTCTACCGGCATATCAAGATTCGGAGCGTCGATCATTGCCGTCATCGGCTCCGGACAGAAATACCCGTTAAAGCCGCGGTCATTCCACATTATCCAGAAGTTGTACTCCTTGGAAACCTCATATGCAATGCCCTTGTTCAGAGCCTTGTCCATCATAATAACACCATAGAAGTCCTCACCTTTAAGCTGCTGTGTGAGAGCGGTGTACATATCATTGGAAATATCAGTCAGAACAGGACACTTTTCACCGTTCTTATACTCCAGATCGTAGTCATCGAGAGCACGTATCTCACCTGTTGGCAGACAGCGTTCATTAAGTATCCACTTTTCGCCGATAGGCAGCTGTACTCTTATATCCTCCTGCCTGCCGCCGTCAACGAATGGGCTGTTGATGGTGGTATGTGTTGCCAATGACATCGGCATCATAACGTCGGAGAGATTAGTAAATGTCACCTTATAGTCAAGTCCCCTGTCTGAAAGCTCAAATGTGAAATCAGCCCTGAACTTAATAGGCAGATACTGAAAGAACTCGTCCTTTTCATCGAATATGTACTCAGTCTTTGCCCACGCCTTTGTATCGTCAGCGGAAAGCTCGGTAAGACGGTGTTTTCTCTTTTGGAGAATAAAATGCAGATGATTGTTGAACGGAGCCTTTTCATTTACCGGAAGCTGGTATACAGCGTCTGATGTGCGGAGGACTCCGTCTGCCATACGGTTGGGCAGATAGAGAGTGGGAAGTCCCCACACCTCGGTGCTGCCGCTGATTATTTCAGGTGTTACATCGCTTGTATACCGGAAAAATTCAATGCCGTTCACATCGTCGTGGAGACGTATGACATTTGAACCTATCTCGTTTGCTATCATTGCGGTATATCCACCGGCTTTCAGCTCAGCCACTGGCATACCCTTCCAGTTTATTAAAGATGCCTTGTTCATAAAAATACTCCTCCTTAGTATGCCTTGCCCCAGTATACCATTGTCTTTGCAGGCTTTCCGCAGCATACACACTTATCTGAAAGATTTTCCTGATCAAACGGTATACAGCGTGAGCCAACGCCTGTCTTTGCCTTTACCTCGTCCTCGCAAGCCTCATCGCCGCACCACATAGCCTTGAAAAATCCATCGCCATTTTTCTCAAGAGCCTTTGTTATCTCATCAAGAGTTGTGCAGGCATATGTGTGAGCCTCACGGTTAGCAAGAGCCTTTTCATACATACCGTCACGTACTTCCTGAAGCTTTGTTTCTACAGTTGACGCAAGCCCATCGAGTGATACAAATGACTTTTCACCGTTGTGACGTGTAACTATTACGCACTGGTTGTTTTCGATATCCTTAGGACCTATCTCTACTCTTACCGGAACACCCTTCATTTCGTACTCAGCAAACTTCCAACCTGGTGAGTTGTCGGAATCGTCCATCTTAACACGGATACCTGCGGACTTCAGCGTCTCATAAAGCTCAGCAGCCTTGTCAAGAACGCCCTCTTTGTGCTGAGCGATAGGCACGATAACTACCTGTATGGGCGCTACTGCCGGCGGAAGTACAAGTCCGTTGTCGTCACCGTGAGTCATGATTATTGCGCCGATAAGACGTGTTGTCATACCCCAGCTTGTCTGGTGCGGATAGCGGAGAGTGTTGTCCTTTGCGGCATACTGGATATCGAACGCCTTTGCAAAGCCGTCGCCGAAATAGTGGGATGTGCCCGCCTGGAGCGCCTTGCCATCGTGCATAAGCGCCTCTATTGCATATGTGGAAACTGCTCCTGCAAACTTGTCGCTCTCGGTCTTTTTGCCCTGTACCACGGGCATTGCAAGCACGTTTTGGCAGAAGTCGGTGTATACGTTGAGCATACGCTCTGTTTCCTCGATAGCCTCTTCAGCAGTTGCGTGGATAGTGTGACCCTCCTGCCACAGGAACTCTCTTGAACGCAGGAAAGGACGTGTTGTCTTTTCCCAGCGCACAACGCTTACCCACTGGTTATAGAGCTTTGGCAAATCACGGTAGCTGTGTATAATATTTGCATAGTGCTCGCAGAAAAGGGTCTCGGACGTAGGACGAACACAGAGTCTCTCCTCCAGCTTTTCGGAGCCGCCGTGTGTTACCCATGCTACCTCAGGCGCAAAGCCCTCAACGTGATCCTTTTCCTTTTGGAGAAGACTCTCCGGAATGAACATGGGCATATTTACATTTTCGTGGCCTGTTTCCTTAAACATACCGTCGAGTATACGCTGAATATTCTCCCAAATCGCATAGCCGTATGGTCTTATTACCATGCAGCCCTTTACGCTTGTATATTCGATAAGCTCAGCCTTCTTTACGATGTCTGTATACCACTGTGCGAAATCCTCTTCCATTGAAGTGATAGCCGCAACCTTTTTGCCGTTGTTTTTTGCCATTAAAATTTCCTCCTGACAAGATATATATTTATTCTTAGTATATCACAAATATTGCCCGATTGCAAGTATTAGTTGTAAACATACGCCATGACAGCAGAAAACCGCCTCAGATGAAGCGGTTTTCTAAAAGGAGAAGTTAATGCAGGTCTTGGGAATCCTATCCGCTGATGATGTCATCCCATGTGCATGGCAGACCTGCTGCGGTTTTTGCATAATAATTCAGAATGTAACTTGCGTCAATTATAGTTATCTCATCATCGCCGTCAATATCGGCTGTTTCGGTTGAGAGCTCGGACTCCAGTAGGGCTGCATTTTTCGCATAAACTGAAAGAACATATGACGCATCACCGAGATCAATGTTTCCGCTGCTATCGGCATCGCCTGTAACAGTATCAGAAACTGTGACATTAAACTTATACAAACCCCATCTTCCATCATAGAAGTTCAGGCTGATAAGTATTGGATATGTGCCCTCGACGCTGCTGTCGAATGCGCTGCTGTCGACATAAGCAGAGCCGCTCATTTCAGCATTTTCCACGATACCCTCAATATTGAATACACCACCGGTAAGGTCAAGCTCCTCGCCTGTCCTGTAGATGAGCTTATCAGGCAGTGATACAACATCTATCTCAATGCCATTTCCTGTATAGCCGCCCTCGAATGTTCCGGTGACTGTTACATTTACTGTGGTGCTGGAATCATAGAACGTATCATAAATAGTTATAACTGCCGTTCCCTCAGACAACCCTATTATGTAGAAGTAGCTTGGAGTATCGGCTGTAGCGGCAATTGCTACTGCCGGATCACTCGACTCCAGCACGGGAAGTGCACCGTTGTAGTTTAATCCATTTGTAAATTTAAGAGAACCGCAGGCAATACGCTTTCCGGCTTCAACCTCCACCTCGGACATCTCGCATACT
>CALXBL010000052.1 GCA_944386525.1 uncultured Ruminococcus sp. | reverse complement strand
ATACACCTCAGCACGAAGAACGCAGAACATCTTCAAATAGCTATTCAAGTGCTGTAGTGTCATCTGCTCCAACTCGTCCGAGCTATGCAAGTTCTCCAACTCTCCAGGTTATTCTGGTAAAGCCTACTGAATATACAGATGCCAAGAAGATTGCTGATCACCTTATGAACGGTAGAACAGTTGTACTTGTTCTGGAGGAGGCATCTGAAGTAACAAGAAGAAGGATCATTGATTTCCTTATCGGTGTAGCGTATGCGATGAACGGTAACCTGAAGCCTATTGCTAACCAGACATACATTGTAACACCTCATGATGTAGGACTGGTAGATCAGCTTGTGAATGAACTCGGCAAGAATTACGCTTCCGAAGGAACCGACGCAAAGTCACTGCTTTAAGTGATAACTTCGTCTGAACTACAGGCAGACAAGCTTCTTGAGGTGCATCTAGATGATCTTGTATCTTTGAGCAAAAGGTATTCAGTCCCATATTTCTCAAAGTTTCTTGATGAACGCCAGGTGTATCTCACAAAACAGAGATTTACAGGAAGAGTTGACTGCAACGTCTGGATGTGGGGAGGATACGAAGGTGCATTAAGACAGCTTTGCTGTATATTCCCCGAGTGGATGGAACCGGATGCGGGAATGGTACCTATCGTGTGTCTTACATTCAGATACCGGGAAAGTGACTGCCTTACGCATAGAGATTTCCTTGGATCGTTTATGTCAAAAGGAATAGTGCGTGAAACGATAGGCGATATAGTGACAGGTTGCGGCATAACCCAAGTACTTGTTACTGATGTGGTTGCACCGCTTTTGAAAGAAATAACTAAGGTAGGCAGATGCGGTGTAAAGGCGACGGATAATGAGAGCTTTATTATGAAGCCTTCGCAGAATTTCCGGGAAATCAGCGGAACCGTGTCGTCTTTGCGAATAGATACAGTGACGGCACTCGGTATACGGGAAAGCCGTGAGAAAACGGTTGGACTGCTGAAGAAGGGAAAAATAGAGCTGAACTACTGTGAAGTAGTGTCGCCGTCTGAGGAAGTTGACGTGGGAGACATAATAACAGTAAGAGGCTACGGAAAATTCCGGTTAAAAACGGTAACAGGTCTTTCGAGAAAAGGAAGACTGCATATATTGATTGAACAATATCATTGAAAGGCGGATAAAATATGATTACTGCAAACGATATTCATGAACTGAGATTTGAGAAAGCTGCTTTCGGTTATAAGCAGGAGGACATTGATGAATTTCTGACACAGCTGGAGCATGAGCTTGAGCTAAATCAGCAGGAGCTTGAGGACAGCAACAACAAGATACAGGTTCTGGCTGACAAAGTTCGTGAGTACATGCGTGACGAGGATGCACTGAAGGATGCACTTCTGGGAGCACAGCGTCAGGGTCATCAGATCATCGCCGAGGCAAACGAGCGTGCAGATGAGATCATAGCAGAAGCAAAGAGGAAGGCTGATGAGATGATGGATGAGGTAACAGTGCAGCACGATGCTCTCCTCAAGAGAAATCAGGAGGAAGTAGCAGCAGCTCACGAACAGCTTGCAGAGGCACGCAAGAAGGTTGCTGATTTCAAGAAGGCACTTTTTGATATGTATAAGGAGCATCTTGAGATACTGTCAGCAATGCCGGAGGAAGATGACCTTGATTTTGCAGCGGATTATAGTGCAGCAGCGGAGTATAACAGCAATGATGAGGAATCTGTAACAACAGCTCCTTCACAGAATGATCCGTTTGCAACATCACAGTTCTCTGCAAAGGCTATACAGGGAGCATATGAGCGCAGCTTTGATTCAGCTGATAATGAAGACTAAGAACAATTGATGGAAAGGAGGCCTTTCTGTAGATACGGGAAGGCAATTCGATATGGCACAGGATTACAATACGACCATAAATTTACCAAAGACAGATTTTCCTATGCGCGGAAATCTGCCGAAGAGAGAACCGGATATTCTGAATAAGTGGGAAGAATTCGACTTATATGAGAAGATGGTATCCAGAAATGCTGGCAAGCCAAGTTATATACTCCACGATGGTCCGCCTTATGCAAACGGCGAGATCCACCTAGGTACAGCTCTCAACAAGACTCTGAAGGATTTCATTATAAAGCATAAGAATATGAGCGGCTTTTGTGCGCCATATGTTCCCGGATGGGATACACATGGTCTTCCAATAGAGTTGAAGGCATTAAAAGCAAACGGTAATGATGGTGCTTCACTTTCTCCTGTAGAGCTTCGCCGCAACTGCAAGGAATTTGCAATGACTCATGTTCAGAATCAGATGAAACAGTTCAAGCGTTTGGGAAGTCTTGGTCATTATTGCGACCCATATCTGACATTGAAACCTGAATATGAGGCACGTCAGGTTGAAGTTTTTGGTGAAATGGCGAAGCGTGGTTATATGTACAAGGGTCTGAAGCCGGTATACTGGTGTCCGGATTGTAATACGGCACTGGCCGAGGCTGAGATTGAGTATGAGAATGATCCGTGCTATTCTATATATGTAAAGTTTAATGTTACAGACGACAATGGACTTTTCAGTGCAATGAATATTCCGCTTGACAAGGTGTACTTTGTTATCTGGACAACTACCACATGGACTTTGCCGGGCAACCTTGCTATATGCGTTGGCCCCGGATATGAATATACACTCGTAAAGGTTGGAGACGAGTATTACTGTATGGCTCTGGAGCTTGTAGCAGCAACAATGAAGGCAGCCGGCATTACAGAGTATGAGACAGTTGGCTCATTCTTCGGAAATGAGCTTGAAAATATGATGACAAAGCATCCTCTCTACGACAGAGGCTCAAAGGTCATCATTGGCGACCATGTAACACTTGAAAGCGGTACTGGATGTGTACACACTGCTCCCGGCTATGGTGTTGAGGACTTTGAAGTTTGCAAAAATTACGATGATATCGGAATACTTGTATGTGTAGATGCAAATGGTAAGCAGACGGAGGAAGCAGGCGAGTTTGCAGGTCTTGATACAGACCAGGCTAACAAGGCTATTGCAGCAAAGCTTACAGAGATGGGGGCGATGCTTGCTACAGAAAAGATCGTCCATCAGTATCCGCATTGCTGGAGATGCCATAATCCGATCATTTACCGAGCAACTGAGCAGTGGTTCTGTTCTGTAAACGGCTTTAAGGATGAGGCTGTAAAGGCTATTGAAGAAGTAGAGTGGATTCCTGGTTGGGGCGAGGACCGTATAAAGGGCATGGTTCGTGACAGAAGTGACTGGTGTATTTCTCGTCAGCGTACATGGGGCGTACCGATCCCGATCATTTACTGTGCAGACTGCGGTATGTCCATTGTAAATGATACAACTATAAAAAACATAGCAGACCTTTTCCGCAAAGAGGGTGCTGATGCGTGGTGGACAAAGGAAGCAGATGAATTCATCTCCTCTGATGTGAAGTGTGAATGCGGCTGCGGCAAGTTCACAAAGGAATACGACATTATGGATGTATGGTTCGACAGCGGTGTTTCTCATACTGCTGTTATGGAGCAGTATGACTGTCTCAGCTGGCCGGCAGATCTTTACCTTGAAGGTGCAGACCAGTACAGAGGTTGGTTCCAGTCCTCACTGCTTACATCTGTAGTATATAAGGGAACTGCTCCGTACAAGGCTGTATGCACACACGGTTGGGTAGTGGACGGCGAGGGCAGAAAGATGTCGAAGTCTCTTGGCAACGGCATTCTGCCGCAGGAGATAATTGATCAGTACGGTGCTGATATTCTCCGTCTGTGGGTAGCGTCATCCGACTATCATTCGGATATACGTATTTCTCAGGAGATCCTTAAGCAGCTTTCCGACGCATATAAGAAGATCCGCAATACTGCAAGATATATTCTGGGTAATCTTGGCAACGGAGAGGGCTTTGATCCGGATAGAGATTCTGTATCTGACGATGAGTTGCTTGAGATTGATCGTTGGGCGCTTATGAAGCTTGATGCGCTTATGGATAAGGTTGAGAGTGGATACAATTCATTTGATTTCCATGTAGTATTCCATAGTATCCATAATTTCTGCACAACAGAAATGTCCAACTTCTATCTTGACATTATCAAGGATCGACTTTATTGTGAACCAATGACATCAGTTGCACGACGTGCAGCACAGACTGCGATGTACCGCATACTCAGCGCAGTTACACGAATGATAGCACCGATCCTTTCATTTACAGCAGAGGAGATATGGAGCTATTTGCCGCACTCCTCAGCGGACAATACAGAGAGCGTATTCCTGAATGATATGCCGTCAAAGTCCGGTCTTACAGCAAGTGAGGAGTTCACATTTAAATGGAATCTTATCTACCAGACACGTATGGAAGTAAATAAAGTGCTGGAAGAAAAGAGAAATGAAAAACTCATAGGCAAGTCACTTGAAGCAGCTATAGTTATAGCAGTTGGTGACGACAGCCAATACGAAGTACTTTCCGAGGCAGCAAAGCTTTTGGAGACAGTACTTATCGTATCATCTGTAAGCGTAGTACGTTCTGACAGCGAAGGAACAGTTTATACCGTAACAAAGGCTGAGGGTGAAAAGTGCGAGCGCTGCTGGATATACTCCACCAGTGTCGGCAGGAACCCTGAACATCCTACATTATGTGCACGCTGTGCAGGAGTTGTAGAGTAATAGATCCAAGCAGCCTGCCGGATTTTAACGGCAGGCTGCTTTATGTGTGAGAAAGGAGTCATATTTGCTTATATTTTCTCTTATAGCCGCAGCAGTTCTGGTGGGAATCGACCAGCTTATAAAGTTCTGGGCAGTTGAGGTTTTACAGGAAAAGGGAAGTATACCATTTCTGCATATCGGCGATGTTGAAATATTAGATCTGACTTATCTTGAAAACAGCGGAGCAGTATTCGGCAGCTTTGCAGGAATGAGATGGATGCTTGTAGTTACAACCAGTATAATGCTCATTGCTTGTCTGTGGGGCATAATAAAATATCATGATCGCTCAAAGCTGCTAAACGTTAGTCTTGTCCTTATTTTTTCCGGCGGTATAGGTAACCTTATCGATAGACTTTTCCGCGGAGGACTTGTTATAGACTATTTGGAAGTTAAGTTATTTGATTTTGCGATATTCAATTTTGCAGATTGCTGTGTAGTGATAGGTATTGCACTTTTCATCTTCTATATTCTTTTTATTGACTCTAAAATTGAGAAAAAGAATAAGGATAAAGTGGAGGTGTCAGAAGAAAATGCCTGAGCTTATCACACTCCGAATACCAGAGGAGGCAGGAGGAGTGCGTCTTGATAAATGGCTTTCAGAGCAGAAAGAACTGGGGCTTACGCGTTCGGCTGTGCAGAGCATTATAAAAGATAAGAAAGTTTTAGCGTCAGGCAAGGCTGTTTCAAAGAGTGACAAAGCTGTGGCAGGTGCTGAGGTACAGGTTGAACTTCCAGATCCGGTGGCGCTTGAACTTGTACCAGAAAATATACCGCTTGACATAGTTTATGAAGACGATGACCTGCTGGTAGTTAATAAGCCAAAGGGAATGGTAGTCCATCCTGCACCAGGGAATTATACGGGAACACTTGTCCATGCGCTTATGTATCACTGTGGCGACAGGCTTTCCGGTATAAACGGAGTTATACGTCCTGGCATAGTCCATCGTATCGACAAGCTTACAAGTGGACTTTTAATGGTGGCAAAGAGTGATGCAGCTCATCTGGGGCTTTCCCAGCAGATACAGGAGCATTCTTTTACAAGAGAGTATGAGGCTGTTTGCTGTGGAAGACTGAGGGAACATTCCGGCACAATAAATGCGCCTATAGGCAGGCATCCTGTCGACCGTAAGAAGATGTGCGTAACTACGAATAACAGTAAAAATGCAGTCACACACTATGAGGTCATAGCTGAATACAGCGGCTGGTCGCATATAAGACTTTGCCTTGAAACAGGGCGGACTCATCAGATAAGGGTGCATCTGTCACATATAGGTCACCCTATTTTAGGAGACGAGGTTTACGGATGTTCGTATAAGGGTATAGACGGACAGTGTCTCCACGCAAGGAAGATAGGATTTGTGCATCCCATAAAGAATGAATATATGGAGTTTACAAGTCCGCTGCCTGATTATTTTACTGATATACTCAGAAAGTTAAGTTCCAGATGAAAGGAGATAGTCATGTTTGAATCAATAGACAGAGTATTTCTTGTTACAGATCTTGACGGAACACTTCTTTCGGAGGATAAAACCATATGTCCAAAGAATATTGAGGCGATTGAAAGGTTCAGAGCAAAGGGCGGAAGGTTTTCCATTGCAACAGGAAGAACGCTCCAGACAACCATCAGATATGTGGAAGAATTGAGCATTACAGACCCTATGATACTTTACAACGGAGCCTGCGTTTACGATCCGGTGAGGGAGAAGATATTGCACCTGTCTCCGCTCCCGGAAACGGCATATGAATATGCAAAGCGTATTTTTGAGGCTTTCCCACAAATAGGTGCAGAGGTTCTCAGACCGGACGGGACATACATGGTAAAAATGAATTCCTATGAGGAGAAACACGCTGAATACTGTACAGTTCCGCCTGTATACTGCACTATTGATGAAGTGCCGGAGGGCGAATGGTTGAAGATACTATTTGCCATGAGTCCTGAGGAGATAGAAAAGCTTATTGAATTTGCAGGGGCTGAGGGATTCGGGGGAGTTTCTTTTGTAAGATCTGATGCGATATTCTACGAGATGCTGCCAGGTGGCATATCAAAGGGAAGCGCACTTAATGAATGCAGGCGTATACTTGCCTCAGACAACCTTACCTTTGCCGCAGTAGGCGACTACCACAACGACCTCGAAATGGTCATAAATGCCGATATCGGCGCAGCACCGTCAAATGCGCAGCAATGCGTTCGTGAGGCAGCAGATGTAAAGCTAAGAGCCTCTTGCAGCGATGGCGCTATAGCCGAATTTATATCAGTCATTGAATCCAAAATTCAAATATAATGGAGGTTTTACAATGGATGCAACAACAAGAAAACAGCTGCAGGCAACAGCCTGCAAAGTGCGTATGGGTGTAATTGAGGGTACATTCAACGCAAAGTCTGGACATCCAGGCGGTTCTATGTCGATCAGCGATTTGCTGACATATCTCTATTTTGCAAAGATGCACGTGGATCCCCAGAATCCTGACATGGCAGACAGAGATAGACTCGTGCTTTCCAAGGGTCACTGTGCACCTGCACTTTACTCTGTACTGGCACAGCGTGGTTTTTTTCCGTATGATGAGCTGAAGAGCCTGCGTCATATTGGTGCAATGCTTCAGGGACACCCTTGCATTCACATTCCTGGTGTGGATATGTCCAGCGGTTCACTTGGTCAGGGTATCTCCACAGCGTGCGGCATGGCGCTTGCAGGCAAGCTTGACAATGCAGCTTACAAGGTATACGCTGTTCTTGGAGACGGCGAGATTGAAGAGGGTCAGGTATGGGAGGCAGCGATGTTTGCAGCTCATTACAAGCTTGACAATCTTATCGCAATCGTAGACAACAACGGTCTCCAGATAGATGGTCCTATCACTGAGGTATGTTCTCCAGAGCCGATTACAGATAAGTTTGCAGCATTTGGCTGGCACGTTATCACAATGGATGCACATGACTTTGATTCTATTGACGCTGCTTTCAACGAAGCGGAAACCATAGTAGGAAAGCCTGTAGCTATTATCCAGAAGAGCACAAAGGGCAAGGGCGTATCCTTTATGGAGAACCAGGTGGGCTGGCATGGCAAGGCTCCCAACAAGGAAGAATACGACAAGGCAATGGCAGAACTTACTGCACAGCTCAGCGAACTGGAGGGTTAAAATATGGCAGATGTAATTAAGAAGGCAACCAGAGAAAGCTATGGCGAAGCACTGGCTGCACTGGCAGATAAATATCCGAATCTGGTAGTCCTTGATGCAGACCTTGCTGCAGCAACAAAGACGGGCGTATTCAAGAAGGCTTGTCCTGAGAGATTTTTCGACTGTGGTATTGCAGAGGCAAATATGATGGGCGTTGCAGCAGGACTTGCAGCGTCAGGAAAAATTCCGTTTGCAAGCACATTTGCAATGTTTGCAGCAGGCAGAGCATATGAGATAGTACGTAACTCAATTGGCTATCCGCATTTGAATGTAAAGATTGGCGCAACTCACGCTGGAATTTCAGTAGGTGAGGACGGTGCCACTCACCAGTGTAACGAGGATATCGCACTTATGAGAACGATTCCTGGCATGACAATTATAAATCCAGCTGATGATGTGGAGGCAAAGGCTGCAATTGAGGCAGCTATCAACTTTGACGGACCTGTATATCTACGTTTCGGCAGACTTGCAGCACCCATTTTTAACGATGCTGGGACTTACAAGTTCGAGCTTGGCAAGGGCATCATTCTCAGAGAGGGCAAGGACGTAACAATTATTGCGTCCGGACTGATGGTTTCCGAGGCTGTAGAGGCTGCAAAGCAGCTTGAATCAGATGGCATTGATGCAAGAGTTATCAATATTCATACTATCAAGCCCATCGACAAGGATATAATTGTAAAAGCTGCTTCTGAAACAGGGCTTATCGTAACTGTTGAGGAGCATAGCGTTATTGGCGGTCTGGGTAGTGCTGTTGCAGACGTTGTAACCGAGAGCAAGCCTGTACCAGTAGTAAAGATAGGTGTAAATGATGAATACGGTCACTCTGGACCAGCAGCTGAGCTTTTGAAGGAGTTTGGTCTGTGTGCAGACAATATTGCAGCAACTGTAAAGAAAGCAATGGCTAATAAGTAATTTTAGGCTCTCTGTCAATAGTTGGGGAAAGAAGTTAAAAAGGAATTTATAAACAAGCAGTCGCTATAAAGTGGCTGTTTGTTTGTATATAAGCTGAGTGGAATGTAGTGATTTACCTTTTTTAAAAAAATGGTGGAAATATGTGTTACCAAGCACTGAATTTGGATAACCAAATTCGTTGTTATGGCCACTTTTTTGTAGAAGATTTTGGGAAAAGGGTAATACTGTTGAGACGGTAGTACTTCTTTCACACAAAAAACCTGACAGTACAATCAGCGTAAAAGTGGAGTTTGGCGAGGGAGAGGGCAAAGTGCCGCTTGATAATATCGCTAAAAGAGCCGAGGTGTACAAGCCGAAAGAGCGAGTTACCAAATCGAGAAAGAAATTATTGTTTTAATTGATTTTTGGAAGAAGGTTTATATGCAGGAGGTGTGAACAAAATGCAGAGAGATAACCCAGAACAAGTAAATACGGGAATAGAAAACTTTATCATTGAAACTGTCCGACAAGAAAGGGAAAATTATGCTGCATTATGACGAATATGGAAACAAGGAAAATCCGACTATCCTGCTGCTACATGGTGCGGGTGCGCTTGATACATTTTCTATGCAGTATTGCTTCTCTGATAAATATCATCTTGTTGTACCTCACTTAGCAGGTGCGGGAAAGGCGGCGTTTGAGATTTATGAGCCAGAAAAGACCATAGAAGAACTCTTTACGCTCATTAAATCCATGCGTAAAAAGCGAATCGGTGTAATCGGTCATTCGCTTGGAGGTCAGATTGCAATAATGCTTGTTAGCAAAAACCCCGAATTATTTAACTTTGCTGTATTTTTAAGTGCATGGGTAAATCCCAAGCCGAAAACAATTCGGAGGTACTGTTCTCTTGCGGGATTATCGGCAAAAATACTGCATTGGAGATGGTTGGTGCGGCTTCAAGGAAAGTATTGGAACTACACAAAGAAACAAGCTGATAATATGGCAGAATATTCAAAACAGATTACTCCGCTGGTGTATCGCTCCTTCTTTTCCAATACATTAGATTTATCAAAGTTACCTGAATATCAAACAGTAACGATACCAATGTTGGCGATTTGCGGGAGTAAGGAAGTCGAAGATATGAAAACTTCTCTTACATTACTTGCTCAAAATTCAAACTGTCGGACAATGACATTACAAGGAGCAAACCATAACTTTCCAATGCGTAATGCCAAGCAACTTAATCCAGTGCTTGAAAAATTTATATTAGAGTGTTTATGAAACGAGAAACAGAATGGATACGCTGTCCAATATGTGGAAGTAAAACTCGTGACAGGCTTAGAGAAGATACGGTGTTGAAGAATTATCCTCTCTACTGTCCGAAATGCAAACAGGAAAACTTTGATTAACGCGAAAGAATTACCTATAACCGGCATTAAAGAGCCAGACGACAGACGCAGAGCCGATGAGCTTGTGAGTAATCACAGTCATCGGCTCTGTCTTTAATATTTCAGATATATCCGAATGGTGAAGCAGAGAAGCCTTTGAAGTCGATAGAGTTCAATTTTCCGATATATCGAAGTGTTCAAGAGATAAGGCGGCTCTTGTGGGAAAAAGGTAATGCCGTTGAGACGGTAGTACAGCTTTCCCTGGACATTACAAAAAATGGACGGGCAGAAGGCAGGACTGGAGTTCTATTTATGCCAAGATTGCGATCTTTTATGAGGATCGTCTGCCGGATTGATGGTTGTTTCTGAACAACCTCGAACGCTTGGGGAGTAACAGAAAAGCGGGTGGCTGTCAAGGGTAAAATGAACGGATGCTGTTGCCGTGTTCCCATTTGTCTATTAGCTTGACATTCCTGCAAAAATATGATATTATTAAGAAAAGTACGTATTTATTTATTATAAGGAATCTACCTATGCAGTATATTATTTCTTTACTTGAAGGTATAATTACTTTTATATCACCTTGTTTGTTGCCTATGCTGCCTATCTACATTTCGTATTTTGCAGGCGGCGGTGAAAGAAGCTCAGCTAAAACTATTGCTAATTCAGTTGGTTTTGTTCTTGGTTTTACTTTGATATTTACATTGATGGGCGCTCTGGCTGGCTCATTGGGCAGTTTTTTGTCGGAATATCAGACTGCTGTCAATATTATTTCCGGTCTTATCGTTATTTTCTTCGGTCTTTGCTATATTGGGGTTTTCAAATTCAGTATTTTTAAAGGCAGTAGATTTTCAGGCTATACCGATAATCTGGGATTTATATCGTCCATAATATTCGGTGTAGTTTTTTCCATAGGATGGACTCCGTGTGTAGGGGCTTTTCTTGGTTCTGCACTCATGCTTGCTTCTCAGCAGGGGCATGTACTCACTGGTATCCTTATGCTCCTCTGTTACTCACTTGGACTCGGTATACCTTTTATAATAAGCGCACTGCTTATCGATAAGCTTAAAAGCGCATTCAGCTTTATTAAGAAAAATTATAAAGTTATAAATACTGTATGCGGCTGTCTACTTATTGTGGTGGGTATTCTCATGGCTACCGGCACAATCGGCATACTTATGAATTTCCTCAGTTAGGAGACCATATGAAAAGTAAAACTACATTTCTAATTACTTGCGGTGCTCTAGCAGTTATTATAGGAACTGCTGCAGTACTTTATAATGTCCTTAGCGATGAGCTTAAACCTAACAAGCTTACTGAGACATCCCATGAAAGCCAAAGTAATTCGGAAGACAGTGATTCGCCCTCAAAAGATGAATCAGCAAAAGCTCCTGATTTTACCGTGTATGACATAGATGGAAACCCTGTTAGTCTCAGCGACTTTCTGGGGAAACCTGTTATTGTAAACTTTTGGGCAAGCTGGTGCGGACCATGCAAAAGTGAAATGCCTGATTTTGAAACCGTTTACAAAGAACACGAAAACGATATCCAGTTCCTTATTATCAATATGACCGACGGTTCCAGCGAGACTGTTGAGACTGCTTACGATTTTATAGCTGAGTCTGGTTACACCTTTCCGGTTTACTATGATACTGATATGGACGCTGCATCTACCTACAGCGTTTACTCCATACCTGCAACCTATTTCATCGACTCAGAAGGTTATATTGTTGCTAAAGGCTCAGGAGCTCTCGACCTTGAATCGCTCTATAAGGGTATTGATATGATCAATAAATAGTTCTGTCAGGTGGCAGTTTCAATTTATATTATTCAAAAGAGGCGGTTATATAAATGAAAATTATTTTTTGTATCTTTTTTGGCTATCTGATCGGTACACTCAGTCCGTCAGCGCTTATTTCTAAAGTTAAAAAGAAAAATATCCGCAACAGCGGAACTGGAAACCTTGGTGCTACTAATGTTATGCTGAATTTCGGTAAGGCGTATGGTGTTTTGGTCATGCTTTTTGATGTGTTTAAAGCTTACCTTACCGTTAAGCTGGCTGCATATTTATGTCCTGTGGATGCTATTGTTCCTCTCGTTGCCGGAACAGCTGTCGTAGTTGGACATATATATCCATTCTACATGAGATTTAAAGGCGGAAAAGGACTCGCATCTTTTGGCGGCCTTGTTCTTGCTTACGATCCAACTGCTTTTCTTATACTCATGCTGCTGGGCGTAACTCTTATGTTAGTTCTCAATTATGCTGTATTCATACCTCTTTCAGCTTCAGCTCTCTTTCCGGTTTTCGTTGGATTTCATACATCATATAGTACTCCTGCTATAATTGCCGCTCTTGTTGCTGGTGTTATACTGATCATTGCTCATATCGATAATTTGGCAGCAACTTTTGATGGTACTGCTCCTAAAATAAGAGACTACCTAAAAAATAGTTTTATATCCAAATAGTTTCTATGCGCCCATGTTTCCGGGCGCTTTTTCATTGCAACTAAACTAAAAAGAGGTTCTCTGTCAATAATTGGGGAAATAAGTTAAAAAGGAATTTACAAACAAGCAGTCACTGTTGAAAGTGGCTGT
>CALXBL010000051.1 GCA_944386525.1 uncultured Ruminococcus sp. | reverse complement strand
TACACCGCCTTTTCTTTATTATACCATTTCTATCAAAAAAAGCCAAGCGAATGCTTGACTTTTTCGACAGGCTGAGACACCTACAAAAATTTGTAGATGTCAAATATAAATTATATCGGAAGTTTTATAGTGATAGAAGTACCTTTTCCCAGGGTGCTTTCGAGAGAAATAGAGCCTTTATGGTATTCAACAATATGTTTTACGATTGAAAGGCCAAGACCAGTTCCGCCATTTTCTTTGGAGCGGCTTTTATCCACACGATAGAATCTTTCAAAAATGCGATCCTGAGCTTTTTTAGGGATACCTATGCCATTATCACTTATATTGATCACAGCGTTGTCCTTATCTTTATGTACCGATGTTTTTACCCAGCCTCCGGGATTATTATATTTAATGGCGTTATCTATGAGATTTGTAAACAGCTCTTGAATATAGGCTTCATTTCCCTGTATTTCAAGATCATCGAGCTCGGTAATAAGCTGTATATTAAGTTCACCAGCTTTTGATGAAAGGAGGTTAACAACCGACATGGCAGTATCTTTAAGCTGAACGGACTGACATTGATGCTCGATATGTTCTTCTATCTCAGAGAGTCTTATTATATCATTCATAAGAAAGAGCAGTCGTTCGCTTTCACGCTGTATCACAGCACCATATTTTTTTACAGATTCAGGGTCATTTATCATACCGCTGCCGAACATCTCGCCAAACCCCTTGATAACAGTCAAAGGGGTTTTCAATTCATGTGATACATTGGCAGTAAATTCACGTCGTATCTTTTCAGCCTTAACAGTATCAGTCACATTTATAAGAAGTATAATAGTTCCGTTACTGTCTGGAAGTGACACTCGCCTTATATAGGTTCTGTAGTCTTGATTATCAATTTTTATGAGAGAACGGACAAAGCCTTCTTTTTTTGTGGTGCAGAGTGCGTCAAGGAAGCTATTGTTTTCAGTGAGTGTAAAGATAGAGTGATTATCAATTAGATTCCTGTTGATTTTCAGCAGCTGAGTTGCGCTGTCATTAGCGAGTATTATCTTATCGGAGTCATCCAGAATAATGATGCTTTCTTTCATATGTTTCTGTATCAGCTGGATGATGCCCTGTTGTTTTTGAAGTTCATTTCTCAGGATATCATTCTTCTGTTTAAGCTTGGCTATCCTTGCCTGAACTATCAGCTGTTTTTTATCCATACTCACTTTATAACTAAGGTGATATAAAGCCAGTACGAATACTGCTGCTGCTAAAATGAGTGTAATAATAAGAAGTATTTTCATATTAAACCTTTCTATCAGGAGAGCTTATAGCCATATCCGCGGACGGTCTGTATAAGGTCAGTACAGCCGGCAGCCTCTAATTTTTGACGCAGGGTTTTGATATGGACGTCGACCGTACGAGTTTCGCCTTCATAATGGAATCCCCAGACTTTATCAAGGAGCTGCGAGCGTGAGATGGCGTTATTCTGGTGTTTTGCAAGGAAGGATAGAAGCTCAAACTCTTTGAAGGTAAGTACGACCTCATTGCCGTTCCAGTAAACGGTACGCTTTTGAATATCAATTTTCAGCTCACGTATGCAAATTTCCGAAGAAGATTCGGTTGATAAAGTATTGCCGGTACGCCGAAGAACAGCTTTTATGCGGGAAAGCAGTTCCATAACGCCAAAGGGTTTAGTTATATAATCATCAGCACCTGCTTCAAGACCGGTAACCTTGTCGATTTCACTTGATTTAGCTGTAAGCATTATCACCGGAATATTACTATACGCGGAATTAGTCTTCAGCTTTTTGAGAATTGTGATTCCATCATCACCTGGCAGCATTACGTCCATAAGTACAAGCTGTGGGATAACACTTTTCATTCCATCAAACAATTCATCACCATTTCCAAAACCTTTTACCTGATAGCCGCCTGAGCTGAGGGCACAGGAAATTAGCTCTCTTATGCCACCGTCATCTTCGACACAATATATCAGTGCCATACATTTCACCTCTTAATCTGATTAATAATATTTATTATAACTATATTATCATACCACAATTATATTCATCGGTCAATAGACCAAATAAAAGCTGAACAGTTTCTATACAGATTGACATTCCTGTTATTCTGTGTTATAATATGCAGGAATTGCTGAGTTTTCGTGAAGTTTTAAAGCTTCTGGAATATGAATGATATTATTTATATTATGTTATATTATGAAGGAGTAAATAAAGTATGAGTATACTCAATGTAGAACACGTTACCCATGGCTTTGGAGCAAGGCAGATTCTTAAAGATGCATCATTTCGTTTGCTTAAAGGCGAGCATATCGGTTTAGTAGGTGCTAACGGTGAGGGCAAGTCCACATTTCTTAATATCATAACAGGAAAGCTTATGCCTGACGAAGGGAAAATAGAGTGGTGTCGACATATAACCACAGGCTATCTTGATCAGTACAGTACGCTTGAAAAGGGTAAGACTATAGCAGATGTACTTCGGGATGCATTTGCACACTTTGCCGAACTTGAGCAGGAGATGTTGGGGTTATATGATAAAATGGCTGACTGTTCAGAGGAGGAGATGGCAGATGCTATGGAAAAGGTTGGTGAGATACAGGATATCCTGGATTATGGCGGATATTATACTATAGACGCTAAGATATCGGAATATGCGAATGGTCTTGGGCTCGGCGAGATTGGGCTTGACCGGGATATTTGTGAGCTTTCTGGCGGACAGAGAGCTAAAGTACTGCTCGCCAAGGTTCTCCTTGAAAATCCAATGATACTTATCCTCGACGAACCTACTAACTTCCTTGACGAAAATCATATAGCGTGGCTGAAGAATTTTCTCCAGAATTATGAGAATGCGTTTATACTTGTGTCACACGATATACCGTTCCTCAATGATGTAGTAAATGTAATATACCACGTGGAGAATGCAGTCCTTACACGTTACACAGGTGATTACAATAACTTTGTAAGAATGTACGAGCTGAAAAAGCGTCAGATCGAGCAGGCATATGAAAAGCAGCAGAAGGAAATAGCAGAGCTTCAGGACTTTATTGCAAGGAACAAGGCACGTGTAGCAACCACGAATATGGCAAAATCCCGACAGAAAAAACTTGATAAGATGGACAAGATAACTCTTATGGCAGAAAAACCCAAGCCAGTCTTTTCATTTTCTTCTGCCAGAACACCAGGCAGAGTTGTTATTGAATGCAATGATCTTGTACTTGGATATGATGAGCCGCTTACAAAGCCGCTGTCATTGAAGCTTGAATGCAATCAAAAGGTAGCTATCAAGGGCGTAAACGGACTTGGAAAATCAACGCTGCTGAAAACTCTCCTAAAACTCATACCGCCGATCTCTGGAACTGTGGAGCACGATCAGTTTGTAGAATACGGCTATTTTGAGCAGGAGGAAAATGAAACAAGTGAAACAGCTCTCCAGACCATATGGGATGAATATCCTGCGATGACAAATGCGGAGATAAGAGCTGCTCTTGCAAGGTGCGGACTTACTACGGAGCACATTATATCTCAGATGAGAGTTCTCTCTGGCGGAGAAAATGCAAAGGTACGTCTTTGTCGTGTAATGCTTAAGAGTATAAATCTGCTTGTACTTGACGAGCCAACAAATCATCTTGATGTGGACGAAAAGAATCACTCAAAAAGGCAATAAGAGAGTTCAGGGGAACCGTACTTCTTGTAAGTCACGATCCGGATTTCTACATGGATGTGTGTAACGAGATATGGAACTTAGAGGAGTGGACTACTAAAATAGCGTAAGAATATAGTAAAAGGCGCATCGCAGTTGCAGTGCGCCTTAATTTTATTCAATTGTTTGAGAAAAGGTCTTATTCAGTACAGAAAAAGCTTGTTTGAGAGTAGTAACTCCAACAATCCTCATTTTAAATGATTTTATGTCGATGCTTTCGAGAGAATGTTTAGGCACAATGCATATTTCGAAACCAAGCCGTTCAGCTTCACGAAGTCTTTGCTGCAAGTATGAAACACTTCTTATTTCAGCGCCCAGACCTATTTCTCCGAAAGCTGCAAGCCGAGGATTTATGGGCTTATCCACCAAAGAAGAATAGAGACACATTGCAACAGCCAAATCCCCCGATGGCTCACGGAGCTGAAATCCGCCCACAACATTCAGGTACACATCAAGCGTACTATACAGCAATCCGAGATGTCGTTCTAAGATAGCGATTATAATGGACATTCTGTTGTAATCAATACCGTTGGCGGTACGTCTGGGGCTTGCAAAACCGCTTTTGGTGGCGAGTATCTGCACCTCAGCAAGAATTGGCCTTGTGCCCTCCATTACGCACGTCACGCAAGTTCCCGATACATCAAGAGGTCTTTCTGAAAGGAGCATAGCCGATGGATTTGGGACTTCCTGCAAGCCTCTGCTTACCATTTCAAAAACGCCTACTTCGTTTGTAGAGCCGAATCTATTTTTCACAGCACGGAGCAGTCTGTATGATAGGTGACGCTCACCCTCAAAGTGAAGCACTGTGTCAACAATATGTTCCATGACCTTAGGACCTGCAATAGCACCGTCCTTATTCACGTGACCTACGATAAACATAGGTATTTCCAGTGATTTAGCGGTCTGCATAAACAGATTAGTGCATTCTCTCACCTGAGTGAGACTTCCGGGACTTGATGATATTTCAGATATCTGCATAGTCTGGATAGAGTCAATTATAACTATATCGGGTTCGCATGAGAAGATAGTATCGCAAATGCTCTGAGCATCGGTAGCTGTAAGTAGATAGAGACTTTCCGTATCAACTCCAAGTCTTTGGGCACGGAGTTTTATCTGTCTTGCAGATTCTTCTCCCGAAACGTATAGTACAGAGTGATTTTCCCCAAGGTACTGACAAATTTGAAGCAGGAGAGTACTCTTTCCGATACCTGGCTCACCGCCTATCAGAACAATAGAACCTTTAACTAGACCTCCGCCCAATACTCTGTCAAGCTCGCCGCAGCCTGTTTTGTAGCGCACGTCATCTTTGGTGTCTATATTGCGAAGCTCCTGTATTTTATCGGAAAGGTCGATTTTTTTTCTGTTGACGTTTCCGGTTCTTCCGCCTTGAGTTGGGAGGAGAATATCCTCTTCGAGACTGTTCCAGGCACCGCAGTTTCCGCATCTGCCGTTCCATTTTGAAGTTTCAGCGCCGCATTCAGAGCAGCGATATATAGTTTTAGCCTTAGCCATATATTCACATCCTAAGAAAGTATAATTTTAATTATTATACCATAAAGTCTTTGTATTTTCAAGTAAAGAGTCAAATCCGCATATCCCGATAAAGGAATATGCGGATTTGACTAAATAATATGGAGAATTTAATAAGGAGAGCTAAGATTATTCTGCTGATGAAGTGTTGTATTCGTTAGTTATCTTACGAAGTTTATCGACGGTTTCATTATCAGCGGGTAATTGCAGACTGAATGATTTCGGCTCAATATCTGAATCATATGTTTCATAGATCAATATATCGAGCGTCATTAAGATATCATTTGAATTCTGGTCAACAATATCACCTGAGCGTGAATCAAGTACATCTTTAATAATATCTGTAGAATTGATGACTCCAAAATCACAGCTATAATTTACATTATTGTAAGTGTAACCTTCTGAATATTCGTTTTCATATACATTTACATAAATGCTGCCTTCAAACTGTGTGCCGGAGTTTTCTAAATTAGAAACATACTCCTCAGCACTGTTTAACATTCTAAGCTGCTCTTGCTGATTAAGCTCAATATATCGTGCATATGTATTCGGAGTTATATTCTCATAAACCGGAATAGTTAAGTAGTAGATATTGCCATCCATAAGATATTGAACGTCAAAATTTACGTATGTATATGGAGATGCCATATAGGTATTTAAGAATTCCTGCACGTCAGCATTTTCTAATTCCTCAATGTACATATTATAGAGATCAGCGGTATCTTCATCAGAAATGTTTGCATATGGATATAAATATAGATATTCAATGTCATTTATATCCGGAGGTGACATCCATGCTTTCTGGAAGTCCTTGCTATTGGAGACTGCAGTATTTATCTTATTGTACACCTCATCATTTGTGTAGATATTTCGTGTAGTTGTGCCGCTTTTTGTTTCAAACTCAACTGTGAAGCTTCTATAGCCTTCATTATTGTTCTGAGTAGAGTAGTATTTATTATTGAAGTAAATGATAGAATTGTCGATGTCGGTCAGATTCTGTTCAAGTGTTTCGGAGATGTCTGATATAATTTCGGGATCCGTCAGAACGATTCCGCCCACTTCATTTATAACATAATTGTAATAATCCATGTTATTGTCATAATAATTTGAGTAGCTTTCAGGAATAATCTTTACGCTTTCTATCTCATCAGCAGCAGGACGGAAGCTGATGACATTGGCGTAGAATCCGGATATTCCAAAGTAAATTGCAATATTTACAGCGGCAACAATACCAAGACCGGGTATAGACTTCACAAGATTTTTAAGTTTCTTTGTAGTGATCAGCTCATAGAGGAAATACACGAACAGAACAACAATAAGATGGATCACGGTACCGAACCAGTAAAAATCGTCATCCTTATAGATATTTAATTCCTGGAATATAGTGATCACATAAGGTATGCAGAGAACAGTTGTAATAAATATGCGGAATACAGCATGCATTTTTCTGTTGGATGCATTTTGAGATGCAGTCTCGCTCTTTCTTATAATAAAGAGGAACATACCCAACGACATATACAAAAGACCAAGAATGAATCCATAAACTATAGCCGGAACATATATAACAAGTTTATCAATGCTCATATAATCAATGCTGAAAACAGTGAAGACAAATCCCACTACAGGATTTATATCATTTCTTGTAAAAGCATTACCTATTGTATTTTCTAAAACAGGGTTATAGTCGATTCCAGCTATGAGCAAGCTCATGATAAATCTGGGTACAAAGAGAATAACGCCAGTAAGAATAATACTGTTGAGAATAGTACCCGTAAGACCCTTTGCTACCATAATAGCGCCTGCAACAAGTATGGAACTTGCAATGCAGAATGCAACGAATAGAAAAAAGGTATCATATACTAAAGAAATATACTTTGAAAATACAATCGCACTAAAAAGCGATGGTATAATAACAGCAATTATTGAAAGCAATACCCATGTAATTACAGCCGAAAGCAGGCTCAGGTATATAGTGCTCCTTGTGTGAGGCAGTGAATGATAGAAATCGCTTGCATTGCGTTTGTCCATGAAGTGGAACATCTGCATAGTGAGAATAGGTGTTATTACGGTAAAAGAAAGAATCAGATACGACATCCAGTCAACTCCGGTATATGCTGTGCTTGAAGTGTGTGAATATTCGTCTAAATTTGAGACAGGGAGTTCGCCGATTATACGCAGAACGGATATTACAAACATTATAATCACGCTTAGAAGTCCGGTCACTCTGAGCTGTCTTATACCTTCAAGGTATATTTTAGGATTAAAACTTATTTTCTGTTTCATTTTACATATCCTCCAATCACTCATAATCAAAAGTATAGCCAAGGGCGTCCATTTCAAAAGTGAACACTTCCTCAAGAGACAGTGGGAGTATCTCCAGAAGTACAGGGTTAAGACTGTGGAGCTTAGCATGAGCTGACTCACGATCACCCTTGACTATCATATTGATAACAGAACCCTGACGCGTGAAGCGCTGCACATCAATTCCCATAGCCACAAAGTCAGACTTTTCATACTGCAATGGAAATGCAGCCTGAATCTTATATTGTTCAGTTTTAAGATTCTCAACGTCATTCTGAAGGACAAGACCGCCCTTATGAAGCAAAGCGAGCTGATCGCAGGTATCTTCAAGCTCACGGAGAGAATGTGAAGTAATAACAGCAGTTGCATTTCTCTCCATTACATCATCGCATATGAGTTTTTTTACAAGATTTCTCATAACCGGGTCGAGGCCATCAAATGTTTCATCAAAGAATATGTAGTCCGGCTGAATTGATAATGCGAGGAGAGTTGCTGCCTGACGGCGCATACCCTTAGAGAATGTGTTCAGAGGCTTTTTCGGGTCGAGTTCAAAGAGCTTAGTAAGCCTTCTGCATTTATCAACATCGAAAGTGGAGTAGAGACTCTTATACATTTTCTCCATTCGGTTTATGCTTGAACCTGTCAGAAAATAGAGCTCATCCGGGACATATGCAATACGCCTTTTCACTTGTGGATTTTCCCATACGGGCTTACCGTCAATGAGAGCAGTACCGCTGTCTTGCTGATAAACACCTGTGATAACTCTCAGGAATGTAGATTTTCCTGCACCATTTGAGCCGACCATACCATAAATACTTCCATCAGGGATGTTGCAGGTTATAGATTCAAGCGCCTTGAATCCTGAAAATGTTTTGCAGAGCTTATTTGTTGTGATCATATATTTTCTCCTCCTTTGTC
This sequence comes from uncultured Ruminococcus sp., assembly GCA_944386525.1. Taxonomy (GTDB): domain Bacteria; phylum Bacillota; class Clostridia; order Oscillospirales; family Ruminococcaceae; genus Ruminococcus_C. The sequence continues at coordinate 4,587 of CALXBL010000051.1, read as the reverse complement.
TTTCGTATTGGAATAGGCTTTTTCAACACATTCCAGCACGCTTACTTTAGGAACTCCTGCTATAGCCATATCGCTAAGCATATTGCTGAGTTCTGAAAGTTTAGCAAGATGCGCTGCCGATAGCTTTTCTTTTGCGCCCGGACTTACAAAGTATCCCTTGCCAGGCACCGACTGGATAAGCTCACGCCTGTCGAGATCGTTATAAGCTTTAAGCACAGTTCTTGGATTTATCGAGTGTTCCAACGATACATGCCGAACTGATGGTATCTGTTCGCCTTCACAGAATATATCAGTCAGTATGAAATACTCAAGCTGTTCGATAAGCTGTTCATAAACAGGCTTTCTTGATAGGGAGTCTATCTGAAACATACTATGTATACTCCTTTCTTGATTTGCAGGTGTTGCGTGATTCCTGCAACACTTACAGTATAACATAGATGGTGTTGTATGTCAAGTGCAACAGATGCAATTCGTCACTACTGCTAATTTAAACTGATAAGTTTTGTTCATTTTGATAAAATAGGAATTGTATTCAAACCTCTTGCAATTGGAGGCATTATGTGATATACTATAATTAAATTGATTTTATGGAGGCAAAATAATGGTAGTTATTGAATTGGAAAACGGAAAGAAAATTGAAATAGAGTTGTATCCGGATATTGCTCCAATCACTTGTGAAAATTTTGAGAAACTTGTAAACAACGGTTTTTACAATGGACTCACATTCCACAGAGTGATTCCAGGTTTTATGATACAGGGCGGCTGTCCTGATGGCACTGGCATGGGCGGTCCCGGCTGGAATATCAAGGGTGAATTTATGGCAAATGGCGTTATAAATAATCTGAAACACACAAGAGGTGTTATCTCAATGGCACGTGCCATGAATCCAAATTCTGCTGGTTCCCAGTTTTTCATTATGCACAATGATGCGTCTCATCTTGACGGACAGTATGCAGCATTTGGCAGAGTAGTTTCCGGCATGGATGCAGTAGATGAGATTGCCGAGACTGAAACTGATTATAATGATAAGCCGCTTACACCACAGGTAATGAAGAGTGTAACTATTAAGTAAGCGCAAAGCAAATAAAAACTGCCGCAGCTTTAAAACTGCGGCAGTTTGAATATATTTCATAAAGAGGTACATTATGGCACGTTCATCAAGCTACAACACAAGACAAAAGGAACATATCCTGAGCATACTGCGAGAGAACAGTTCCCGGCATATAACAGCAGGAATTTTGGCACTTTGTCTGCAGGAACATGGGACTCCTGTGGGAATTGCAACTATATATCGCTATCTGGATCAGCTTGCGGACGAGGGTATTATACGCAAATATACGATCGACAGCAAAACTGGAGCTTGTTATCAATATATAGGAGAGAGGCATAACTGCAGTGAGCATTTCCATTTAAAGTGTGTAAAGTGCGAAAAACTTTTCCATGTTGAATGCGATTATCTAAGCGAGCTTGGAACTCATATTCTTGCACACCACGGCTTTCAGGTTGACCACACGAAAACTGTACTATATGGCTGGTGCAAAAATTGTCGTGAGGACGAAAATTAAAAGAAACGGTTTATATCATCTGAATCCTGTGTTTTCTTAACAGGGCGCTCATATATTCTTACTGGAGCATGGTCGAGAAAAACACATGGTGATTCATTTTTCTTCATCTGTGAAGCAATTCTGGGAGTATATATCTTAGTTTCGTCATAGGTGAGATGCTGTACCGATTTATCTTTTTGAGTATTCATATAAATTCTCCTTAGAGGAATGGTTTAAGACGTTCGATATAAGCTTCTTCACGTCTTACTATCTCCTTGCCAATCCGACGGACATTTTCAGGAGCCTCTTTATTTTTATTCATAAGCTCAGTCATCTGAACTATTCCCATATTGGTGCCCTGGATCATAAGCTTTGCGATCTCGCTTGAGTCGATTCCTCCAATAGAATGGATTGCAACGCTCATTTCAGTACCGAGTTTTGCCATTGTTCCTTTGGATTCAGGGGTGATATTTATTTTGCTCATCTGTTCTGAAAGGGCAGATTTCTGTTTCTTGTAATAGTTCATCTGCTTTTTGAGCTCTTGACTTAGGTTTTCATTTTTAGTTTTGGGAAGAACTGTTTCAATAGCATCGATTCCAACTGAGGCGTTTTTATAGTAGCCATTCAGCAGGTTTGTTATCTGTTCCATAGTGATTATCCTTTCTTTTTTGATTTGATATTATCATTCCTCATTTCACTTATATTATACATTAACGAATCGGAGGTTTATATGTACGCAAAAATTTTTTTTAAGGGCATAGGATACTATATATTTTCTGAGATTTTGTGTCTTTTTCTTACATTTTCTCTAGGGCTTATCAATAATATGCTTTTCAGGATAATAAGCATATTTTGCTGTGCTGGAATAATGATATGTCTTGTTATTAATTTTGCCATTAACTGTCAGAGAGACGCAAGGATATCGGGTAATGATAATAGTGTAATAACTCCTATTATAACTGGAATAGCAGCATCGGCGGCTTATTTTATTTTATATATTTTGCTTTTAGCTGCAAAATTTGGCGTACTGCCAGATGATTTTTACCGGATATATAAGCTTTTGAATGCACCCGTCATAAATATTCTCAATTTCATTTCGTCAGATGTTTCGATCTCAACTTCAGGGTTACCAGAACTTATCTTTATGTTTCTGCTTACACTTATTCCTATGGCAGTAGCCACAATAACATATCAACTATGCCGAAAGGGAATTATTCCTGAGGATTTCATATTTCAAAGAAAGTAAAAAAATGTTTCCGGAAATTAATTTATATCCGGAAACGTTTTTTATTCATTATCCTCAAGAATGCGCATAGCCTTTTGATATTTATTTTCCAGTGCTCAAGTCTTTCTGGAGTAACAACATTAGGATCAGTGAAATAATCATAGCGTTTCTGGTATTCTGCTTGGTCAAGAGCCACATGCTTAGTGAATACTGGTTCAATGACACCAACAAGCTCCAGCGTTGGGAGAACATTCTGCAAGGTGTGTTTCAATGATTAAAGATAAGAGCATCTTCATAAAAAACATCCGCAACAGCTCCACACGGCTGCCGACTGGGCACTCCCTGCGAATGCGCTCCACAATTTCCTTACTTCCGCTTCGGCAAGCAATGCCTTGTAGTGTGCGGGGGCGATCTGTGACAGCTTGGATGCAGATCATATCAGAGCGGGTTAATCTATATGCGAATGTCCTGGGCGTCACTCCCGGAACAGTAAAGCTGTCGGATGCAAAGGCTCGATGGGGTTCTTGCAGCACAAAGAATAATCTGAACTTTGCCTGGAGGCTTGTCATGTGCCCTCTCTCCGTGATTGATTATGTTGTGGTACATGAGTTGAGTCACATCACTTACAAAAACCACAGTCTTGCATTCTGGGCAAGAGTAAAAACGGTTCTCCCGACTTATGAGGACGGTCAAGAATGGCTGAAGCTTAACCTCCTATTGCTTTTATTTCTTGCAACTTAACTGTAACACAGGTTTGGCTTTTCCACTACTCTTTTTTATTACTGTAACACTTCTATTGTAATCCTACAAAATGCGAATAAACTTTCACTCAAAAAATAGAGAGACTTTTCGGCGTTTTGATTAGACATTGATAATATGGATTATTTTTTACTCGCTGGGATATATTGATTTTATTGTGGATAAGTAGTATAATTGAAATGAAAAATCATATTTAAAAAGCAAGGGAGAAAAAATGAAACAGTATATCGTTGACGCATTCACCGAGACTCTATTTTTCGGAAATCCAGCCGCAATCTGTATAACTGAAAGCTGTTTGACGGATGAACTGATGATGTCAATAACAAGAGAAAACAATCTTTCAGAAACAGCATTTGCCGCCAAAGAAAACGAAAGATATCATCTCCGTTGGTTTACTCCCGGAGGAGAAATTGATTTATGCGGTCACGCCACTCTCGGCTGTGCATATATCATTATGAATTATTATTACAAGGAGTTATGCGAAGTCACTTTTACAACCTTAAGCGGAGATTTGACTGTTGTCAGAAACGGTGATTTGTATGAAATGGATTTTCCGTCTTATGATTTAAAACAGATTGCCGTAACAGAGATGATGAAAAAAGCTATCGGAGAAAGACCGGTTGAAGCATATATGGGTCGTGATTTGTTATGTGTTATGGCAGATGGAACAGATATAAAAAGTATCGAACCTGACATGAATGAAGTCAGAAAGCTTGATGGAATGATGCTTCATATAACTGCACAAAACGAAAAATATGATTGCGTGTCGCGTTCGTTTGGTCCGAAGTATAATGTTGATGAAGACCACGTGTGTGGGTCGGGGCATTGTCATATTGTTCCGTATTGGACAAAGAAGCTGAAGCAAGACAAATTGGTATGTTATCAAGCATCAGCAAGAGGCGGTATTTTGTACTGCACACAGGAAAATGACCGCATTAAAATCAGTGGTAATGTTGTTCTTTATTCTACCGCTGAGATAAATAGGCTCTGCGAAAAAAATTCTGTAAAAACGAAAACTGTGATAAAAACATGATATTGAAGCGGCATGAAAAATTAGCC
>CALXBL010000050.1 GCA_944386525.1 uncultured Ruminococcus sp. | reverse complement strand
AGGTTTAGCTACTTACAGCTAAACTTCAAGGGCTTATTCGCTTGTAGTGCATTGTTCAATTTTCAAGATACCATCTTCGTTTGAGTTGAGCTCCTTAAAGCCCCTCCCGCTGCCTGCGCTTACTATTTTCTAGTCAGCCGCAACTCATTCATTATATCACTCCTGAGTCCGTTTGTCAAGTAAACAAATTGTAAACCTTTCACCACGCTTCGCTCTATGCTCACGCAGCGCATCTTCTTCGTTCTTTATTTGCTTTCCTCGTTCGACAGCTTTTTTATTATATCATATATCATCCCTTTTGTCAAGCCAAAGTGTATCGGCATTCGGCTTACTTTTGTAGTCATTTTGCCGAATACTCATACAAAAAAGCACTCCGCCTAAACGGAGCGCCTTTGTAAATATAAATTAAGCTTTAACTTATACGCAGCCCTGAGCCTTCATTGCCTCAGCAACCTTCAGGAAGCCGGCGATGTTTGCGCCAGCCATATAGTTGCCTTCCATGCCATATTCCTTAGCAGCGTCATCACAAGCCTTGAAGATGCTCTTCATGATGCCGTGGAGCTTAGCGTCAACTTCCTCAAATGTCCAGGAGAGTCTCTCGCTGTTCTGGCTCATTTCCAGACCAGATGTAGCTACGCCGCCTGCGTTTGCAGCCTTAGCCGGACCATAAAGGATACCATTATTCAGGTATACTTCAATAGCCTCAGGGGTAGAAGGCATATTTGCACCCTCAGATACAACCTTGCAGCCATTCTTAACCAGGATCTCAGCAGATTCCTTGTCGATCTCGTTCTGTGTTGCGCAAGGCAGAGCAATGTCACAAGGAATTGTCCAAATGCCCTTACAGCCTTCGTGATACTCAGCCTCAGGATGAACGTTTACATATTCCTTGATTCTCTTTCTCTCAACTTCCTTCAGCTGCTTAACCAGATCAAGATCAATACCATTCTTGTCGTAGATATAGCCGTTGGAGTCAGACAGAGCAACAACCTTTGCGCCATACTGTACAGCCTTTTCTGTAGCGTAGATAGCAACGTTACCAGAACCGGAAATTACAACAGTCTTGCCTTCAAGAGACATACCGTTAGCCTTCAGCATTTCGTCTGTGAAGTAGAGCAGACCATAACCTGTAGCCTCTGTTCTTGCCAGAGAACCGCCGAATGTCAGACCCTTACCTGTGAGAACGCCTGTGAACTCGTTGCGAAGTCTCTTGTACTGACCGAACATATAGCCAATCTCACGTCCGCCTGTACCGATATCACCAGCAGGAACATCGCAGTCTGCGCCGATGTGCTTGCAAAGCTCTGTCATGAAGCTCTGGCAGAAACGCATGATCTCTCCATCGCTCTTGCCCTTAGGATCAAAGTCAGAGCCGCCCTTGCCGCCGCCCATAGGCAGTGTTGTCAGAGCGTTCTTGAAAACCTGCTCAAAGCCCAGGAATTTAATGATACCCAGATATACGGATGGGTGAAGTCTGATACCGCCCTTGTACGGACCGATTGCAGAGTTGAACTGTACACGGAAGCCTCTGTTTACCTGAACCTTGCCGTTGTCGTCTACCCACGGTACACGGAACATAATCTGTCTCTCAGGCTCTACGATTCTCTCAAATACGCCAGCCTCTACCAGGTCGGTACGCTTTTCAACTACAGGTTCCAGAGTTTCCATAACCTCTGTTACAGCCTGGATGAACTCAGGCTCACCTGCGTTTCTCTTCTTAACAGTTTCCATCAGGTTAATCAAATACTGATTTTTCAATGCCATTTCCATTCTACTCCTTTTAACATTTTCGCTGAAGTTTTGCTTACAGCACTTTTAATATTATAGCATTTTTCTGCGTTTTTGCAATAGGTGTTTTACAATTTTCACGTCATTATCTCGTTTTTTGTGATTTTTTAACACCACACACATTTTTGAACGTAAAAAAATGACAATCATATACATACACATGTACACGCTTTGCGGACAATCCGTTGTAACCATGTCCGTTAAAATACACTTCCCTTATACTGTCCCGGATACAGCACAAAGAATTTTTCTTTTTTATTGACCTCAGCACCAATAGAAAAGTCAGTCCTGCTGAACAGCAAGGCAACAAAAAAGCGCAGAAAAACATGAAGCACCTTTCGATACTTCAGGATTTCCGACGCCATTGTCTTCCCTATTTAGTACATTACTTATTATACACGCTTTTCAGCGGTTTGTCAACTGTTTTTGCAATATTTTTTTGATTTCATTTATTTTTCACTTTTTGAGGTCTTACTGAGCTTCCGTCTATAGGCAACAGTCTGTTTCATGACAGTTTCCTTATCAACCCCTGCAAGCCTCAGCTTATGAGCATATGTGAGCATTTCGGAAAATGTCTTATCCGGCTGGAAGCCTGCAGCTATAAGGTCTTTTCCTGTCATATGGGGCTGTGCCATTATTCTTTTATAGATTTCAAGTCGTTCAAACAAAAAGTCCTCAGTCGGCTCCGACGGAGTTTTTGTTATCCTGCCCTTGTCGTCGGCAATCGCCATATATATAAGATCCTCAGGGTTTGCTGCCATATCAAACATTTTGTTCGTAGACTTGACCGAAGCTTTTGCCCCTGCAAGAGCATTAGGCTTCATATGAAGCTCCGCCATATTGAGCACATAACTTATCAGTTTTTTATCATTTGTTATACGCTTAATGAATCCCTTTATTATTGGAAGTCCTGCTGTTTCATGACCATATGCATGGTATATTCCATTCTTTTCCGATGTAGCAGCAATTTTTCCGAAATCGTGAACGAGAGCCGTCATCATAAAGCCATATGGTTCATGTGCATTACTTCGATATTTTGCAGCCTCATCCAGAACCATCATTGTATGATTCCACACATCACCCTCCATATGATAAAGCTGATTCTGAGGCACTCCAATTAATTTCTCAACCTCAGGAAACCACACAGAAAGCTGCTCCATACTGCGAAGAGTCTCAAAAAATACTGATGGCTTGTCGCCTTTTAACAGTGCCTTTTTAAGCTCACCTTCTATTCGCTCACTTGAAAGTGTGCTCAAATCTATGCTCCGACAAAGTTCAGTTGTCTCCTCGGCAACTGAAAAACTGAATCTTGCAGCAAACTGTGCTGCTCTAAGCACCCGCAATGGATCTTCAGGAAATGTTCTGCCTGAAACATGGCGTATAATACCTGCTTCAAGGTCAGCTCTTCCGCCGAAATAGTCGATCATCTCGCCAGTGAGGATGTTCTCCATAATGGCATTTATTGTAAAATCACGGCGTTTTGCCGCTTTTTCCGTACCGATATACGGGTCGACCGTCACTTCAAAATCACGATGTCCGCTCCCTATAGGACGCTCGGTTCTGGGCATGGCAATATCCAGACCTGTACCTTTCAGGCTGTAGATACCAAAGCTTACTCCTATTTCAATACGAAAGCCTATCTTGTCAAGTATAAACTCCAGAGTATCAGAACTTATGCCATGCACCTCGATATCTATATCCTTACTCTCCTTGCCCATAAGTCTGTCACGGACGCAGCCTCCCACATAGTAGGCAGTCCCCCCCTCTGCTGATACAAGTTCAGCTATATGATATGCCACTTTTAAGGCATCCATATACATTCACCTCCAACTCAGTAATATTATAACCTATAACCGCACATCAACCTTCAGATTCGGAAAGGCGGCTCCTTTACAAGAACCGCCTTAAAGATCAATACGCAAGATTTATCTTCTTTGTGGTAAGATATGTACACAAAAAGTAGAAAATGCCCGCATATATTATATTCGAACAAACTGTGATCAATGTAGATATGAAATCAGATGAGCCTAAATAGCCGCCGTAGACACCATACATAAATTCAGTTTTATCGGTAACAACAGTCACCAGCATAAATATCATGTTTTCAACCAAACCCAAAAGATAACTGAAAACTATAGAAAGCACTACACACGCCGCTGTATTGTTTACAGCAAATCTTGCCAGTGCGATTGCTGCCATTATAGATAATGCTGAGTGAGCTGTTTTAGTCACAGAAACCACAAATGAAGATACAGACCATGAAAACAGTGATGTCTCAGAAAAAAGATCGCTAAACGGTATATCAGTTACACCATCACTCTGAATACTGCCTGTCATTGCAGCCATTGTATTCAACAGCCAGGTAAGCCATTGAGATTCAATACACAATACCGCACTTACTGCCACTCCAAAAAGCACCTTTTCAATTATTGCAAGCCACACCGAAACAGGTGTTAAAAACAAAAGACCACGCCGGCTGATATCCACTGAATAAGATATTACAGGTATAACAAATGCTGCTAACGGTATGCAATGCATGATAATCAAAAAAATAATATACGAAAAAAGCGTCATTACATTTAGCAGGCTTGATTCCTCGTAAAACATTATACACACACCTGCAAAAACTGCAATTATAGCTATGCCTACCGCCATTGAGACAGCTACGACACCATAGCGTCTCCACTCATTTCTGAGGAGCTTTACCATCGCATCATACCTCCCAGCGTCTGCGCTTGATACATCTGCGCATATATTCTTCTGTATATATCAGAGACCGACATATCATACTGTGCTCTTAACTGACCAATATCTCCATGAAATATTACCCTGCCGCTGTCCATCATAATCACAAAATCACATACCGCCTCAAGCTGGTCGAACATATGACTTGCAATTATGATTATTCTTCCCGCTTTGTCAATTGAGCGGATCATATCTCTTATCTGCTCTTGGCCAAGCAGATCTATACCGTTCAATGGCTCATCAAGAAGTATCAATTCTGCATTGCGTGCAAGAGTTGCAGCAACACGCACCTTTGCGATCATTCCTGTGGACATACTGCCGATCTTCATGTTGGAGGCAAGCCCCATAAATTCTATCATCTTCCTGTACTCATCACGATTAAAATCACTGAAGAAATCACTATAAAACTCACCCATATCGGCTGGCGTCATATAACGATAGTATACAAGATTCGTCGGCAGATAGGCAATGCTTTTACGTGAGCTGTTATCTATTTTTTTGCCCTGCCAGTATGCATTTCCCATATATCGTTTGAGCAGACCTGCCGACACCTTCATCAGCGTGCTCTTACCGCAGCCATTAGGTCCCACAAGACCATATACATGACCCGGCTCAAAATTATAGTACAGTCCTCCAAGCGCCATCTGCCCGCCGTAATATACGCTGACATTTTCCAGCTGAAGCATTTTACCACCCCTTATTTATATCTCCAAGGCACGCCGCACAGAGCTTGTGCGGCGGTTACATCACTATACACATTCTTCCTCGTTACAATACCTGCTCCTGAAAAGAGATATCTCCGCAGCATATCCCTCGTCCTCGTTCGGAGTTTCAAGTATAAACGGCAGATCTCTCAGTGCAGGATGGTTAGTTACCTTTACAAGCGCCTCCGTACCTATACAGCCAAAACCTATTAGTTCGTGACGATCCTTGTGGGCAGATATTGGGTTCTTGCTGTCGTTAAGGTGCATTGCCTTCAAGCGTTTCAGACCTACGATACGGTCAAACTCTTCCAGCACACCCTCCAGATTACCGACAATATCATATCCAGCCTCCCACAAATGACAGGTATCAAGACACACCCCTATCTTCTCTTTAAGCTCCACACGGTCGATTATTGACCGGAGCTCCTCAAACCTGGAGCCTATCTCGCTGCCCTTGCCTGCCATACCTTCAAGCAATACTGTAGTCGTTTGTTCCGGCTTGAGAATCATATTAAGCGCATCGGCTATCTGTTCAATACCTGTTTCAATTCCCTGTCCAGTGTGGCTGCCAGGATGAAAATTATAGTACTGATATGGAGTATACTCCATCCTCACCATATCATCTGCAAGCATATTTCTGCCAAACTCCCTGATAGCAGGATCGGAAGAACAGAGATTCATGGTATAGGGAGCATGAGCTACAAGCTTTCCAAAGTTATGGACAGTGTACAGCTTATTAAAAGCATCTATATCCGCCTGACTTATAGGCTTTGCTGAACCGCCTCTGGGATTTCGTGTGAAAAAAGCAAATGTATTTGCACCAAGCGCCAGGGCGTGTCTGCCCATGGCAAGATAACCCTTTGAGGCAGACAGATGACATCCTATATAAAGCATTACGACAAACCTCCTTCTGTATACGCCTCAGGTTCAAGAGTACGTACTTTCTTTTCATAGGGCAGATCGTCTATGATCTTCTCCAGAACGCTGAAGGCATAGTCATAATTTTCCTGCATTTCCTCAATGCTGTCGTAAGTCTTTGTCACCTTTCTAAGCCCTATGCATATATCTCTGTCAAGGACGGTATCGGTGTAGCCGACCTTTTCCATAAAATCAGTATCTCTTATATAAAAGCCAGTACCCCTGACATTTTTATTATCCGGGAAAAGTTCCTCAAGATTCACAAGTGTCTCCTCCGCAAGGATTTTCTCATTTGCAACGGCGTCGGTAATCACCATGATGGAATCAGCCAGCTGGAACTGTGAGGATAGCTTTGTCATATTGCCTGTGTAATATTCAGCATTGCTTATATCATTATCTATTGGGATACGGTAGATATCTACAGAGATTTCTCCGTCTTCATTAACATCGTCCACATACTGCTCAAAGTAGTTTGATAGATAGTCGTTGGAGCTTTGTAAGGTCAGGTCGTCCGTCAGCACCATAACTATCATATCCGGCCGAACTGTAGTGATATAGTCAACTATCATATATGTAAACACGCTCACTATGAAAACAGTTATGACAAGCCACCACTTGCTGTGGTAGAAAAAGTTGCCGATCTTCTTCCAGAAAGAAAGCTTAGGAGCTTCGTCATCTTTTGTAGGTATCATTTCGCTTTCGGTAATAACACCCTGTTTCAGACGCATGAGTTCAATACGTTCCTGTCTTATTCTCTTATCGTATTCTTCACGTTCCTTTTTCTGTTTTTCCGCAAGTATCTGCCGGCGTTTTTCCTCGGCTTCCTCCTCCATACGCTTTTCTTTTTCGTCTATTTCACGTACAGTTTCAAGGAAACTTTTTCCCTTTTCCTTTTTGTTCTTTTTATCCTCTTGCATTGTGGAGATTCCTCTTTTCCTTTAATAAAGAAAAGCGCACCAAGGGCATAAAAGCCCTCAGCACACCCCTTGTCCAAACTTTCTTACTCAGCTTCATCCTCATGTTCATCATTGTCACTTTCAGCAGCACCGAGCTTAGGCAGCGGCTTCATAGTGGGGAAAAGCAACACATCTCTGATAGACGCACTATCTGTCAGCAGCATTACAAGTCTGTCAAGTCCAAGACCCAGACCTCCCGTAGGCGGCAGACCATATTCCAGTGCGGTTATGAAATCCTCATCTACTTCGCCAGTCATATCCCCAAGAGCACGTCTTGCAGCTACCTGTTGTACAAAACGCTCCTTCTGATCGATAGGATCATTGAGTTCGGAGAAAGCATTACCCATCTCACGTGCATATATGAAATACTCAAAACGCTCGGTAAATGCCGGATCCTCGGGCTTGCGCTTTGCAAGCGGAGAATTCTCAACCGGATAATCATATATAATAGTAGGCTGAATGAGCTTCTCCTCAACAAAAGCATCAAAGAAAGCAATAAGCACATGACCCTTTGTAGCATTTTCACCCTCTTCGACCTCAACTCCGTGAGCCTTCGCACAAGCTCTTGCGTCCTCGTCGGTAGTCCATTCGTTGTAGTCAACGCCTGCATACTTCTTTACAGACTCTACCATAGTAAGGCGCTCCCACGGTTCGCCCAGACGTATATCCACACCCTGATATGTGATAATATCCCTGCCGCAGATCTTCTTCGCAAGAGTTCTATACATATCCTCGATAAGATCCATCATGCCCTTATAGTCGGTGTATGCCTGGTACATCTCGATAGATGTAAACTCCGGATTGTGCGACGGATCCATTCCCTCGTTTCTGAAAATACGTCCTACCTCATAAACACGGTCAAAGCCGCCTACGATAAGCTTTTTCAGATTGAGTTCTGTCTCGATACGCAAAAACATATCCATATCAAGTGTATTGTGGTGAGTCTTAAAAGGTCTTGCAGCAGCTGCTATCTGTATTGGCAGCAATACGGGAGTTTCAACCTCGATATATCCGATATTGTCAAGGTAGTTTCTTATCTCCTTGATAACACGGCTTCTTGTTACAAATGTCTGCTTTACTTCTGGATTTACGATAAGGTCGAGATAACGCTGACGATATCGTATGTCCTGATTTTTAAGTCCGTGCCACTTTTCAGGCAGCGGCAGCAGTGACTTAGAGAGAAGTGTTATCTCCATAGTATGAACGGATATCTCGCCGGTTCTCGTACGGAAAGCATATCCCTTAACACCAACAATATCACCAATATCCCACTTCTTGAACTCCTTGAAGGCAGGCTTGCCGATATCGTTTACACGCACATAAACCTGAATGCGATCGGTGCTGTCCTGGATATGGATAAAGATAGCGTTACCCATAACTCGCTTGCTCATGATACGGCCAGCCACAGAGAGAATATTATCCTTCAGGCCATCAAGTCCTGCCTGCAGCATCTCCTCATCATCGCCAGCCTTAGCCTTTATCTCAGCCTCGGCAGCCTCATATTCAGCCTTTACCTCAGCAGCCTTCTTTGTAACGTCAAACTTTGTTATTGTATACGGATCCATACCATTTGCCTTGCGCTCAGCAAGCTTTTCCATACGGATTCTCTTTTGCTCATGGACATCCTGCTCGATATCCATAGCCGGTGTTATATTTTCAGCCATTCTTACGCAGCTCCTTACTTGGATATTTCAAGAATCTCAAACTTTAGCTCACCTACAGGTGCTTCAACCAGGAAAGTATCGCCGACTTTTTTCTTCAGAGCACCCTTGCCGATAGGTGATTCATCGGAGATCTTACCATCCTTAAAGCTTGCTTCGTTGCTGCTTACGATCTGGAAAATCTCGGTCTTGCCTGTGCGGAAGTTGTGTATGCGGATAGTTGAACCCAGACCTACTTCGTCAATAGAGATATCATCGTCATCAACGACAACGGAATTATCCAGTGTGTATTGGATCTCGGCGATTCTTGCTTCAAGAATTGCCTGTTCGTTTTTAGCTTCATCATATTCAGCGTTTTCAGAAAGGTCGCCCTGAGCACGGGCTTCTTTAAGCTTCTGTGCCATTTCTGCACGCTTGACTATAATCAGATAATCAAGCTCCTCATTCAGCTTATTATAGCCGCTCTGTGAAATCTGCTTCTTAGCCATAAAATAAACGCTCCTTTACAAATCATACTTGTTGATTGAATAACATTTTTATTATATTACATTTTCTGCCTGTTGTCAATCAGTTTTTCTGTGAACATAACAGTTTTCTGCCTGCAAATCAAAAGGCTGACCCGCAAAGCATAAGCCAGCCTTTATCATATTTACTCTGAGAAAATGGTTCCTGCAAGCTCATTATAGTTCTCGGTGAAGTCGGCAACAAGCACCGACTGACCATCTATGGTATCGCTGTAAAACGTTCCGTCTGCCGGTATCTGCTGCTGTTTCATCTCGTACCCCATGAGCAGGAATGGTGCTTTAAGCGACCAGCCGTAGAGATCAAGTCCTGATATATTCGTCGTCACCTTTGGCAGTGCAGTCATAAATATACTTCCTAATGCAGCGGGGTTTTTACAAGCCTTCTTCATTGCCGTTGTGAGAACCTCACGCTGCCGGCTTGTACGTTCAAAATCCGCATTTCCGACGTATCTGATACGGCTGTAGGAAAGTGCCTGCTTGCCGTTAAGAGTGTAAGTTCCTCCGGATTCAATCAAGTCATCGTTTCTGTCGTCGCCCATAAGCTCATTCACTTCACTTATGAGTATCTCATTGAGCGCATTTGCCTCATCGTCAGAAAGAGTCACCTCAACTCCGCCCACTGAATCAATAACTGCCGCACACGCCTCAAATGATACAAGCACGTAATCATCTATCTTAATATGATAGTTTGACTCTATAGTATCCATCAGCAATTCTGCTCCGCCATAGGAATATGCTGCATTAAGCTTTCCGTAGCCGTATTCATCATTTATATAAACATAGACATCCCTTAGAAAAGATGTCATGTATATAGTATTGGTTGATGAATTTACTGAAAGCAGTATCATGGAATCAGATCTGCCCGGATCTGTCTCGGGATCACGGGAATCAGTTCCGATTATAAGGATATTATCCGTATAAGACGCATATGCTGCATCATCTGTACGTGTTCTGTCGGCAGTCGGGATTATATTCGTCCGCATGATGCCTATGAGAACTATCACAGAATACAGAATAAAAACAACTATCACCAACCAGAGTATACCCTTCAGCACACGCTCCCATAAAGGTTTCTTTCTGCTTTTGTGCTTAACAGTCTTCTGCTTCTGATATCCTTGCTGTGGTCTTTGCTGCGGAGGATAACCATGATTCCGTGAATAACCCTGATTATGTGGGTAACCTTGACTCTGTGAATAACCCTGATTATGTGGATAACCCTGACTCTGTGGATAACCCTGACTCTGGGAATAACCCTGATTCTGTGAATAACCCTGATTCTGTGAATAACCCTGATTATGTGGGTAACCCTGATTATGTGGGTAACCCTGATTTCGTGGATAACCCTGCTGCTGATAGTAACCTTGTTTTGATTTCTGCTGAGGATATCCCGATACCTGTGATTTCCTTGCACGCTCATTTAGCTCCTGCTGAGAACGTCTGCGTATCTCTGCTGCTGAAAGTTCCTGTGTGTCGTATTGATCTGAACGTTTTCGTTCTATATTCTGAGCAGGTATATACTGGGTCTCCTGGTCGTCCGACCTGCCCTGATGATTGTTTCTTAAATCCATGGCAGCTCCTTTCTGCTATGTCTTTATTTTATACGTACTGCCAGTGCCGTCACAAACGATGCCGCTATCTGGAATATAAGGAACATTCCTGCAGTTACACTTGTGTAGGCACTCAGCGCTATGTATATGAGTGCAATCGCAAAACCTATTATAACTGCCGCCGACTGAAGTATCACACCAGCCATTGCACTTCTGCGTATCCTTCTTGCTGAGATAAGAAGTCTTACGGTATCTTCGAATCTGCCGGATGCTATCACCGAAGCACTCACTGAATCAGCAGGCTCCGTATATCTGCCGAATATCTCGTGATGAGCAAGGGGGATAACCTTCATGCTGCTTTCAGGAAGCATATAAATTCCTGCTATAAACTGCTGTGTAAGAAAGCTGTCACACGCCTTTACGACAAGAGATACATTCTCATATATGAGAGCATGAAGCCTTACCTTCATACGTTCACTTGCTGTCACCTTCACGATCATCATTGCCGACAGCACTCCGCTTAACGAGAAATAAAGCACCTCATTACCCTCTCCGGAATACTCAGCCTCACGCAATGGCGACGGGAGTCCCTCGATATTGTGGGCAACCATCATATCACGGTTACCAAGGAGCACACGCCTGTTCTTGACCCATCCGCTAAGACCGTGTCCCTCCTCATAGAGAACGCTGTCCACATATGGAATAGAACTGTTTTCCATATCCACCATTTTTTCAAAGGCAGCCCCAAGAACGCTGTCCGCCTGACGTGCAAGACCTGCCGCCATAAGGATGACATCCTCAACCCTCACATCACGAAACGCCTTCATGCCTTCAATGGAAACGCAGCCATCGGGAAAGAGTGAGGAGGCATTTACAAGAATTGAATTTGCATCATAAAATTCATCCACACTCTGGTATCCAAGCAGCGCACAGTCACGCTTTGACAGTTTCTTCGACGCTAAAAACATCGGGATATTTGCAGTAAGCATTATACCTGAGCAGCAGCCTCCGCATAGAAGCATTGAAAATACCGAACAGAAAAATCCCGGTACAGCCTCGCTCGGCATCACGGTAAATCTGATGCCGGTTATAGCTGCCGCTATTAGAAGTGCACCTATACACACTGGAGGTGCAGCCTTGCGGCAGAATCTGTCGCCCATATCCTCTGAGTAGGTATAGCGCAGGAAATCGCTCATCTGACGTGCCTTGCGCATGGACATGAGTATGGGATAATCTGATACAACGCCTCTTGTGAGCGTCTCTGCATCGCTTTCTTTATTTACATAGGTCAGCACATACTGCTCATATTTTCCCGATATAACAGAGAAATTATTCATCGCTCTGTGTATTATAAGCTGTTTGCCCAGGGAATTCATCAGCAAAATAAAAATAGCCACTGGCACAAATAGATGTGCTTCGCCCCGCTCAACGCTTTCAGGCAGTATAGTATTCACTGCTGCGCCCAAAACAGCTGCTGTTATCGGCGCTGCCGCCATACTGTCGCTGTCAGCACGGTTTGTACAGAGATATCTGAGTCCATTTGCAACGGTGGGAAAAGCTATTAGCACAGCAAGCATTCCTATCAGCAGATGTACCGCACTTCCGCCTGAAGCGCCAAGTAATGAGACAATACCCTTATCTGAACCTTCAAAGATCGTAAGCACGACCCCTATCACAAAAAGCACAGATAATGAGATAGTTCTAAACGAAACAGTTTTCCTGAGAATATTTATATTCGCCCTTATCTCGGAATCGTTATTGGGGATATGTACGGTAGGCGCAGAACCATCCTCGCTCATCTCCTGCTCACGAAGCTTCATGCGCTTACGGCGCAGTCTGCGAATAGCGGCTACACGGCGGCGGCGTTCTCTTTCCTCACGAGCCTCACGGCTTATGAACTTGACTGCATCAGCATGGTGCAGATCAAAGAAAAATGGTTTACTGTCATCCTCCGCAATGACATCATGCTCTTCTCGCTTGTCGGTGCGGAATGTATCCTTACGATACTGGTGGTGGTTTTCGTCAGTAGTGCGTTTTCTTCCTTTTCCGGAGCGTTCCTCCTTTGCTCTTGTGGAGTCCTCCATTGTACGTATATTCGGAATATACGTATCCTGCATACTTTTCTTGCCGCCCGACCCAGCCTCTTTTACTCTTACAGCACCCTCATATCCTGCGATCTTATCGTCCTTCTGTGCCGGTGCAGTTTGAGGATTTGCCGCAGCTGAATTTACAAACGAAACCTTTTCACGCATAAGCTCCAAAGTCTGGAACGCAGCTGCACGGCTGCTCTCTATGTCAACCCTTGAACCGGTGCGGACCTCACGCTTTATGCGGTTTACTTTCGACTCCTCCTCGGCACGCCGAAAAGTAGTTGGACGCTCAGATCCATACTGCGGCTTTGTGCCGGCAGCTGTTCTGCTGAGCATTCTATGTGTCTCCAGCTTTCCTGACGGGGTTTTGCCCTTTGGCGGAGTTTTGGGATCTGTTCCGCCGTACTCGCTGAGAATATCTTCTACTGAAAACTTCTTATCT
>CALXBL010000049.1 GCA_944386525.1 uncultured Ruminococcus sp. | reverse complement strand
CTCAAATATGCTCTACTTTTTTTGATATTTATTTTGTAGGCTTTACTCGGCTTTCCCCAACATTTATTATAGAGCCGTAATTTTATACTGCTAATAGCAATTAAGGCTGCCGCTTTTATCTGCGGCAGCCTTTTGTTATATCTCTTAGTTAGTTCAGCGAAGAACCTACAAACATATCGTAAATGCAGCGAATTGCCTGCTCGAAGTCCTCCTCGTTTACGCCTACGATTACATTCAACTCGCTGGAACCCTGGTCGATCATCTTTACATTGATCCTTGCGTGAGCCAGTGCGGCAAATATTCTTGCTGCAACGCCTCTCGTTCTGCACATACCCTTGCCCACTACGGCAATAAGCGCAACGCCCTCCTCAACGTAAATATCATCGGGATCCACTCGCTTGCGTATCTGTGTTACAATGTCGTCCTGCTTACCCTCCATGTGTGCACTATCAATGATGACTGTCATGGAATCAATGCTCGACGGCATATGCTCGATACAAATGCCGTTCTCAGCAAGCACATCAAGCACATCACGGCAGAAACCGATCTGGCTGTTCATTCTGTCCTTATGCAGATTGATTGCAGAAAAGTTCTTCTTGCCGGCAATACCTGTAATGGTATATGCGCTCATCTCGTCCTCATGGCTGTCGGGAACAATCATTGTGCCGGCAGCAGACGGGTCGTTTGTATTTCTGATATTTATCGGAATACCTGCTGAACGTACTGGGAAAATTGCCTCCTCATGGAGTACGGACGCACCCATATATGAAAGCTCTCTCAGCTCAGTATAGGTGATTGTGCGGATAGTTACGGGATCATCAACTATTCTCGGATCTGCTACCAGGAAACCGGAAACATCAGTCCAGTTCTCGTAGATAGACGCCTTTACTGCACCTGCCACGATAGAACCGGTAACATCTGAACCGCCTCTGGAGAATGTGCGTACATAGCCGTCTGCGCCGCAGCCGTAAAAGCCCGGGATAACTGCATATTCAACGCCGTCAAGAGCATTTCTCAAAGACTTGTTTGTCTTTTCAAGATCAAGGCTGCCGTCCTCGCTGAAGAAGATGACCTCAGCTGCATCGATAAATTTAAAGCCAAGATATGCTGCAAAAACCTTGCCATTCAAGTATTCACCACGGCTAGCAGCATAGTCGCTGCCATATCTCTTGCGGAAATTTTCCTCAATGGTCTTTATCTCGTCGTCAATTGAAAAATCAAGTCCCAGACCAGAGATTATCTCCTTGTACCTGTTGTGGATCTCAGCGAGAACTGCGCAAAAATCCTCGCCCTTTTCAGCCAGACCGTAGCACTTGTACAGCAGGTCGGTCACCTTGATATCGTCGGAAAATCTCTTTCCGGGTGCCGACGGCACAACATATCGACGTTCTGCCTCTGCCTTGATTATATCTGATGCCTTTTTCATCTGACCGGCATCTGCAAGGCTGCTTCCGCCGAACTTTACAACTTTCAAACTCATATCATTCATTAGGGAGATCACATTTCTCCCCGCTCCTTCCATATTATTTTATTATACTAAAACATATATTATAGTATATTAGATTTTGGCGAAAAAATCAACTGTTATTTCCCACAAATTCACCTCACTTATTTTTGTATATTTGTGGATTGCGCTTGTTTGCGCAGGACGGACACTATTGACATAGACTGCTATATAAGATATAATGTGATAAAAGCTATGAAATTCAAGCAGTTAGGCATATATCCGGCTGCGGAAAGGATAATTGTGAAAGAAGTTCAGATATTTACAGACGGCGCTTGCAGCGGAAATCCAGGCCCCGGCGGCTGGGGCGCTGTATTGAAATACGGCTCTGTCGAAAAGGAGCTTTCTGGCGGCGAGCCTTCCACCACCAACAATAGAATGGAGCTTACCGGCGTTATTATGGCTCTTTCCGCTCTGAAAGAGCCGTGCAGCGTAACTCTGACCACCGACAGCAAATACGTAGTGGACAGCATAACCAAAGGATGGGTTTACAGCTGGAAGAAAAAAGGCTGGATAAAATCCGACAAAAAACCTGCCCTCAACGTTGACCTGTGGGAACAGCTCCTGCCGCTGCTGGAACGCCACAACGTGAAATTCGTGTGGGTTAAGGGCCATGCAGGTCACCCCGAAAACGAACGCTGCGACTATCTCGCCGTTGCCCAGAGAGACAGACAGGTCTAATAATCCGCTCCTCTGCATAGGCTGTACAAAAGCTTATGAACCGGAGGTCTTTACATATGAAACAACAACTTCAAGCCCAAAAGCTCAAGGGACACCACAACCTTATATCAGAGGACAGAGAACGACTGAGCCTTTCGGGCGTGACCGATGTGGACTGCTTCGATGAACGCATAATCAGACTGTTCACGGAGCTTGGCGAGCTCACCATAAAGGGGAGAAAACTCCACGTCGACAGCGTCAGCCTCGAAACAGGCGATATGAAAATAAGCGGCGATATATGGTCGCTCCAGTACGGCGACCGGGATAAGACAGGTCCGCTCTCTGCCTTTGGAAAGCTCTTCCGCTGATGATAATACCTGATACTTTTCTGTCCGTCCACGAGGAGACCGTGCTGTTTCTCAGTTCGGTCCTCTTAGGATTCGGCATGGAGCTTATATTCGATATTTTTCGTGCCCTCAGACTTGTTATCCCTCATAAGACTGCTGCTGTTGCCCTGGAGGATATACTCTTTCTGCTCATATGGGCTGGAAGCATAGCCGCATTTACTGCCGTTCTCGCAAAAGGTGACCTTAGATTTTTCTGCATCGGCGGAAGCATTATCGGCTTCATCGTGTGCAGGCTGCTCATTGGCAACCCTGTTGTAAAGCTGATATCGTCCATCCTGAAAATAATCATGAAAGTTATTGCCTGGTGCATAAAACCGTTTCGTAATATTATTGTAAGTATATACACAAAATTCAGGATGAAATTTGTCAGGAATGCCAAAACTCACACAAAAAGAAAAAATATTTCGCTTGCCCCCTTGATTGCACCATTCAAAATGTTGTATAATATCTTTAAGAGTAAAAGAAAGCAGGGTGATAACAAAAGTGGCTCAGAATAAAAAGACAAAAAGCCGCAGATCCTCTAAACGGAGACGTGCTTCAAAAAAGCCGGTTTCTCGTTCTAAATTCATATTCCGCATATTCGAGCGAACTGCTGCTGCTGCCGCAATTATCGGCTGCACTGCTCTTATAATCAGCATACAGTCAAACATCGCTGAAAAGAAAAATGAACTCGCTGAGATAAATGAGCAAATTTCGGAATATCAGGCTATGAGCGAGGATCTGTCCCGTATCCTCAACAGCGGTGATACTGACAAGTATATGGAAAAGCTGGCTCGTGAAGATTATGGCTATGCCTATCCTGATGAGTTTCGCTTTTACGACATATCACGTAACTGACATAATTTGGACGGGTTAAATTATTTGATGAAGGGATTATAAGATTCATATGCAGGTAGAGAATGGTAAAATTTATGAGGGTGTAATAAAAACTATCACTAAGTACGGAGCTTTTGTCGATATCGCAAATCCAGAAAACCAGCGTATCGTAGGTATGGTGCACATTTCCGAGATTTCCAGAAGCTTTGTCAATGAGATCCGTGATTTTGTGACTGAAGGTCAGGGCGTTAAAGTAAAGGTGCTTAGTATCGACGAGAACGGCAAGATAAGCCTTTCAATGAAACAGGCTGAACCTGAAGCTCCTAAGCCACCGCATGACTCTTCCCACCAGCCCAAAAGACTCCAGCGTGAACCAAAAGCTGAACGTGAGACTAAACCCAATGTGTGGGAACCTAAAAAGAAACCACCTGTTACTGAACTTTCTTTTGAGGATATGCTCAGCCGATTCAAACAGAACAGTGAAGAACGTATGTGCGATATAAAACGCAACACCGAACGCAAAAATCGCTCCAGAAGAAAGTGATAATACTAAAGCCGCTGCAAAAAACGCAGCGGCTCTTTTTTATTGTTAAAGATACGGTGATACTGGAGTTATTTGGTTTTATGGAACGCTATCAGACGTTAGCTGACTGCTCGCCTGCGCTCTTCACTGAATACTCTCTTATACGCCATGAGTACTATCGGCAGAATGATCAAAAGCAGCGGTATATCTGCTGCAAGCTCCACAAGATTCTTTATAACTCTCGTGGCCATTGCTGCACCAAATGCCTCCTTAGGGATAAAACCATAGTGATAATTAAGCGCTGTGTTTATAAACAGGTTAACTATGCAAACATCCAGAAGTCTCGCAAGAATTATGCGCACTATCTGAATTATATCAATGCGTCCTTTCTTTGTGGAGCCAAAGCTGCGCCACTCCATCTTGTGGTAGAGTATCAAACCATAAATAAGTCCCTGTATGCCTGCGGCAACTGAATATGCCGGCAAAAATCCGCCTATCGGGTGTACTATATATCCCACTATATCGCACGCCATACCTGCTGTGAATGCCATTGTCGGTCCAAAGAGCATTCCTATGGCGGCTATTGCGATAAATGCAAAATTGATTCGTATCACGCCTACATCTATAGCGAATGTCTCAATGAGCATCGACAGCGCAACAAGCAATGCCGTTGTGCTCAGTGAGCGGAGTTTTGTAAACTCCTTTGCGGATACTGTGAATGATGAAATAAAGCCTTTCATTTTCATACCTCCTGAAAATTCCGTGCTTCCTGCACATAAGATCCCGGAGCGAAAATAAAAGGCTCTCATATTCTTATGTAACATTCAGCGGGATGCGAATACGGTACCGCAAAGCTTATGCCTTTTCGTCCCGGCAGCAACTCCCCGTCTGCCAAACACTTAACGCACCGTATTCTACTCTGAGTTTGTTTTTGTGTGTCAGGTCTGAATCTCAGCCTGATAAACATATCACCATATCTGAAACATCATAAGAGATCATCAGCCGGAAAGTATCTGCACATAAGGCAAGACATCTCCCAATAGTTACTTTATAACTCTTACTCTGATAATGCCCTCGATCTTGCCGAGAGTATCCACCATATGGTCAGTAACCTCGCCCATAACGTCGAGCATTGTGTAAGCAAAGTCTCCTCTGCTTGCGTTTACCATATTCTCAATATTCAAACCGTTGCTTGCAGCTGCTGTTGTAACTGCTGCAATCATAGCAGGAACATTCTTGTGGATAACGCATACCTTTGTGCCCACAGCGTTCATCTCTGCATTAGGCAGATTTACGCTGTTGCGGATATTGCCCTTTTCCAGGTATTCGATAAGCTCATCAGCAGCCATAACTGCACAGTTATCCTCACTCTCGGGTGTAGAGGCGCCAATATGAGGTGTTGCTATAACGCCCTTTGCGTGAGATGTCTTTGCATTCGGGAAATCGGTGCAGTAGCGTGCTACCTTGCCGGACTCAAGTGCTGCCAGCATATCATCGTCGTTTACCAGTTCGCCTCTTGCGTAGTTCAGCACTCTTACGCCATCCTTCATCTTTGCGATAGCCTCAGCATTTATCATACCTGCTGTGTCCTTATTATACGGAACATGAAGTGTGATATAGTCAGCTGCTGCAAATACTTCATCGTTGGACTTTACAACAATTACAGCCGGATTCAATCTGAGAGCTGCGCCTACAGACAGAAACGGGTCAGTACCTACAACCTTCATACCCAGTGAGATAGCTGCATTTGCAACAAGCGCACCAATTGCACCAAGACCAATAATACCCAGCGTCTTGCCGGAGATCTCGGGACCTACAAACTGGCTCTTGCCTTTTTCCACCTGCTTTGCAACAGGAGTTTCGCCGTCCTCAAGACCTGATGTCCACTCCATACCGCCGAAAATGTCACGGCTGGAGAGCATAAGACCCGTGAGTACAAGCTCCTTTACTGCGTTTGCGTTTGCGCCGGGGGTGTTAAACACACAAATACCCTCTTCTGCGCATCTCTGGACAGGAATATTATTTACGCCGGCACCTGCTCTTGCGATCGCAAGCAGGTTGCTGCCGAATTCCATATCGTGCATCTGTGCGGAACGCACCATGATAGCATCCGGATTCTGCACATCATCGCTTACGCTGTAGTTTTCACCAAAGCGTGATATACCGGACTTTGATATCTTATTGAGAGTCTGAATATTAAACATAGGTGTCTCCTCTTTCTTCAAGTTATAATTCTTACAAACAGGCAGCCGATAGCCACAAGTCCAAAAAGAACCAGAATTATTTTTGCCCTCATCTTATTGCGAGCCTTTATCCTGTCCTTGTAGTCCTCATGGCGCAGATCTTCAGCAGTCTGCATCATACTCAGCAGCCTGTTGACCATTATGCATTCTCCTCTTCAAATTTCTTCATGAACGCTACCAGAGCCTCAACGCCCTCTATAGGCATTGCATTGTAGATAGACGCTCTCATACCGCCTACGCTTCTGTGACCCTTCAGGTTCTCAAAGCCAGCAGCCTTAGCTTCCTTTACAAACTTTGCGTCCATATCAGCGTCACCTGTGATGAACGGTACATTCATGAGAGAACGATCCTCTGCACGAACTGTGCCCTTGAAGAGTTTGCTTTCATCCAGGAACTTGTAGAGAATAGCAGCCTTCTTCTCGTTGTGAGCCTTCATAGCCTCAAGGCCACCCATCTTCTTTATCCACTTGAACACCTTGCCGCAGATGTAGATACCGTAGCATGGAGGTGTGTTGTACATAGAGCCATTGTCAGCCTGTGTTTTCCACTTCAGCATTGTTGGAGTGTTGGCAACAGGAGGAGTTTCGGGGATAAGATCCTCACGGATTATCATGATAACAACGCCTGCCGGTCCGATATTCTTCTGAACACCGCCCCAAATAACACCGTACTTTGATACGTCAACAGGCTCGCTCAGGAAACAGGATGAAACGTCTGCAACCAGCGGCTTGCCCTTTGTGTTGGGCAGAGTCTTGAACTTTGTACCGTAGATAGTGTTGTTCTCGCAGATGTATACATAGTCTGCATCCTCCGGGATATCCAGATCGGAGCAGTCGGGTATGTATGAAAAAGTCTTATCCTCGGAAGACGCTACCTTTACAGCCTCGCCGTATATCTGGGCCTCCTGATAAGCCTTCTTTGCCCACTGACCTGTTACAATATATGCAGCCTTGCCATTCTTCATCATATTCATCGGGATAGCTGCAAACTGCTGTGACGCACCGCCCTGGAGGAACAGTACCTTATAGTTATCCGGGATATTCATCAGGTCTCTGAGGTCAGCCTCCGCCTCGTCGATTATCTGTTGGAACGCCGCACTTCTGTGGCTCATTTCCATTACGGACATACCTGTTCCACGGTAGTCCAGCATTTCCTCTGCTGCCTCTCTCAGGACCTCCTCCGGCAATACAGCCGGACCTGCGCTGAAATTATAAACTCTCTTCATTGCTTACGCCTCCGTGATCGATTTATCTTTATTATATATAAACCGCTTGATATATATTTAACAAAGTAATTATACGCCCTTTTTCTGCCATTGTCAAGGGTACTTTATAAATTCCTTGCAGCATGGACACATTTCTTGTAAACCGTTATTTCCGTGTACAGTTATCAGCCCATAACTTTATATTCGTCACCGTGAACGGTAAGGAGTATTTCCATATCGGTCATTATTTCAAGCTCCTTGCCGTCGCAGTCTGCAAACAATGTAAAGGTAACGCTCACAACATCGTCACACTGCGCTTTCAGCTCCTCAGCAAAGCCCTCGCTTATAACGTTGTCGTACTGAGCAAGATAGTCGTCGACCGAATATTCATCCTCGCCCTCAGCAGGTTCGGATTCCTTGAGCTGTACCTTTGTGATAACCATTTCTGTAACGTCAGCATCGCCATTTGCCGTTACTGCTGAATCCATAAGGCTCTGATGCATAGACTCGAATGATGTCTCCATACCGTAGCCGAATGAGCCGTCCAGCCAGGAATTATATACCTCAAAGTAATACGGATCGAGAGTTTCCACATAAGCGTCGTAATCCTGGTTCATTATTGCTGTGAAGTAGTCGGATATTACCTGAGCTGCAGCGTCGGGAACTTCTGTGCCGTCATACTCCTGCGGGATAGGCGCCTGAACTGTGCCTTCCACTGTGGCAGCTTCAGTTGTCTCCTCGGAAGTCCCGGAGCTTTCAGTGGAAGATGTGTCAGAGCTGTTTTCAGAAACATTATCATCATTATTGCACGCTCCAAAGGATACAGCCATTACTGCGGCTGTAATTATCATAATGAGCTTCTTCAGATTATTCATATCAGTTTATTCCTTTCAAAATCAGGACAGTGAAGCTGTCTCAAAGCCGTTTTCTGCTGCCCATGCGCTTATCTCGGAGCCGTCGGGACAGGTTATAACAAGCTCTGGCATTATTTCCTTGTCGAGACACCAGTTTTCGTATGCCACTGCACTATTTGTTATAGTCAGGCTCTTAAGGCTTGCGCAGCCGCTGAATGTCTCCTCCATAATAACAGCTGTATTCGCAGGAACTACCACGTTATCAAGTACAGAGCAGCCTGCAAATGCCGCACGGCGCAGAGTTGTTACAGACTGTGGGATAGTAACCTTCTTAAGGCTGCCGCAGTCCATAAATGCGCTCTCCCCGATATATGTAATGCCCTCGGGCAGAACTATTTCCTCAATATCCCAGTTAGCCTCAAAAGCATGATCGCCAATAGCTGTTACAGCCATACCGTCGATCTCAGCCGGAACTTCCACTACAGCAGCGCTGCCGCTATAGCCGCTTATTGCAATAGTTCCGTCCTCATTCTTGATGTAGAGGTAATCGGACTGGGAAACATACTCCTCAGTAGTTTCAACAACACCGATAGCAGCTTCGGTATAGCTTGTTGCATCGGTATCGCCGTTTTCTCCGGAGCAGCCAGTCATTGCCAGAACTGCTGCCATTGTAAGAAGTGCTGCCCACAACTGTTTTTTTGTAACGCTTGTCATAATATTCTTCCTTTCTGAGTGTTTTTAATTTTGATCACTGTTTCTTGCCTCTCTGCTTTGCACGGAGCTGGTTGCTTAAAATCTGCTTGCGTATCCTCAGTGACTGAGGTGTTACCTCAAGCAGCTCGTCGTCAGCCAGAAACTCCAGACAATCCTCAAGGCTAAGATTTTTTGGCGGTACAAGACGGAGCGCATCGTCGCTGCCGCTTGCTCTTGTGTTTGTAAGGTGCTTTCTCTTGCACACATTTACTACCAGATCCTCGGACTTTGGAGACGAACCCACTATCATACCCTCGTATACCGGAGTACCTGCACCGATAAAGAGTGAGCCTCTTTCCTGTGCGTTGTAGAGCCCATACGTTACAGCCTCACCTGTTTCAAATGATACGAGTGAACCAGTATTTCTTCTGGGAATATCGCCCTTATACGGCTCATATCCATGAAATACGCTGTTCATGATGCCCTCGCCCTTTGTATCGGTGAGAAATTCGCTCTTGTAGCCGAATAGACCTCTTGCCGGAATCAGAAATGTTATCCTTGTTCTGCCGCCCTGTGGGTGCATATCCTGCATTTCAGCCTTTCTGACTCCAAGCTTTTCCATTACAGAGCCTACGTTGTCGTCCGGAACGTCGATGGTCAGTTCCTCGATAGGCTCGCAGCGCACACCATCTATCTCCTTATAGAGAACTCTCGGTGTAGACACGCCCAGTTCATAGCCCTCACGGCGCATATTTTCGATGAGAATCGACAGGTGCATCTCTCCTCTGCCTGCCACACGGAAAGCGTCGGTGCTGTCGGTTTCGGTGACTCTCAGCGAAACGTCCTTGAGGAGCTCCTTCATAAGTCTGTCACGGAGCTGTCTTGATGTAACAAACTTGCCCTCCTTACCTGCAAAAGGGCTGTCGTTTACGGAGAATGTCATCTCCACTGTAGGCTCGCTTATCTTTGTAAAGGGCAGCGGCTCAAAGGCTTCCGGCGCACATACCGTATCACCTATAGATATATTCTCAATACCGCTTATCCATACAATATCGCCTACTGTTGCAGTTTCAGCGGGAACTCGTCTCAGTCCCTCTATTTGGAGGAGTGATACTATCTTATTTCTACGGTATTCCTCCGGTGTATTATAGTTGCCGATAATTATCGGCTGATTTACACTCATTGTGCCTCTTGCGATCCTGCCTACGGCGATACGTCCGACATACTCGTTGTAGTCGATAGAGGATATGAGCATCTGGAGCGGCTCTTCCGGCTCTCCCTTAGGTGCGTCTATATAGTTTATAATAGTATCAAACAGCGGCACAAGATCCTTGCCCTCACCGAAGGGTTCAGTGCAGGCTGTTCCGGTTCTGCCTGAGCAATAAAGAAATGGTGTATTTTCAAGCTGTTCCTCGCTGGCGTCAAGATCCATGAGCAGTTCCAGTACCTCATCAGCTATCTCGTCAAGGCGTGCATCTGGACGGTCGATCTTGTTTACAACAACTATTATCTTCAGATTCATCTCCAGAGCCTTCTGGAGCACGAATCTTGTCTGCGGCATAGGGCCCTCCGCAGCGTCTACCAGCAGCAGTGCGCCATCAACCATGCTGAGAACTCGCTCAACCTCTCCGCCAAAATCGGCGTGTCCGGGAGTATCTATGATATTTATCTTGATATCGCCATATTTTACAGATGTATTCTTTGCAAGAATGGTGATACCTCTCTCACGCTCCAGATCGCCGGAGTCCATAACTCTTTCGGCAACGTTCTGGTTTTCACGAAACACACCGCCTTGTTTTAGCATCTCGTCAACAAGGGTAGTCTTACCGTGATCAACGTGGGCGATAATAGCAACATTTCTCAAATTTTCTCTGATCATACATTCAACCTCATTTAAATCTCCGTTTTCTCTCAGCTGCCCATGGCAGCCGCCAAATACGCAAAAACAGGTAAAACCAAACGGTCTTACCTGTTTCTGATTGGTGGGGGAGGACGGATTCGAACCATCGAAGCTAGAAGCAACAGATTTACAGTCTGCCCCCTTTGGCCACTCGGGAACTCCCCCGTTTGATTTAATTGTTTAAAATAAAATGGAGCTGGTGGACGGACTCGAACCCCCGACCTGCTGATTACAAATCAGCTGCTCTACCAACTGAGCTACACCAGCGTTTCACAACGATACTAATTATATCATATCCTGTTGTTTTTGTCAAGCCTTTTTTCGAAGCTTTTCGAAAAAATTTTTAAGCTGTTTTTCGCCAGAAATTCAAGCTCTCTGCGGCTGACATTATCACATCAAATATTTACGTCTTGCCCGGACACCGCTTGCCAGTATCCGGCAGGACGTGGTCGAGACGACAGGACTCGAACCTGCGGCGTCTTGCTCCCAAAGCAAGCACTCTACCAAACTGAGTTACGTCTCGCTTTGTTCAGCTCTTATCTGCTGCAACTCTAACATTATATCACATATCAAAAAGATTGTCAACCCTTTTTTTCAATTTTTTAGGATTATTTTTCAGAAAACTGATTTCCCTCGGAATTGCGTGAAAATCAGACTGTTTTTTCTAAATAATATTGCATTTTGAATGCGTTTTATGGTATAATTATACTGCAAATGTCGTATAATCCACCTCTAAGCAAAAGGAGAGCTACCATGCAAACCAGCGAAAAAATGTTTCATATTCACTGCCGGCCGGGAGATGTGGGCAGATATGTGTTCCTGCCCGGCGATCCGGGACGCACCGATATCATAGCAAAGCATCTGGACGAATCAAGGCTCATCGTCCGAAACCGTGAATACTCTACCTGGACAGGATATCTGGACGGGGTGCCGGTAAGCGTCACCTCAACAGGCATAGGCGGACCTTCGGCAGCTATCGCCATGGAAGAGCTTGTGATGTGCGGAGCCGACACCTTTATAAGGATAGGAACCTGCGGAGGTATGCAGGCTGAAATCCCAGCAGGACAGCTCGTGATTCCAACGGGAGCTGTCCGCATGGAGGGCACATCTCACGAATATATGCCCTCAGCCTTTCCGGCTGTACCGGACTTCAGTCTTGCCTGCACCCTTGCGGAGGCCGCACAAGAACTTTCCCTGCCATTTGTGACAGGCATTGTACAGTGCAAGGATTCGTTCTACGGTCAGCATAGTCCGGAGCGTATGCCTGTAGCACAGAGACTCATAAGTGACTGGAACGCCTGGATACAAGCCGGCGTTCTTGCATCTGAGATGGAGTCTGCCGCACTTTTTGTAGTGGCAAGTACTCTCAGGGTGAGATGCGCAACTGTCCTGAACATGATATGGAATCAGGAGCGTGAGAAAAAGTACGGGCTCCAGAAAACACCTCAGCTTGATATGGAGGACACTATCCGAACGGGTATTTTGGCTATGAGAAAAATAATTGCTAACGACAGGAAATAGACAACAAACGGCAGGCATAAAGCCTGCCGCTGTCATTATATCATTTTTTTGCAGAAGTATATCATCTCAGTCCGGCAGACAATTCAGAATATACTGCCAGGATCTTTGCTGCATCGTCAAGATTCACATCACCGTCTCCGTTTACGTCGCAGCTTACGGCAGCAGATGCTGTCTCTATACCGGCTGATGTGTTTGCGTAGTGCGTGAGGAGGAAGACTGCATCATCGAGGTCAACTGCGCCGCTTGCGTTGATGTCACATGATTCTTCTTCCACGGCAGCAAGAATGTTGACCGTGCCGGATGTCGTAGTTCCAATATCCGAATAATCAACCATCATTCCTGTATACGCATCAACACCAGGGAACCTCTCTTCAAGTGCGTCAGAAATATCCCATCTAAATTCATCCAATCCTACGCCTATATCAACATAATACCTGTCATTAATCGTTTCAACAACAAAGGATTCATCATACTCTGCGAAGAAAGCCTGAAGCTCTGATACATCACCTGTGTAATTATCTATGCGAAGTAAGTTCCCAACTCTGATATTAGAGTGAATATCTGCGGTATATCTATCGTAAAACGCTTCTGATACTATACCGGCTCTGTACATATCAGCGCACATTTTCTTTACAACATGGCTCTTATCCTGCACATCATCCGCCCTAAACGTGAACTCATCGTTTTCATCACGGTTGTGCCAGCCCCAAAAACAGTTACTGCTAATAACGACCTCATCAAAGTCCAGTTCCTCACTGTACTTATCATAAATTGAATTCAATTCTTCCTCGGTCACATCTCCCTTGAGTTCAATCTGTGTATAATTCTGTCGAGGACATTCTACAGCTCTATATGCAGTATTGAGACCATTGTATTTGAGCACCTTATATACTGCATTTCCGTCTTCATCTATAGTACCGGCGTATCGAAATGCGTAGTCCAAATGGCCACGGTCGTTTATTTCTTCCCAACCGTGAGCGTAGTAACTATCAATATCATCTATCATCATCGCAAAAGCATCCGCACTGAGCACCTGAACTGAACCTATTGTTAAAACCGACGCTGCTATAGCAGCAAATAATTTATTAGCCTTCATCATAATAATCACTCCCATTCATCATTGTCAGAGCCCATCTATTTTGTCATCCAGAAGTGAACGTATTTTGTCAGGGATAGGCACTGTAATTTGTCAGGGT
>CALXBL010000048.1 GCA_944386525.1 uncultured Ruminococcus sp. | reverse complement strand
GCTCAGAAATGAGTGCGTGTAAACCATAGCTGGTTTGTTATGGTTTTACCGACTAATATTATTGTAACAGGAGGAAATATGGAACTAAAATCACAAGGAAAGTTCATCTGCACAAGACCTATAGAAAAGCTGCTTACTCAAGGCGAAAAATATTCAGATGAAATAAATATTTATGTCGACCCCGTCAACAACGGTGTAGACGTATCAGGATGTACATTTGTACTACGGACAGTTGCGCCGTCAGGAGCTATGACTGAAACTCTGCTTGACAAATCCATAAGCACTGAACCGGCTACTGATGGAATGATACACCTTACATGGCGTATAAACGAGTACGTTACAGCAGAGGCAGGACTGCTTCAGCTGGAACTTATAGGAACACTTGACGCTGCTGCAATAATCAAGTACAAAATGCCATCCATATACGTTAAGGCTGCTGTCCAAGGCGATGAGGAACACACTCCCACCCCTGATATACTCGACCAGAAGCTTGCTGAGATGAATGAACTTCTGGAGGAGGCAAAATCAGCCTCCATTCAGGAAGTAGTAGACGCCCGTACCGGCTGTCTGTCTGAGCCGCCGTACACCTATGACAGCCTTGACCAGAGACTCGACGCTGAGATGGGTATGTGTGTACAGCATAGCGAAATGGAGATGGAGCTCAGTGCTCTTACACAGGCATATCAGACAGCAGATGCGGATCTTCAAGCTCAGATTGACCAACTGGGCGCTGCAGACGTTGCCGCTCTGAAAACGGAAATCGAAGCCGCACGTACATGTTCAATTGCCGAAAATACATTCCCCACTCTTTCCTCAAGACTTAACGCTGACTTTGAACTGTGCGTGACTCAGGGAGAGCTTGAAAATGCTTTATCAAATGTCACAGCGGCTTACAATGCACGAATTGATGCTGTAGAAGCTGCGGTAGGTGCAGCGGCGCAAGAGCTTGCTGCTGTCGTAGACCTGCCTGAGTCGGAGGTGACCACTGAATGAACACGCTGATGGACTATGTTAATGAAGTCAAACGCCAAAGAGATGAGCTCGTTCAGACATTAATAACACTGAATGTTGATGCATCCGCAGATGAAACGTTTAACACACTTGTACCTAAAGTACTGCTAATCTCGGGCGGAAGTACTTCCAGTACCGTACTCTATGATGCAGACACACGTCAAAATACATACCTTACATATAACAGCACTATATACAGTGCCGACGAATTTGAAGCTGCACATCCAGGCTTTTGCAGCAGTGAGAACGGCTATGTTCTCAACTATACCACTGATATTTTCGGCTGGGACGCCGGGATCTTCACTTGCTCTACCACACCCATAAATGTGACAGCATCCACACAGATCGCAATGCGTTTTCTGTCGGGAAGTACAGAAACCGGTGTCATGAGACTGGTACAGTCTGACATCGGTACAGCTGAGGATATCCTCACAAAAGCACAGACAGAAGGCAGCTACATAGATCTCGCCATGCAGTGGATATACAGTGTTGACTATATAACTACGCTGACGCCTTGCGATGGCGTTGCTGCCGGCAGCTACTATCTGGCATGGGTTGGACGCTCAAACAATTCACGCCCAAAAATTCAAAGCATAACGGCAATCTCGTAAGGAGGCAAACAAAATGAATATCATAGAAGCAGTTGAACAACTGAAACAAGGAAAAGCAATACAGCGTGCGTGCTGGGGAAACGCTGAGATCAAGGCTGCGCAGCTGGAAAACGGTGAGTATCAGATTTATGCGTCAGGGAATCTGGCACCTGAAATGCTGGTGCTTATGGCTGGAGATTTTACGGTGAAGGAGGATGCTGAGTGATCAGTGAGATCATTACAATCGCAATCTCCATCCTGTCCGCATCAGGTGTTCTGGGAATCGGCACAAAAGCGACACTGTCACGCTTGAAAAAGCAGGAAGGCAGGCAGAAAGCGTTAGAATACGGCGTACAAGCCTTGCTCCGTGATAGAATGCTGCATAACTATAACAAATGCATTGAAAGTGGGTACGCCCCAATTTACGCAAAGGAAAATTTTGAAAATATGTACCAGCAGTACCATGGGTTAGGCGGTAACGGTGTCATGACACAGCTGCACGCCGAATTTATGGATCTGCCAAGCAATAAGGAGGAAAAGTATCATGAATAAAAGAAACTGGAAATCCTGGATAAAAGCGGCTGCTGTCAGAGCTATTAAAACCATTGCTCAGACTGCTGTTGCAACTATCGGAACTTCTGCTGTAATGGGTGCTGTGAATTGGACTGCTGTTTGTTCAGCATCTATATTGGCAGGGATTTTATCTGTGCTGACATCAGTTGCAGGTCTGCCTGAAATTGAGTAAAAAACGCTTTGTGATTTCTTTATCCAAAGGAGAAAATAATCATGTCGGTAAAAACTTATACATACACCGATACTACACAAATCTCTCCACATTTCAATGTGAAAGAATTCAGGTGTAAGTGCGGTGCAAATCATGATATCATTATATCAGATGAGCTTATCACTAAATTGGAAACACTGCGTGACAAGCTGAATTGCAGTAAAATTATTGTCAATTCCGGATACCGCTGCTCTGCTCATGATAAAAATGTAGGCGGTACCGGCAGCGGTCAGCATACAAAAGGTACTGCTGCCGATGTTGTCTGCTATGCTCAGAACGGTCAGCCAATCAGCAGTAAGATTGTTTGCTGTACAGCTCAGGATTTGGGTTTTACAGGTATCGCTAACATCACAAGCTCCTATACCTCCACTCATCTTGATGTACGTACCGGCTCAAAGTGGTACGGCGATGAAACTAAAGGTACAAGCACTGTAACAAACGATTTTTACAGCTATTTTGGCATCTCAGAATTGTCTGAAACCGACAGCTCCGAAGTTATAGCCTGTGGCATTGATGTCTCAAAACATCAGGGCGTTATAAACTGGGAAAAGGTAAGGGCATCAGGAAAAGTTGATTTCGCCATTCTTCGTGCAGGATATGGCAAAGAGTACAGTCAGGTTGACGAGCAGTTTGAGCGGAACTACAGCGAATGCAAAAGGCTTGGAATCCCTTGCGGCGTCTACTGGTACAGCTACGCCACAACCGCAGCAGAAGCCAGACAAGAAGCCGCTGTGTGCCTATCTGTGCTGGCTGGAAAGTCGTTTGAATATCCGATAGCATTTGATATTGAGGAGCAGAAAAGTCTTGCAAATGCGTCTGAGCTGTGCCTTGCTTTCTGCTCTGAAATTGAAAAAGCCGAATACTATACCGCAATCTACAGCTTTAAATCCGCATTGGAAAATAACATAAATGACAGCGTAAAGAATAAGTATGATATCTTCCTTTCTCATGTGGGCGTAAGTCAAACCACCTATTCCGGAAAATACGGATTATGGCAGTATTCATGGACAGGCAGCATTCCTGGGATTTCAGGCGATGTGGACCTTGATTATGCCTACAAGAATTATCCGCAAATCATCAAAGCCTCCGGACTCAACGGATTTGCAAATAATCAGGATAACGACAAAATCAGCTCTTCCGACACGCTCGAACAGATTCTTAAACACGTTGCGAGTATTGACGAGAAACTATAACATAACAGCAGTACTGGAGCTCTTCCGGTACTGCTGTTTTTTTTTGTGTTTTGCGTATTAAGCTGCAACTTCTCCATTTTCAGCGAAAATCTCTGGTGAAACGTTTCACAAAAGCCAATGAACTGCGATTGTCAGCAGCTGGCGATGTAAAACGGTCTATAGGCGGATCTGACAAGCCAGTCAACGGCGGCGCATTTTTATGCGCCGCCGTTGACAGTTCCGCACGCCTTTACCGGAGGTTTCCTGAGATTTACGATACAGCCTCTCGGGCATTCCTTTACGCATAGTCCACAGGATACACACTTGTCATAATCTATCACTGCATGGGCGTCGGCTATACGAATAGCCTCAAATCTGCAGACCTTTACGCACTTTCCGCAAGCAATACAAGAGTTTTTGCAAGCCTTTACTGCCGCAGCTCCCATATCCTTTGATGAACAGCACACATCAACCTTCTTCTTCACAGAACGCAGCTCAATAAGTCCGTTGGGGCATACCTTAGCGCACTTGCCGCAGGAGATGCATTCCTCAGCGCAGAAAACTGCAAGCCCGTCCTTTATGGTTATGCAGCTCTCAGGACAGACTGCCGCACAGTCGCCCAGTCCCAAACAGCCGTACATACACGCCCCTGTACCGCCGTAAAACCGCTTTGCAGATGCACAGGTCTGTATGCCTTCAAAGGTGAACTTCTGCTCCATAGCATTACAGTTGCCATTGCAGTGGAGAACAGGCACCTTTTTCTCAGCAATTTTAACCTCCGCACCCATTATGCTGCCAATTGCAGATGCGGCTGATGCTCCACCCGGCAGGCAGGCATTCATAGGCGCTCCCTTTGTAACGATAGCGTCAGCATAGTCGGCACAACCTGCAAAGCCGCAGGCTCCGCAGTTTGCTCCAGGAAGAGCCTCTGTTATCTGCTCGGTGCGAGGATCAGTCTTTACAGCGAAAAACTTTGATACCACCGTAAGCAGCACTCCGAAAAGCACACCCATAACTACAAATATGACTATTG
This sequence comes from uncultured Ruminococcus sp., assembly GCA_944386525.1. Lineage (GTDB taxonomy): Bacteria > Bacillota > Clostridia > Oscillospirales > Ruminococcaceae > Ruminococcus_C. Next base: position 8,945 of record CALXBL010000048.1, on the reverse strand, counting down.
GATAAATATAGCTTTCCATCAATCTGCCTCCTTACTGTCCAAGACCGCCAAAGCCCAGAAAGCTCATTGATACTATCGCCGCCGCAACAAGAGTTGCAGGGACACCTCTGAACATTGCGGGGGTCTCGCTTTCTGCGTCATCCACGCGGGAACGCACCCCGGAGAATATGACCATGGCAAGAGCAAAGCCTATACCGGAAAATGCCGCATTTACTATGGACTGGGCAAATGTATAATTCTCGTCGATATTCATTATAGTTACGCCCAGTACCGCACAGTTTGTTGTGATCAGCGGAAGATATACGCCAAGAGTCTTATATAGAGGCGGCATGAGTTTCTTTATCACTATCTCCAGCAGCTGCACAAATACTGCAATTACAAGGATAAATGCTACTGTTCGCAGATATCCCAGCTCCAACGGAGACAGTAGAAGGTGATAAATGGGATATGTAACAAGCGATGCGCACACCATCACAAATATAACAGCTGCACCCATGCCTATACTTGAATCTATCTTCTTTGATACACCAAGGAACGGACAGCAGCCGTAAAACTTTGAAAGTACAAAGTTATTTGTAAGAACTGCTGCAATAATAATGCCTATCATAGTATTCATGCGTTAGTCTCCTCACATTTTGCACTGCAGGCGTGGGCGTTGGGACAGCCTGCACAGCCCAGCTTCTTAGGCGGTTTGCGGTTTGAAAGCTTACATACTACTGCAATGAGAATGCCCAGTACAAAGAATCCGCCAGCCGGCATTACAAACAGGGACATTGTATGTCCTGTCATGCCCGGAATTGTTATGCCGAGCCATGTGCCCGAACCGAGTATCTCACGAACACTTCCCATCAGGAAAAGGGCAAGGGTAAATCCAAGGCCCATACCTGCTCCGTCCAATACAGAGGCAACAGGTCCGTTCTTGCACGCAAACATCTCAGCTCTGCCCAGAATTATGCAATTTACTGTTATAAGCTCCAGAAATGCGCCAAGACTCGTATAAAGAGACGGCACAAAGCCATGGAGCAGGAATTGTATTAGGGTAACAAAAGTTGCGATAATTACGATATAACAAGGAAGCTTTACCTGTGCAGGTATCACCTTTCTCAAAAGGCATATTACAAGGTTTGAGCATATGAGTACAAATGTAGTCGATAAACCCATGCCTATACCGTTGAATGCGCCTGTAGTTACCGCCAAAGTAGGACACATACCAAGAAGTGATACGAATACGGGATTCTCTTTAAGTATTCCCTTTGTGAATTCATTCATGAGTTTCATCCCACAAGCACCTCCTTATTGAGCTCGTATGTTTCAAGGGCGCATTTAACTGCATTTTTAAGACCGTTTGAGGAGAATGTAGCACCGGTAATCGCATCAGCATTGTCTACCGATTGAGCATCGCTCATGCCTACGAGAGAATCAAGCAGCAGCTCAGGATTTGATTCCACCTTTGTGCCCAGTCCCGGCGTTTCGGTTATAGATACAAAAGTCACGCCTGTAACTGCGCCCTCAGCATCTATGCCTACTGCCACCTGAAGTCCGCCCTTATTGTAGCCGTCTGCTGTGACAAGAACTGCTGTCTGGTGGTTTTCATCGGAGTAAAGACCAGTCACCTGTACTTTTTCCATTTCAGGTGTTGCATAATCTGTTATCTCCTCAAAGGCACCTGCATCCGGCAGTGCAGAGAGACTATCCTGTACAGCCTGTATCTCAGCAGCAGTAATTTTATCCTTTGTTATGCTGTTGACTAAAGCAAGCAGTCCGCAGCACACTGCACATACACACGCCAACACTATCGGCGGCATTATCATACTTTTATTTGCCATTACTCAGTCGCCTCCTTTTCAGGCTTTCTTGCGCCCACGGGGTTTGTTCTTGTGAACTTATCTATGTAAGGCGTAAGGAGATTCATAAGCAGTATTGAGAATGAGCAGCCCTCAGGCATACTTGCAAACTCTCTTATTACAAAGGTAAGTACGCCGCAGCCTATGCCGAAAATTATCTTACCCTTAGCTGTAATAGGAGTTGTCACATAATCGGTGGCCATGAAGAATGCTCCAAGCATAACACCGCCGGAGAGGAGTGCATAGAGCACCTCCGTCATTTCTCCGCCTGTGACAAGAACCTGTATAAACATGAGTGCTGACAGTGAGCCAAGGTAAGCTATGGGTGTTGCAGGCGAGATAACCTTTGTGATAATAAGAAATAGTCCGCCGATAATTATCGCAAGAGCCGAGGTCTCACCGATAGAACCGCCAACATTGCCAATGAACAATTCCATAAGGCCTGCATCACCCGTAGCAAGAGGTGTTGCACCAGTAAGACCGTCAAGGGCATTGCTGCCGGCAGCTTCAAATATTCCCCATGCAGGTGCATCGAGATAATAAAACGGCTTTACCCATGATGTCATATCACTTCCCACCGACAAAAGCAGGAAAATTCTTGCCGTAATAGCCGGATTTGCAAAATTGCAGCCAAGACCTCCGAAAAGCTGCTTTACAACAGCTATGGCAAATATACAGCCGATAGCTGCCTGCCACAGCGGCAGAGTTGCCGGTAGATTAAGCGCCAACAATATGCCAGTGAGCATTGCGCTGCCGTCTGAGATAGTATTGTCCTTCTTCATAAGCGCACAGCATACCAGTTCCGTAAACATAGCAACAAGCGCACAGAATACAATTAAAATAAGCGCACGAGGTCCAAAGAATACCGTTCCTGCCGCAATGGACGGAACAAGTGCCAGAATGACCATCATCATTATCCTCTGCGTTGTCATTGAGCTTCTGATATGAGGTGATGGCGATACTGTAAGTAAACCCATATTTTTCTGTCTCCTTTCCTACTTTCCGCCCTGTGCCGTTACAAGAGCCTTTGCAAACTGATTTATCTCAGCCACAGGTCTCTTTGCGGGACAGACATATGTACAGCATCCGCAGTTCATGCAGAGCATAACTTTAAGCTTATTGAGAGAATCCACATCCTTAGCGGCATATGCCCTGCTGATATCCGGCGGCATGAGATCAAGCGGACAGGCTGAGATACATCTTCCGCAATGTATGCAAGCCGAAGCCTTTGGTGCAGGCTCATTCTTTTTGAATGCAAGTATCGCATTGTTTGCCTTGATGACCGGATCGTCAAAAGAGCTTATGCTTACGCCCATCATAGGTCCTCCGTAGAGAAGGCGTTCTGCCTTTTCTGTATCACACTCTGCAAATGCAAGCACATCCTTTACGGGAGTTCCCACCGGAACAACAGCATTACATCTTTTTCCTACAGCGTCGCCGTCTATTGTCACCATTCGTGATATCATAGGCATACCTGTTTTAAGATAGCGGCTTACAAATGCTACGGACGAAACATTCATAACAATTGCTCCCTGATCAGCCGGAAGCTGCCCCTCCATGACAATTCTTCCAAGTGTGTTGTATATAAGCACCTTTTCAGCTCCCTGCGGATACGTGCACGGCAGAGCTGAAACTGTTATACCAGAATAAGTCTTGGCCTTTTCAGTGAGTATGCGTATAGCTTCAGGCTTGTTTGACTCTATACCTATAACACACTTCTCAATGGACAGATATTTCATAACCTGTACAATACCATCTATCACCTCATCGGGTGCTTCGACCATCTGCCTGTAGTCGGAAGTTATATACGGCTCACATTCAGCCGCATTTATACAGAGTGTATCCACCGGCTGTTTTGGCGCAAGCTTTACATGAGTCGGAAAGCTTGCGCCTCCCATTCCCACAAGTCCGCTTTCACGCACTGCTCTCAGGAAACTTTCCTTATCATTTACCTCAGGTGACTTTACATCGGGACAGATGGTCTGTTCGCCGTCTGTCTCTATCTCAACAACCTTGCAGGTTCTGCCGTTTGACATACGGTAATCTGATATTGCCGTAACCTTTCCGGATACACTGCTGTGTATTGGCGCAGACATAAAAGCCTCAGTGTCGCCTATCTTCTGCCCAACGGTAACTATATCGCCTTTTTTTACCAGCGGCTCACATGGTGCGCCAATGTGCATACTCATAGGAATACACACCTTTGCCGGCAGCGGCAGCGGTACACTCTGGCAGTTTTCCGTATTCTTGTGATGGGAAAGCTTTATTCCCCCAAGTTTTCTCATGTATCTTCCTCCGTTCTTTTATTCTTCTATAAAAATAAGCCCATCGCTTACATAGACGTTTCCATCCTTATCAGCAGCCACAAGCTTGTATTCATCTGAATCAAGGTGCTCCTCTATGGACGCAGTACCGCCCATATATATGAGCGTTGAAAGGTAATCAGACAGCAGTCCGTTTTCGCAGAACACTGTTACAGTAGTAAGGTCTGTTTCGGATGGATAGCCTGTCTCCGGATCAAGTATGTGGGAGTAGGTCTTGCCGGAGCTGTCGGTGAAATAACGTTCATATCCGCCTGATGTGGATAAAAAGCAGCTTTCCACCTCAGCCGTACCCAATATCTCACCATCCTGCGCACCTCTTACGGCTATGCGGAAAGGCTCGCTCTCCGGTTTTTCACCATACAGCAGTATTGACGACGTCATGGAGGCAACTCCATATCCTGCGCCCTTTTCATCAAGCAAAGCCTTTACGCAGTCAAGAGCATACCCCTTTGCAACAGCACCCAGATCAATCGATGTGCCGCTGTCGAGGGATATCATATCTCCGGAAATAACAATATGCTCTACGCCTATCGTATCAACAGCGGCTTTTATCTCCTGCTCCTCCGGCACGTGCGGCTCATCCGAAGTTATGCCCCATAGCTCTGTAAGCTCGCCGGATGTTATATCCACTCCGCCCATGTATTTTTCCTGAAGTGAAAGACTGCTTTCAATAAGCTTTCCGAGCTCAGTACTCAGGGAAATATTCTCACCTCTGTTAAGCCGTGAGACCTGACTATTTTCATCATAACGGTCGAAACAGCCGTCAAGCTCATAGAGCAGCTCTGCTATATCCTCCGGACTTGCACCGCTTATCTTTATGTCACAATAGGTATCCATAACAAATATTCCATTTTCATAAAGCTCCGCATCTCTGCCGGATACGCACGAAACTGAAAACACACCAGCTAAAGCTAATATCCCGCAGCTCCAAAAACTTTTTTTAAACATTCCAAAAAGCCCTTTTCTTTTTTTTGTAAAGATGGTATCATAGATATTGAAAGCAGATGTAAGCAGGCACACACACCTGCTATTCTACAATTAATTATATTACATTTTTTCCGAAAAGTAAACAGTAAAAAACAGGCTTTTTCTTAACGATTTTTTTATACAGAAAAGGAGAGTAATTATGAAAGGCTATCATCTCAGTCTAATACGTCATGGCAGAACCGAAGCCAACGACAACGGTATATATATCGGAAGAACCGATTATCCGCTGTCTGAAAAAGGCATTGCTGAACTTTACAGCAAAATGGATGAATATGTGTATCCGAGTGTTGCAAAGGTGTATTCAAGTCCACTGAGCAGATGCACCGAAACTGCAGAAATACTCTTTCCAGACAAGGATATTGTGTGTATCGACAACCTTATTGAAATGGACTTCGGCAAGTTTGACGGCAAGTCTGCCGACGAACTCGTAGACCTTCCGGAATTTAAGGAGTGGCTCAAAGGCGGAGCTGAATGTGCTCCTCCGGACGGTGAGAGCATGGCTGATGTACAACTGCGTATTTTCAAGGCTCTCGCCGTCATCATCGAGGACATGATGACAAATGACCTACGCCACTGTGCAGTCGTAACTCACGGCGGCATCATAACAAACATGATAGCGGGCTTTGGCATACCAAAAGTCAATCCTCAGGAGCTGCGTGCTGATTTCGGCGAAGGGTACGATATTCACATAACTGCCGCCCTATGGCAGAGAAGCGGCGCATTCGAATTGCTGGGAATGACTCCGTATCAGGCATAAAAAGCCATTATAAGGGAATAATCCTCCTGTAACCAAAAAGGAGGATGCCCCAATGAAAATAAGAGAACTTTGCAGATTTTCAAATGCCGCCCTGAAAAGCAGACCGTCCGCCGTACAAAAACATATACTTATCCTATGGGTGATGTATCTTACGTATGCTCTGGCTATTGTGGGGGGATACAAGCTTGCATCATTATTCAGCTTTGAAACTGTACCGCTGCTGTGTATGTGCGCAGGCGTATTTGTTATGAGAGCCTTGTTGGGGCTTGTCACATCAGGACAATATACAGCCATTATCTCAGAATGCACCTCCCTGCTCATACTGCCATACGGATATTATTACAGCGCACGCAAAAGCATTCGGCGGCTTTACCTGCTTAGAGGCTCTGTAAGACTTATCCTCAGACTTGCAGCGGCTGCTGTTATCATCGCTGCTGTATACCTTATATACATGGGAGCAAATATGGACGAAGGCATATACTGCCTTTTTGGCGCATTGCAGGCTCTGCCGCTGCTTTTTATATGGCTCATAATAAAATTCAGGACAGAGGCAATATTTGCCTGCTCTCAGGTGATATGCGTACAGGAGCCGGAGTTGTCGGCCTTTTCAGCTTTCATATCGTCTGCAAGGATGCTGAAAGGTAAGCAGGGATTTTTGCTGTCGGCTCTGCTCAGAAAGCTGCCGTCTCTCATACTGCCCGTAACTCAGCCGTATTTTGCAATGACAGCTGTGACGCTTTTCTCAGTGCGCCGTCTTGAATGGAAATACGAACAGAAAGGAGCTGAACAGAAAACTGAACAAATTGGAATTTACCGCAGACATAGAAAAACCCATGAAGCTGGAGGACTTTCTCCGGCGTGAAAAACAGGTCTCCCGAAGATTGCTTGCCAAGTGCAAATACCACGGGTCTATAACCTGCAATGGAGAAAATATACGAACTGTAGACACAATAGCTCCCGGCGAAACAGTAGTACTCACCTACCCGACTGCCGGGTGCAGTGCTGTGCCCAATAATGAGCTTGATGTTCCCGTGCTATACAAAAGCAACCACATTATAATATACGACAAACCGCCATTTATGCCAAGTCACCAGTCACAGGGACATTATACCGATACTCTTGCTAACGTGTTTGCAAGGGATTTTCCCGATACGCCTTTCAGATGTCTCACACGTCTCGACAGGAACACAAGCGGAGTCTGCATGGCTGCACTGTCTGCGTATGGTGCAGGATTCTTACAGGGAAAAATTAAAAAAACATACCTTGCAGCAGTAACAGGTCGTATATCCGAAGGCGGTACTATCAACGCACCTATTGCAAGAGTAAACGACTACGTAATACTGCGTGAAGTAAATCCGGACGGCCAGCCGGCTGTCTCCTGCTACGAGGCGCTGTCAGGAAATGATAAGTATACACTGGTAAAGCTAACTCCGCTAACAGGACGCACTCATCAGCTGCGGGTACATATGGCTTATATCGGTCATCCTCTTGCCGGCGACGACCTCTACGGCTCACCGTCAGATGTTATCACAAGACACGCCATCCACTGTGCGCAGGTGTCATTTCCCGAACCGGAAACAGGCAGGCTCGTGACTGTTTCATCTCCCCTGCCAAAGGATATATCTGCTATTTTTGACGGCTATTGATTTAAGAATAAATATGTGGTATAATGCTGTTATACGATATTATTTCCGAAAAGGAGATCACTATGAAACGTGTTCTTGTACTTTCAGACTCTGCGTCACTTCAGGATCTGAATAACCGCTCTAATCTTAATCTGCTTATTTCTATGGACTGCGAGATTCATGTGGGCTGTAATTTCATTTCCGGAAACACAACATCCCCGGAACGTGTCAACGATTTTCTCAAAGAGCTTAAAGACGCAGATATTACCTGCCATCAGCTAAGCTTTATACCCTCCGGAAATCCACTTGAAAAACAGCAATCAGCAGCAAATGAAATAGAAGCTCTGCTGAAAAGATATAAATTCGACCTTATCCACTGTCTAACACTATCCGCTCTGCAATGTGCAGGACCTGCCGCCCGCAAAGCTGGTGTATCTGTCATGGCGACCTGTTACGGTCTGCCAGTGCATAAAAGAACACCTTTATATAAGCAGCTCTGCTTAATGCCAAAGCTAAAAAAAACTACAGAATATGCCGATGTGTTCATATGCTGCAACAGTGAGGACTACGAGCTGGCTGATAAAAAACTTTCAGCTAAATATACATTCCGTATACCGGGAACAGGACTCGACCCGTATCGTTTCAGAGCTCCGGAAGTTGACAGGGCTAAAATGCGTGACCTCATGGAACTGCCACAAAATGCAGCTGCTCTTATTTCTATTGGTCCTTTAACTGCTGAAAAGAATCACCAGGTAATCATCAAGGCTATGTCAAGACTGAGAAGTATTGAGCTGCACTACGTAATATGCGGTGCGGGACCCAATTCTGAACGTCTCTATAGGCTTACACAAAAGCTGCATCTTGAAGACAGAATACACTTTGCACGTAGCCGGGACGATGTGGCAAACCTGCTCCACGCCTGTGATATATTCTGCCTCCCATCAAAATCGGAGGGGATGGGTATGCCTGCTCTTGAGGCTATGGAGGCAGGACTTCCTCTTATAACCTCCGACGTGCAGGGAATTAAGGACTTTATGGTAAACGGCGAGACAGGTTTCATGTTTGCTCCAAATGATGTAAACGGCTTTGCAGCCGGTATCGAGGCGCTTGTTGAAGATAAAAAGCTCAGACTTGATATGGGCGAACATAACCGCATTGCAGCCGAACCCTTCTATCGCAGCTATACTGAAAACATTATGAAACAGCTCTACAAAACACAGCTTGCTTCAAATGAAAAAAATCATAGGCGAAAAAAAAGCAATATCAAAAAAGAGCACTCCGAAAAAAAAGCGGCGTCATAATGGGGCGGTGAATTAAGAAAACATTTTAGCAAGGAACGGTGTAGCCAAACGGCTATGCCGTTCTTTGCTGTTTTTCCGTTGTATTTTGGGCTTTTTCTTTCGCCCGT
>CALXBL010000047.1 GCA_944386525.1 uncultured Ruminococcus sp. | reverse complement strand
TTGCCATTGCTTTTCCCTCCTGTGTTTATTATAGCACTTTGGGGGTGGGTGTTACAACTTTATTATAGCACATCACTTCTATATGGCTACCCAACTAAAACTCCCGGGCCTTTTTTTATAAAGGCATATAAATTTCATTGTATAAAACAGCTTGTGTGTTGAATGTTTCACGTGGAACATTCAATAGTGTCTGGACATCGGGTTGCGCATTATGAGATTTAAACCGCAGTTTCAGGAAAAGGTGTGGTTCATATATCAACGGTTTCTATACTATCCACCCCATAAAATTTCAGAATTTCCGTGGCCTGTTCTGTAATGACCTCTCCGCTTATAACGATAGGCACAGCGGGCGGGCACGGAACGTGCACTCCGGCGCAGACTCTGCCAACTGCCTCCTCCACAGGCAGAAGCCGGCTTGGCGACAGGGCAGCCTCTCTCATCGACATGACTGACTGCATTTTTGGAAAAGCCGGAGCTTTCTGGACTGGTTTATTGTCTGGACAGTCTTCACATCTGGTAAGCATATCCTGCAAACGCAGAATATTTTCCTGCTTTTCCGCAGCCGACAGCAGAAGGAGAACCATTTCACGTCCGGCATATTCGGGATAACAACCTATAGCTGTAAGCTGGTCAGCTAAAACTCTGCCGTCCCAACCCATAGCAGCTGTATCTATGGCTATGTGGAGGGGTTCCGATTTGCGGAAAATATACCTGTCTTTCAGAGCAGTTTTTATAGAATTGACTTTGTCTGATATCATTCGTAGATTGCCGGATATATTGTTTTCAAGAAAATCATTGCATAGGTCAAGTGAACAAAGCATAAGATATGATGGACTTGTGGAACCAAATATGCTCATTGCCTGTTTTAGTCTGCCATTATACTTTTCGCTTGAGGTGTGTAGATACCCGCAGCCTGTGAGACAGGGAAGTGTCTTGTGAGCAGAATCGCAGCACAAATCGGCACCAAGTGACATAGGGTGGAGCTTTTCCTCCGTAAACATAAGGTGTGAGCCATGGGCGTTGTCCACCAGCAGAGGTGCGCTGAATTTCCTGCAAACATGAGCAAGGCTTTTAATATCTGTCATATGTCCGGTGTAGTCGGGTGATGTTGCGTAAACACAGGCTCTTTCGCCTTCCAGTGCAGTCAGACACTTTTCAAATGCAGCAGGTGAATATTCACCAGAAAGGATACCGTTTTCCTCATCGGGATATACCCACACGACACGAAGTCCCAGCAAGATACAGGCATTCAGGAATGAACGGTGTACGGTACGCATTGCAACAACAGTACGCCGTTCCTGCTTCATAAGGTAAAGCATAGCTTGTATTGACAGTGTAGAGCCTCCGCAGGAATAGACGGTCTCGAGTGTACCGAAAAGATGTGAGGCGTTTTCTTCACTTTTTCTTATGATTCTTTCAGCTTCAAAAAGGCTGTCTGCACCGGCTATTTCAGTAATATCAAGCTCATAGGCAGAACTGAGGCTTTCAATGGGGGCAAGTCCCTTATGACCGGGCATATGCATTCTTAGTGTTCCGCTGTTGGCGTAGTTTGTAAGAAAATCGAAAATAGGCGTTTCCATATGTATCAACTCCTTAGGATGTCCATAAAATATCTGAGCTTTTTCAGAGCCGCACTTTTTCTGCGTGATACGGCAGACTCTGATATACCAAGTCTCCTTGAGATCTCTCTCTGACTAAGTCCTTTATAATAGTATAACACAATAATTTGTTTTTGTCTTCTTGAGAGCTTCTCACAGATAATAGTTTTCAGAATATTAACAGCTTTAATTTTCCATTGTTCTTTCTCCATCTCATTTTCAAATGATTCTGGTAAGATATTGTCTAAAAGAGTAAATTGGTTTCTGCTCATTTACTGTATCCTTCCATAGACTCCATAGCACGGAGTAAATCCAACCGCTCCTCACGGAGCAAACGACGTCTGTTTTCCAGTTCTGTGCATTTGTCCGGCTGGAGTTCTTCTTTTAATTTTAGATTAAGCTCTTCTATACGTTCGGTTAGTTTGTTGCAGCTTTCACGGTAGTTGTCCAGCAGCATCTGCATTTGTAGGGTCATTTTTCTCATGGTATACTCCTCTCCTGTAATTTATACCCATATTGAGTAAGCGGATGTATCTTATATCTTTATTATAACTCAATATGGGTAAATTGTCAAGAGTTATTACTCAATTTGAGTAATTTTATTTTAATTTTAATTCTAATTTTAAAATAGTCAACTGATATTACATTATCATATATCCAGACGTAGAAACTCACAAAAAAAGAAAGATACTGTCGCCTGGTGATAAGCAAAAACACGAAAATGTAGATAATGGAGTAAAAGAAAACAAAAATCTCTTGAAGTTTTTTTGGGCATATGGTAATATAGATGTAATTAGCAATTGGCATTTGATTTTAAGAATGGTGGAACTTAATGAAAAATAAATACTTGACCGGATGTATTGCGGTGAAACAAAGATTGTATAGCAGGATAAAAAAACTGAATGCATGGCGTGACAGAAATACAAGCAGATATCCTATGACGAATTTGTTTCTGCTGCTGCTTTTTCCGGTGTTTCTGGTGTGTATGTCGGAGCTTACGGTGAATAAGTATCCCAGTAAGATAGTGCTGTTTATAGCGGAGCACCCGGGAATATTTATATTCGATGTGCTTGTTATAGCTGTTATATTCTGGGGACTTATGCTGATATTACGACGAGGCTGGCTTGCAATGCTTGTTGAGTCGATAGGAGTTATGACGCTGAGCATAGTAGAGCTTTTTAAATACGGCACTAACGGAAATCATCTTATGATACCCGATATGATGCTGACAGGAAATATCGTCGCACTAAAGGGCTTTGCTTATATCAAGATAACACCAAGGCTTGTAATAACCGTACTTATTGTTATAGCCTGGCTGGTGACAGCGTTTATCATGAATCCTGCGCTGAAGAAAACTGCAAAGAAGTATATACCTGCGAGAATACTCGGCGGAGCAGCTTGTCTTGCGTCGATAGTGATACTTGTAACACAGTCGGCTATCTCGACGCCTATATATAAGTTTTTTACTCTTGATACGTCCGATGCGGATAACACATTTATCCTTAATGAGAAATTCGACAACAACGGTTTTATAGCCTTTTTTCTTCAAACGGGAACCGAAGGGTTTGCCCAGTCGCTGGAGGAGCCTGAAAACTATGAGGAAAACAGCGATCAGGTCATAGACCGCTACCTTGCAGAGCTTGTTACTGATGGAACAGACTTCAAAAACGGCAAGCCGAATGTTGTGGTGATAATGTCTGAGTCATATGCTGATTTTCGTGTTTTCCCGGAGCTGGAAGAAACTATAGGCGATACCTACGATGGACTTGATAAGGCTGCTGAAATGGGGTGGCAGGGTACTGCGATCGCACCTACTTATGCAAGCTATACAGTAAGGACGGAGTTTGAGCTTATGTTCGGACTTCCGGTGAAGTCTCTTGATGATCCCAGTATGCCTAACCGAGTGCTTCTCGACAGACCTCAGCCCACAATTCCGGCGTATTACAAGACATGGGGTTACAACACAGCATATATCCACCCGTATCTTGCGGGATTCTACGGAAGAAACAAAATTTATGCCAACTTTGGCTACGATCAGATGATATTCGATACGGACTTTACCGTTCCTGTTGAATATTTCGGTACGTATATTGATGATAATACTATACTCAATCAGATAGAGGCTCTGCTTAAGGAATCAGATGAGCCAATGTATATCCACACAACTACCATGCAGAATCATCAGCCCTACGATCAGGGTACGGGTGACGAGTTTGACAACTATCTTGAATGGGTACAGCACACATCTGAAGGACTGACTGATTTTCTGGCACGTATGGAGGAGTTTGAGGAGCCTACGGTAGTTCTGTTTATAGGCGACCATTTCCCATCTCTCCGTGGAGACGACGGAATTTATGCACAGCTTGGTATAACAAGCGAAAATTGTGATACTCTGTATGAGCAGAAGTATATTCTGTGGAATAACTGTGGTCTTGATGAATCGGTGCTGCCGGAGGAAAAGGTATCAGTATTCTATCTGCCGTATGTTATAATGGAGTGGATAGACTCTCCAAGGGACGGTTTTATCCAGACTATGATGAATGAGATGGACATAACTCCGATATACTCTACAAATTACGATCCGGATATCCCATCAAATGAAAAGCTGGATGCACTTACGTATGACCATATTCTTGGCGACATAGCAGCTCCCAGTGCACTTGATATACTGGGCGGCAAGGTATCAGCTTCCGAGGCGAAGGCTAAGGAAGAAAAATAGTATAGTGAGTTGTTCTAAGGAGGAAAAAGATATGAAACCTATTACAATCGGAGCAAAGGGTATAGCCCATACTGTATCTGATGAAAGCAAGCTTGCTGTTACAGTTGGCAGCGGTTCGCTGGAGGTTTACGCAACGCCCATGATGTGCGCTCTCATGGAGGAGGCAGCTTGCAGGGCTATTGAGCCTTATCTTGAAAGCGGAGAAACTACTGTAGGAACTTATCTGGAGCTTAACCACACATCTGCAACACCCAAGGGTCTGGAAGTTACGGCTGAGGCTGAGATAATCGGCGTGAGCGGCAGAGAGATAACCTACAGCATTGCTGCCAGAGATACTGCCGGCGAGATAGGTACTTGTACTCATAAGAGAGTTCAGATATCTGCTGAACGCTTTATGCAGAAAGCTCATAAAAAGGCTGAAAACTGATATATATGACAAAAGCTGATGCAGCATTGTGTGCTGTATCAGCTTTTTTTGATGGCAAATGAGTTGCGAAATGAATGTCAGTGTGGTATAATAGGGATAGTAAAGTTCCTCCGCACAATCCTGCACAGCAGCAGTGACGGTATGGAAAGAAAGTACCACAAAATAGTAAACGGCAAACATATCTGCCCTAAAAGATTGAATGGTACAAGTGAATAGTCCCATACGTTCATTGGGAAAATTATATTTACCAGTATCCCTGTTATAAGCTCCAGCAGAGTTATTATGACAGCTCCATAGAGTGCTTGTATATAGACCGGCTTTTTGCCGGTGGATATCATATAAAGTGCAGCGGCTGATATTCCGCCTAGGATAGTCATTGTCCAGTGGGTGTAGCCACGGAAGCATATTTCGAGGAGACTATATACAAAGCTGCCCAGCAGAAACATGAACGCAAGCTCATAAAGGTAAATGTTTTTTTTCATAGGCACCTCCCGCTACTATAATTATTATAATTCCGGCTCGATTTATACAGCCGGAGGAAAGGAAGTTTTTTATGCGCAGAAGCGGTATTTTAATGCATATATCCAGCCTGCCTTCGGAGTATGGCATTGGAAAGCTGGGTAAAGAGGCAAGGGAGTTTGCTGATTTCCTCAGCAGAAGCGGAGTTAAGGTATGGCAGATTCTGCCTCTTTCTCCCACAAGCTACGGTGATTCTCCCTATCAGTCCTTTTCAGTACACGCAGGAAATCCTTATTTCATCGACTTTGAAAAGTTGGAGGAGCAGTGTCTGCTGCTGCCGGAGGAGTATAAAAATGTAAACTGGGGCAGCAATTCCGAAAAGGTGGACTATGCGGCAATATATGAGAATACGTTCCCGGTGCTCAGAAAGGCTTATGAGCGTTTTGACAAGGAGGACAAGGCTTATAGGTCGTTTCGGAAGAAGAAGTCCGGCTGGCTGACTACATATGCTCTCTTTATGGCTCTTAAATCAGCAAACGGCGGTAAGCCTTGGCAGGAGTGGGACAAGCCTCTTGCAATGTTCAAGAAAAAGGCAATTTCTGACGCCAAGAAAAAATACGCCGACGAGATCGAATTCTACAGCGTTATCCAGTTCTGGTTTTACAGCCAGTGGAACGAGCTGAAAGCATACTGCAACGAGCGTGGGATATCTATAGTTGGTGATATACCGATATATGTTGCATACGACAGCGCAGATGTATGGCAGTATCCGGAGCTTTTCTGTCTTGACAAGGAGAAACTCCCTATTGATGTGGCAGGCTGTCCGCCCGATTTCTTTTCACCAACAGGACAGCTTTGGGGCAATCCTCTGTACGACTGGAAATACCACAAGGAGACTGACTATAGCTGGTGGATAGAGCGTCTTAAAAGTTCAATGAGTCTTTACGACACGGTGCGTATTGATCATTTCAGAGGCTTCGAGAGTTATTATGCCATACCTTA
The DNA here is from genome assembly GCA_944386525.1 of uncultured Ruminococcus sp. GTDB lineage: Bacteria > Bacillota > Clostridia > Oscillospirales > Ruminococcaceae > Ruminococcus_C. The sequence goes on along the minus strand of CALXBL010000047.1, from coordinate 7,556 downwards.
TGGCAATCCTACTGCCGAAAAAGGCGAGTGGCGCAAGGGACCCAATACCGACCTTTTCGAGAAGGCTGAAAAGGAGCTTGGTAGGTTGTCCATCATAGCAGAGGATCTTGGATTTATCACCGACGAAGTGAGGGAGATGCTTGCAAACACAGGTTATCCCGGAATGAAGGTGCTCCAGTTTGCATTTGACAGCGGAGCTTCCTGCACCGACCTGCCCCATAATTTTGCAAGCAGCAGCTGTGTAGTATACACCGGAACTCACGACAATATGACTCTCAACGGCTGGGTGGACTCCCTTGGAGCAAAGTCCACGACCTTTGCAAAGAAGTACCTGAGAGTAAAGGACAGAAAGGATATCCCCGAGGCTATGATACGTCTTGCATGGAGCAGTACGGCAGAACTTGCCGTTGCTCAGATACAGGATTTTCTAAATGAGCCTGCTGGCGGCAGAATGAATACACCTGCAACTTCCGTCGGAAACTGGCAGTATAGAGTAAAAAAAGGTGCATTTACAAATAAGCTTGCAAAGAAGATATCAGCTCTCAATGAGCTTTACTACAGGTAAAAGGCGGCAGATGTGCAAAAATGTTCCACGTGGAACAACTTCTACCCGGTAAAAACGCAGGGAACCTATTGCAACGCCGGGAAATATATGATATAATGGTCATATAGGCTTATTTTACATTCACATAAAGAAAGAGGTAATTACAATGCGCAATACTAAAAGCTATGAAAGCCCCTTCTGCACAAGATATGCCAGTGAGGAAATGCAGTATGTTTTCTCCGCTGACAAGAAGTTCACAACATGGAGAAAGCTCTGGGTAGCGCTTGCACGTGCTGAGATGGAGCTGGGACTTCCTGTAACTCAGGAGCAGGTGGATGAGCTGGAGGCTAATATTGAAAATATCGACTACGACGTTGCCGAGGCAAGAGAAAAGGTAGTCCGTCACGACGTTATGTCTCACGTTTATGCCTATGGTCAGGTTTGTCCTAAGGCTGCCGGTATAATCCATCTGGGTGCAACATCGTGCTATGTAGGCGACAACACCGACGCTATTATTCTGCGTGATGCTCTTATGATCGTCCGCAGAAAGATGATAAATGTTCTTGCAAATTTGGCAAAGTTTGCTGAGGAATATAAGGATATGCCCGCACTTGCATATACACATCTTCAGCCAGCTCAGCTTACAACTGTGGGCAAGCGTGCAACCCTGTGGATGAATGAGCTGCTCATGGACTTCGAGGAGCTGGAATACAGAATTGCTAACATCAAGCTGCTTGGTTCAAAGGGTACAACTGGTACTCAGGCGTCATTTATGGAGCTGTTTGAGGGTGACACTGATAAGGTTAAGCTTCTTGAAAAGAAGATCGCAAATGAGATGGGATTTGACGCTGTAGTTCCGGTTTCCGGTCAGACCTACTCCAGAAAGATGGACGCTCAGGTGCTCCAGACTCTCAGTGGTATAGCTCAGTCATGCAGCAAGTTCTCCAACGATATGAGAATACTCCAGAGTTTCAAGGAGATGGAGGAGCCATTCGAAAAGACTCAGATTGGTTCATCGGCGATGGCTTACAAACGCAATCCTATGCGCTGCGAGAGAATAACATCTCTTGCAAGATACGTTATGATCGACAGCCTGAATCCAGCATTTACAGCTGGAACTCAGTGGTTTGAGAGAACTCTTGACGACTCAGCAAATAAGAGGGTATCAGTTCCGGAGGCTTTTCTTGCTGTTGACGCTATTCTCAATATCATGATGAACGTTACTGATGGTCTGGTAGTATATCCCAAGATGATACGTCAGAGAGTAATGCGTGAGTTGCCGTTTATGGCTACTGAGAATATTATGATGGACGCTGTAAAGAAAGGCGGTGACCGTCAGGCTCTTCACGAGAAGATACGTGAATATTCCATGATTGCAGGCAAGCACGTCAAGGAAGAGGGTCTTGAGAATGACCTGTGTGATATGATACTTGCTGATCCTATGTTCATGATAACTAAGGAGGAGCTGGACGCTATCCTGCAGCCGGAGAACTTCACCGGCAGAAGCTCTCAGCAGACCGAGGAATTCATAAACGAGCTTATCAAGCCTATCCTGGATGCAAACAAGGATATACTGGGCGAAAGCTTCGAGATGAAGAACTAATACTGAATACAGCATAAATAATATCCCGGGAAATCACTGCTCTCCCGGGATATGTTCATTTAAAATAAAGGGCTGCCCTTTGTGGACAGCCCCTATCTTTTACATTATGATTTTACTGAGGCACTTTTGTGTGATCACGTCGGATTACGCCGTTCTTGAAGATGTCGAATACAGTCTGATAAGAGATATATGTCACAGCTCCGGGTCTGATCTCGATGTCTGCCGTAACTCTCATGCAGTGCATACCCAGATACGGCGTATAGGCTGTCACCAGATATATGCCGGCAGGAAGTTCAACAGATAGCTTGTTTTTTCCGAATGGAAGCTTTTTCTGTTCTCCATTAATGCGTATCACCCAGTGATCTATGAGGATCTGACCGAAAAATCTTTTGCCTGATACACAAAGTCTGCCCTTTGGTGCCGGACGTGACGTATGAGGCTTTACGGGCTTAGGTTCAGGCTCAGCCGCTCTTTCGACCATGACAGGCCGTGATGCCGATGTAACAGGCTTTCGCATAACAGGCGATGGGGGTTCAATTTTTTCCGGCTTTTCTGTTGATGACTGCTTGAGTTTTTCATTAGCTTTGCGTTTTTGTTCTTCTAAATATCTGTTTGGATCCATGCAAAAATCATCTCCTTATTTTACCGCCCGGACTGTCACACTCAGTCCTGAGCATATTTACTCGGGAATAATAGGAAGTTCATCAATTGAGTTTACAAGGAACTGCAGCAGCGTTCTTGCGTCGGATGATGTGAGTTTTTTGTCGTAGCAACAGTCTGCATTTGCAGTCTGCTTATCGTTGAATTTAATTATATTTGCAAGTCCCTGGTTGAGCTTTACCAGGTCTACCATGGATATTTTGTCATCAAGATTTATGTCGCCGTATTTTGTGTCGTCAGGAATTTGTGTAGTTGTATCAGCAGCAGTTGTGGTAGATACGGCAGATGATGTAGTCGTCTTGCTGGTAGTAGTTGTGATAGAAGTTGTGGTAGTAGTTGCTTTAGTCGAAGTAGTTGTAACAGGCTTATCAGAGCCGCTTCCATCGCTGAGCTTCATGTAAACAATACCGCAGCCAACTGTTGACATATAAACTGTACCAAATGTGTTCATATCGCCAACCAGGAAGTTACCGTTGCCTGTGCCGCCGTAGGTGTGCTCAAGGTTGATAGCCACCCATGTTTTACCGCTGTCGGTGGAGCGGTATACACCCTGCTGATCGTCAGCTTCCGGCTTGCCCCACATATAGAGGGTATTAAGTTCGCCTGTCTTCTCAGGAGCGCCATAACCCATAGTCTTACAGTAGCTCACGCTGTCCATTTTTGTGACAGTATTGCCATAGTCCGTGACCAGATATGCGCCGTACCAGCCGGCAGCAATAGCTATAGTTCCCTCGCCAAGGTAAGCTATACGTGCAGCACTGTCGCATTCGTCATACTGGCATATCACTTGTGTGTTGCTGAATGTTGCGCCGTAGTCATCGCTCACCATAAGGACATAGCGTGCGTCGTCGATAGTAGCCGATGGCTTGCTGTAGAAGTAATACTGATTGTAATAGTAGCCGTATGCATAGACATACTGCGGATTTGCAGGGTCAACGCACATCATGATATCACTGCTCATCTGTTCTGAGAAGGAAGCCTCTTTCCAGGTCTTGCCGAAATCGTCAGTATATGATATCTTGCCGGTGTCGCTGAGGAGTATTCTGTAGCTGCCGTCCTCGAGCTGATTTATGGCAGCCTTTGCACCAGACAGAGGAATGCCTGGCAGCTCAGTCCATGTAGTTCCGCCGTCTGTTGTATAGAATCCCTTTGCAAAGGATTCAGCAAGTCTCACCATTACGTCTGGGTTTTGCGGACAATATGCAATGCCTGCTGTTGATGCCGTGGAATCTGTAAGGGTATTCATGCTGGGGCTATGCTGGGTTGATTCCTCAAGACTTGTGTGGATAAAGCCGTCGTAGTCGCCGATAACTGAAACGGGATTTCCACCGGGCATGCTCACCATGTCGAGGCACACAACCTCCTCAATGCCGTCAGCCTCGAAGTACATCTGAGGGATAGTGTCCCAGACATTGTCGCAAGCAAACACGCCGTTGCCCGATGTTACGAGTATTCTGTCGGGGTTTCTCGGGTCGATAACGATAGCGCCGCACCAGTGTACAGCCTTGTCACGTATCCACGGTCTGCCGCCGTCCTGTAAATAGTCGCCAAGGAGAGGTCCTCCCCAGCTTTCCGTGTTGCCGGGAGTGAATTCACGCCATGTTTCGCCGCCGTCTGTGGACTTGAAGAAACGGTCGCCCCATGCGATAGCGTTTCTATCCCATGCGTCCTCAGTCCAGCTCTGTGAGTACCACTGAGCGCAGGTGGTAGCTACGAGTTTATTTGAGTCATTGGGATCGCTGAAAACTCCGCCGTAGCCAGCTGAAACAACATTTCCGCTCACGTCCTTCGGGGTGATGTCGGTGAGAGAGCCTGTTGCCGGGTCGTACTTAAAGCAGTTACCGGGTCCGCGGTCGAAGATAACGCCTGTCATTGTAGTGATGAGAAGCTTACCGTCTGCATCGAGATTTATTCTTGCAGGCATCTGAGCTGTGGGGAAGTCGGCATGGAGCGGCTGGAAGTCATCGCTGCCGACGTCTGCCACGTGCATATTCGTAACGCCTGTAACTGATGTGCCGACGTAAACCTTTCCGCCTGTTATCATTATGGTAGATACGCCATTTGCGCCATTGTCGTATCTATCAGCAGTAGTCTTTACCTGATGAGTAGTCCATGTAGGCCAGTTGATAGTCTCAGTGAAAAGACCCAGTTTGCCGTAGCCTTCAACAGCTTTCCATGTATCGCCGCCGTCCTCACTCATGATAAGACCTGATGAGCCAGCAGTTGCATCACCGCCGCAGTAGATTATATCGGGATTATCCGGATCGACTGCAATAGCCTCGCCGCACTGTCTGCCGTAGCCGTTGCCGTGCACCTGAATGAGGTCAGTTACATCGATCATATCGAAGGTTTCGCCGGCGTCCTTAGAGCGAAAGATTGCAGTTCTTGCGTCGCTGAAATATGCACAGCCTGCCAGAATATACAGATTGTCGTCATTATTGGGATCAACGCAGAAAGCATCGATACTGAGGAAACCACGGTCGTCCTCGCCCAGGAAGTCCATAAGCTGCACCCATTCACCTGTTTCGTAGTCGTAGCGGTATGCGCCGCCAACGTCAGTACGGGCGTACATCTGGTCGTCGCCGGTGATTATTCCGGAGACAAAACCGCCTCCGCCAATGCCCAGAGCGCCGAATTCCATCTCAGACTCAATGTTTGCCGTTGCCGCATCAGCAGTACTGACAGAAGGTGCACCGGGCAGTGTAAGTGCTCCGAATAGTGTTACAGCAGCTGTCAGAAAAGCAATTTTCTTGTTAAATTTTCTCATAATTTTTCCTCCCTTAAAAACCGTATAGAAAAAGCTCTTGTCAATTAGTTATATTATACCACACCTTATTCTATATTGCAATATCTTCATCAAGCTTTTTAATAATTTTTGGTAAATAAATACAATACATTATTTTCTTTTTGAGCTATATTACAGAAAATTACAGTTGGTTAACAACTTGTTTTATATTTAGTCTTAAAAAACGAGGGACTGTTGTGTTGTTTTGTGATATTATAATATAATACCGAACTATACATAAATGAATGTCGAGACATAAGATAAATTGAAAAAGCGTTGAGAAAAAACGGAGGTTTTTCTATTATGGAAAGCAAAAATATGACGGAAAAGGAATTCCAGGAGTTTCAGAAGTTGCTCGAGCGTGAGCTGGGTGCGGTTGAATCTGATGAAGAACAGGAAATATCTGAAATGCTCCGCCACGAGGGTGCTGCTCACGATGCTGCACGTACTGCGGCACGGTCTGTCAGAGAGCTGAACGCCCAGGCTGAGGCTGCTGTTGCCAAAACTCAGGAGGAAAAACAGGCTCAGCGTGAAAAGGCTGAGGCAGAACTTAAAGCTCAGACTGAACCAAAGCCCGCGCCTCCCGTAACAAGAGGAAAATATGAAAAGGTGGCAGAGGAAACTCAGGAGCCTGCCGCTCCAAAGGCTGCCGAAATATTAAGAAAGCCTGGTAAATATGAAAAGGTAACAGAAGTTTCCGACGGCTATTTCAATCCGGAGCTGCCCAAGGAAACTGCCTCTGAACGCCGCAGAAAAGCACAGCAGAGAATCAGATATACACGAGTTGCACTCATATTGGCAGCAGTATTTGTGGTGAGCTTTATCGTGGGAATAATCGTAAACTCTGTGAGTACAAAAAATAAGCAGCCTGCTGAGCCGGCTGCATCGGGTCAGACTGCCACAGATGAACAGGGCAATATCATTGCCGGCACAGATACTCCTGCTGCAGATTGCAATATTATCAGTATAACTCCTCTTACAGAGTTTGCTGCTGTTCTTGAAGGTGATACACTGCCGCTCCAGATAAGCATGACTACAAGCGGTGCTGCAAATGCAAGCGACCTCCAGTGGGAGAGCAGTGATGCATCTGTAGCAGAAGTGAGTGACGATGGTATTGTCAATGGAATATCCGCCGGCGAATGCGTTATTACTATCTCTGCAAAGGCTGACCCGTCTGTCAGCGCAGCTGTAAACTGCACGGTCAGACATATGGAAAAGGTCGATGGAGTCACCTATGTGGACGACATCCTGCTTATAAACAAGAGCTATGGTGTGCCCTCCGACTACGACCCCGGCGATCTTACCGATGAGACAAAGACAGCATTTGATGAGCTTTGCTCTGCAGCAGCAGCCGATGGATTGAATATCTATCTGGGCTCAGGCTACAGAAGCTATGAGCTTCAGACTACTATTTTTAATAACTATACTGATATGTACGGAGATGAAATGACGGAGACATTTTCCGCAAGACCTGGTCACTCTGAACACCAGTCCGGACTTGCTATCGACGTGAACACTATTGATGATGCATTCGGCGAAACTCCGGAAGCTGAATGGCTCAAGGAACACTGCGCAGAGTACGGCTTTATAATCCGCTATGCAGAGGATAAGACTGCCATTACAGGCTATAAATACGAGCCGTGGCATATACGCTATGTTGGCAAGGATATCGCAAAGGAAATAACAGAACTTGGCATATCTATGGAAGAATATCTGGGAGTTGACTCTGTGTACGCCACAGACACTACTCAGTAAAATCCAGAAAAACTGCTGATATTAGGGGAGACGAGATGTTCGTCTCCCCCCTTTTGTTTGCGGCAAAACTCAGGAAAGAATTTGTTTGTGCAAATTGTACATAAACCAGAATGAAAAAGCGCTAAATTTCGTCTTGACAAAACAGCAGGCATATGATATAATAATAAAGCTGTCGGGAAATGAACGATAAAATCTGAAACACAAAAGAA
>CALXBL010000046.1 GCA_944386525.1 uncultured Ruminococcus sp. | reverse complement strand
AGTAGGTCGGGGGTTCGAATCCCTCCAGGCACGCCAAATTCGCCCCATACGAAAGTGTGGGGCGAATTTAATTTATACATTCAATTTATCCAAATAAAATAAAAAAGCGTCCTTTCCTGAGAAAGAACGCTGGTGCCGGTGGTGGGACTTGAACCCACACGTAGTTACCTACAACGGATTTTGAGTCCGTCTCGTCTGCCATTCCGACACACCGGCAAGGTTACTTTATATAGTATATCATATCCGGATATATTTGTCAAGTAGCAGACCGAATTTTTAAAGGAGGTTTTTATGGATCTGCTTCTAAATTCAAACAGCTGGGGTTCAATGTTTGGCGTGCCTACAGCTGTAGTTGACCAATACCTTAAATTAGCAACTCCATCACAATTAAAGGTACTGCTGTATCTGCTCAGAAATCAGTGCACCGCCATAGATACAGCCTCCATCTCAAAGGCTCTTGCCATTAACGAGGAGCTTGTAGAAGAGGCTGTCATGTTCTGGGAACAGACAGATCTGTTCACCTCCTCCGGAAATAGAGAATCTGACGCTACATCCGAAGCTGCTGTCAGGACTGAAGCTCCCCCTAAAGAGGAACAGCCTCAAACTATCGCTGTTGTACAGCGCTCAAGCAGCGAAGTCACTCTCACTCCAAGTGAAATTGCAGGAGAACTAAGGCGCAGTGATGGACTTATGGATCTGTTTCGCATGGCAGAACAGCTTACCGGCGAGCCGCTTACTCATATGCAGCAGCGTTCTCTACTGTGGCTTTATCAGTATCTTTCTGTGCCGAGTGACATAATTCTTACTGTAATGTCATACTGCCGCTCAATAAACAAACCATCTATTAATTATGCAGAAAAAATGCTCTTTAACTGGTGGAATAATGGTATATGCACACTCCAGCAAATTAATGAGGAGATACTGAAAGATCAGGAACACCGAAGCTACTATGGCTTTATGGTCAGAACACTCGATATGAAGCGTCCGCCCACCACCAAGCAAAAGGAATTCTTCGACAGATGGAAAGCTCTCGGACTTACAGATGAGCTTATGAGATATGCCTACGAAAAAACCTACGAACAAACCGGTAAGCTCTCGCTGGAATATATGGAATCTATTGTTGTAAGCTGGTCAAAGTCAGGTTATAAAACACGTGAGGACGTTGACACCTACGATAAGCTTACCCAGAATAGCGATGAACTGAAAAGCAGATCTTCCTCACGAAACAAAAAGAAAAAAGAAATACCTGAAAGCCCTATGGCTGACGCATACCGCTCACTTGTCTATAACATTGACGAGTAATTCTTTTGAAGAAAGGATTTTTTACCATGAAACCAGAGCACCTGGAAAAGGCTCGCTCCGAAATAGGCATACGGCGCAACCGTGCCCTCACCCGGAACGAAGAACGCTTTGACGAGATTAACACACTTATTCCGGAAATAGCTGAAATAAACCGTCAGCTCTTTCAGACAAGCCGCAATCTTATGCAGATTATCCAACAGGGCGAGGATACCGCAAAACGAATTGAGGCTCTGCGTCAGCAGAATCAACAGGCTCAGCTTATGGTGCGCAGTCTGCTGAAATCCCACGGCTATCCTGAAAACTATCTGGATGTGGAGTATACCTGCCCCATCTGCAGCGATACCGGTATTGTCGGCGGTAAATACTGCGACTGCCTTAAAACACTTGCCGCAAAGATTGCTGCAGATGAGCTTAACCGAAACGCTCATGTGAAACTTTGCAGCTTTGATACATTCGACCTCTCATACTACAAAGGCAAAAAAACAGAGGGCGGCAAGGACTGCTACACCGCTATGGAGACGATCTATAACTTCTGCAGAGAATATGCCGCTAACTTCTCAAAGGAATCGCCCAGCATACTCATGTTCGGCGGAACTGGTCTTGGCAAGACCCATCTATCTCTGTCAATCGCTTCGGAAGTGCTGAGAAAGGGTTTTAGCGTGCTCTACGACTCCGTCATAAACTTTCTACGACAGATAGAGAATGAACACTTCGGACGTGACCGCTCCGACAGCGACACTCTCACCATGCTGCTGGAATGCGACCTTCTTATCCTCGATGATCTGGGCACGGAATTCGATACACCCTTCTACCAGTCCACCATCTACAATATCATAAATACCCGCATGAACAGAAGTCTTCCCACTATAATCAGCACAAATATGGACTGGAGCGGTATCTCTCACAAGTATGAGGAACGTATCACTTCACGTATTTTCGCAACATACGTAAACCAACATTTTTTTGGCTACGACGTACGCATACTTAAAGCTAAGCAGAATAATCCACGAGCTGTGGATAAATCGACGTTCTGAAAGTTAAATCAAAAACAAAAATCTACATTCCTCTGACACAACAAATATATTTTATATATATATTGACAAAATTCATTTTATCTGATATAATTTATGTGTGGTTTTTTTGTATATTTCAAACAAATAACTCAGATAATAATATAGGAGGATGTTATATGGCTACTGTATCTTTAATTTTCGGTATTCTCTCCATCATTCTTGCATGGTTTGGATACTCTACATTTCTTGGTCTGATACTTGCTATCGTGGGTATTATTCTTGCCGCAAATGCAAGAAAATCTCAGCCCTCAGGCATTGCTACCGCTGGTTTAGTGCTTTGTATCATAGGTATAATACTCTGTGGTATTACTGCTCTTTCATGCGTACTTTGCACAGCTTGCGGTGCCGCTGCATTTAATATGCTTTGATCAGATCAAGCTGATCATAACTGCTTCAAGTGGGTTGCATATGCAGCCCATTTGTTTTCTATAAGGAGTCTTTTTATGTTTCCGTTCTTAGAATTAGGACCATTTACAATAGGTCTTTACGGTGTCTGCTGTACTGTAGGTATAACTTTTGCCATTCTACTGGCTTTGCGTAATTCACGCTTCTCGGGAGTATGCTTTGAGGATATGGTACTGCTTTTTGCAAGCATTCTTATAGGCGCTTTTCTTGGCGCTAAGCTGCTGTATCTCATAATAGAGGCGGATAATATTGCAAATATGTTCAAAACCCTCGGCGTGAACCTTGAAACTGTACTGGGACTGCTTCAAGGCGGATTTGTTTTCTACGGCGGTTTTATCGGTGGTCTTATCGGAGCCGCAGTATTCTCACGCATAAGCAAAATAAGCCTTATGCTGTTCCTCACCATTATCGCTCCCAGTGTTCCGCTTGCCCATGCTTTCGGACGTATAGGCTGCTTTATGGCTGGATGCTGTTACGGTATCCCCTCGGAGAACTTCGGCATCGCATTCACTCAGTCTCTTGGCGCTCCCAATGGCATAAAGCTATTTCCGGTTCAGCTCCTTGAAGCAGGTCTGCTTCTGCTGCTGACCGGTGTAATGCAGATATACTATGCAAAGGGAAAACATCGTCATGGGGTAATATATATTTATCTTTTAATATACCCTTTGATCAGAATCTTTACTGAGCAATTCAGATATGATGACTCAGAGCGAGGAATCTTCTTCGGTCTTTCAACATCAATCTGGATAAGCCTCGGAATTATTCTCATAGGATCTATAATGCTTGCTATTGATCTGAAAAAAGGTTTCCATGAACCGCCCTTGCCGGAATATGAATATGTTGATGATGATGATCCAGCAATATAACAAAACAGCCCTGCTTTACACAAGCAGGGCTGTTTTATTAGTTAGTCTTCAGTAGTATTGTTTTCGGAAGTATTGTTTTCTGAATTCTCCTGCTGATCTGCGATAACGCCAGTCTCAGCCTCATTCTTTTCATCCTGAAATACTGATTCAGGCATTTCGCCATTCATGAGCTTCTCAAAGTCATCACGGTCAATCTTCTCGTGGATAAGAAGATATTTCGCAAGCAGATGAAGCTGATCCTCATGCGCCTTGAGTATCTCAATAGCCTTTTCATATCCTGTCTCGATAAGTTTTCTTACTTCAGCGTCAATATCAGCCGCAACCTTTTCAGAGTAATCCCTTGAAGAACCGATATCCTTACCTAAGAACACCTCATGCTGATCACTGCCATATACCATAGGTCCAAGTTTTTCGCTGAAACCGTATCTCATGACCATCTTGCGGGCTGTAGACGTTGCACGCTCAATGTCATTCGACGCACCCGTTGAAATATCGTCAAGTATGAGATACTCAGCCGCACGTCCGCCAAGAAGTGTGATGATATCCTCTTCCATCTCCTTCTTCGAGACAAAGGATTTATCAGTTTCAGGCAACGACATTGTATATCCGCCAGCCATGCCTCTTGGAATAATTGATACCTGATGCACCTTATCCTGATGATCACAGTAGTATGTGCACACTGCATGACCTGCCTCGTGATATGCTGTAAGTCTGTTTTCCTTTTCGGTCTTACGGTGAGATCTTTTCTCAGGTCCGGCTACTACCTTGATGGTAGCCTCCTGTATTTCATCCATTGTAATGGCCTTCTTGTTCTTTCTTGCCGCAAGGAGCGATGCCTCATTTACAAGATTCTCAAGATCAGCACCAGTAAAGCCAACTGTCGTCTTTGCTATGGTGTTGAGCTCAACATCGGCTGCCAGCGGCTTGTTCCTTGTGTGAACCTTCAATATTGCCTCACGTCCTGCAACATCAGGATAGCCGACTACGATCTGTCTGTCAAATCTGCCGGGACGAAGAAGCGCCGGATCAAGAATGTCACGACGGTTGGTTGCTGCAATTACGATAACATTATCCTTTCCGGTAAAGCCGTCCATCTCGACAAGCAGCTGGTTGAGAGTCTGTTCACGTTCATCGTGACCTCCGCCCAGTCCTGCACCTCTGTGTCTGCCCACAGCATCGATCTCGTCGATAAATATGATAGCCGGACTGTTTTTCTTTGCCTGCTCAAAAAGGTCACGTACTCTGGATGCACCAACGCCTACGAACATCTCAACAAAGTCTGAACCGGATATTGAGAAGAATGGACAGCCTGCCTCACCTGCAACCGCTCTCGCAAGGAGAGTCTTACCCGTACCAGGAGGGCCCATAAGCAATACGCCCTTTGGGATACGTGCGCCGATATCAGCATATTTCTTAGGATGTTTCAGGAAGTCGACTATTTCCTCAAGCTCATGCTTTTCCTCGTCTGCTCCGGCTACATCTTTAAAAGTTGCAGTTCTCGTATCTGCCTGATTTCTAATGTTCGCTTTTCCAAATGTGGTGAATTTATTGTTTCCACCCGCCTGACGCATCATTACAACAAACAGCACTACTCCCATTACAAGTATCAGCAGTGTAGGTATAAGCGACAGCAGCCATGACGAGTCTGTTGCTCTGAAATAGTCCATTTTAAGCGGAGCATCGGGATTTTTCTCATTGTAAGCCTCACGATAGTCCGCTATATCATCCACAAACAAACTTACATTCGGCACTTCGTACAAAAGTCTGGTGTCGTCCTCCAGCACCATGACAAGCTCACCGCTGCCAAGGTCAAGCGTATATTCCTTCACCTCATACTCGTCAAAGTAAGAAAGTATCTCTGAATATTCAGCCTCAGATGTCTTGCTGCCCATATTCGGCAGCATGAAGATAAGACCCAGCACAAGCAGTGCTGCTATCAGCAGATACGCACCAATACCATGATTCTTTTTTGGTGTCAATTCATTCACTCCTTTTCCATTGTTTCGCTCTCACAAGAGGTACTCATTCTACATTTCCGCCATTTTTTGTGTCACAGTCACACACAGAAGACATTCAGTAACTCCGGCAACGGGCTTAACCCTGTCTGCTATACCGATACCTTCTGCATATATGGTACCATCTTCATCCTCTAAAAAATGAAGAGTCTTTCTCCTGTGAAGCGGAATGTCCTCCTGTATCCTCTTTTTCACTGACGTTGTAAAACTGCGGCCTGCAAGCTGTATCCGGTCGCCCGGTATTCTTCCACGCAGCATAATACACCCTTTTATTTTATCATAATCAAGCAAACAATTTGTGAATTTTCTGTCAATTATAAGCTCATCCACCTGACTTTTATCACTAATTAACTTACTTGTAAAAATATAGTCCTTATATATGCTCTGTATTCCAGGGTGAAATGGTATTTTGGGCACATTTTCGAAGCTATTTTCCTCTTTTGAAGTGAGAACGAGTTCATCATGCGATACAAGGCAGTCGTGCTCACCTGCAAGATGACATCTGCCGCCCTTTTCTACAAGAGACTCCATATCCTCCAGCATTCTGGCATCATATGATATACCGTGAAGCTCCAACAGTCTTGCCATGCACCTTACACGCACCGCCCCCGGTATCTCAGAGAGCCGCCTCAGACACGCCGGTTCACGGAAGTGACGGCAGAAATATGATTCTGCCTCAGCCTCAAAATAGTTGTCATCACGTCTCAGACTCCGGCACATACACGATACTGTCCGCTCAACAGAGGGATTAAGCTTGTGCAGCTGAGGAACTATATTATGCCTTATGCTGTTGCGTGTGTAGTCATCCGAAAGGTTGGAGCTGTCGGTGATATAGCTCTCGCCTATCTCGGAGAGAAACTCTTCTATCTCCTGCCTTGAGGCAAAAAGCAGCGGACGTATAAACCGGCTGCGTCTCACGGGAATTCCGCAAAGTCCATGAAGTCCGGTGCCTCTTGCAAGCCGCTGGAGTATCGTCTCCAGGTTATCGGAGGCTGTGTGAGCTGTGGCAATATAGCCCTCCTCCTGTGAGAAAGCCTCATACCGACACTCACGGGCAGCCGTTTCTATCGAGCCGCCATTTTCCTCACGGTAACCCATTACATCACACTGGTAAACACGGAGCGGTACTCTAAGCCTTCTGCAAAGCTCCCGGCAGAATTTCTCGTCCCGGTCACTTTCCTCGCCTCTGAGGTGATGGTTTACATGGACGGCTGTCACACTTACATCATACTCACGACATACCGCCAGCATTCCAAAAAGAAGTGCCACACTGTCCGCACCGCCTGACAATGCACAGCATACAGCTGAGCCTTCATGAATGAGCTGCTCTTCGCCTATGAATCTGCGCATCTTACTTATAAAACTTGATTCTGTAATCTTATTGCTCATCACGCATCTCCGCATCACTGAAACGTGTAAACTGACCGTCCCAGACAAGATTTACCGTACCAGTCTCACCGTGACGGTTTTTTGCTATTATACACTCTGAAATATTGGGGGTTGCACTATCCTTGTTGTAATATGCGTCCCTGTAGAGGAACATTACAATATCTGCGTCCTGCTCGATAGAACCTGATTCACGCAAATCTGACAGCATAGGTCTCTTATCATTACGGCTTTCTGGTCCTCGCGAAAGCTGGGAGAGGAGTATTACCGGAATATCCAGCTCTTTTGCCATTATCTTCAGCTGTCTTGTTATTTCGGAAATGACAAGAACTCGATTGTCCGTTTTAAGGGTAGATGTCATAAGCTGAAGGTAGTCGATAACAACAAGTCCCAGATTTTTCATACGTCTGAGCTTTGCCTTTATCTGCTGCACCGTAACGCCCGCTGTATCGTCAAAATACATTGGCAGTCCGCTCAAAACGCCTGCGCTCGTTGCAAGACGCACCCAGTCATCATTTGTAAGATATCCGCTTCTCAGCTTGTGAGAATCTACAAGAGCCTCTGTTGACAGCATACGTGTAGCAAGCTGTTCTCTGGACATTTCCAATGAGAATACTGCAACCTCACGATCTCCGCGCCTTGCTACATTTGTAGCTATGTTTATAGCAAATGATGTCTTACCCATACCAGGACGTGCCGCTATCAGGATAAGGTCTGATTTGTTAAGACCAGATGTAACTGTATCAAGATACTTGTAACCAGTTCGTGCACCAAGATACTTTTCCTTGTCGGGACCTGATATCTTTCCTATACGGTCATATGCCTCGCATACAGCGTCGCCTATCTTTACAAGTCCCTGGGCAGATTTGCCCTGTCTTATATCAAATATACGCTGCTCCGCACTGTCGAGAAGAGCCTGAGCGTCAACCTCGCCGCTTTGTATATCCTGGAGAATGCTCCTTGCGGCAAATGCAAGACTTCTGAGATAATACTTTTCTGCTACGATATTACAGTAGCTTTCTATGTTTGAAACTGATGGCACCATATTTATAAGCGCCGCCAGATATGCTCTGCCCTCCTGCGGTGTATCAAACAGCTTCTGCCTCATGGCCGCATTAAGGACGGTGATAACGTCAGCCTTTTCACCTGACGTGAACATTGCTACTATTATCTGGAAAAGTGCACGGTGCTGCTCATTGAAGAAGCTCTCAGACTTTACTTTTTCCAGCACTACCGACAGTACGCTGGGCTCAATAAGGACTGCACCCAGAATAGTCTGCTCCGCCTCCAGGCTAAAGGGCAGTTCAGCATTCATCTCACTCTGTTCAAATGGGTTCTGCGCCATGCATTACACCTCCATATATCTATATTGGAAAAAATATGGGCGAACACCTATAGTCCGCCCATTCACGGCAGTCTCAGCCCTCGACAACCTCTACAGTCACCTTCGCAGAAATACCTGTGTAAAGCTTTACATCTGCCTCATAAGTACCAAAATTCTTTATATCGGTTTTAAGTGTTATCTTCTTCTTATCAACCTTGCAGCCATACTGCTCCCAAATGCAGTCAGCTATATTCTGAGCAGTTACTGCACCGAAAAGACGTCCGCCGGCACCTGCCTTAGCCTTTGCAACGACCTTCTGACCGCCGATTTTATCTGCTATAGCCTTAGCCTCCTGCTTTGCAACGTCGATCTTATGCTCAGCAGATGCCTTCCTGCCCTCCAGCTCGGAAAGATTCTTAGCATTTGCCTCTACTGCAAGTCCCTTAGGCAGCAGCATATTTCGTGCATAGCCGTCAGCCACATTCTTTATCTCGCCCTTTTTGCCGGAGCCTTTTACATCCTGTAGGAAAATTACTTTCATCTTTATCTGTCCTTTCTCATAATTTTTATTTATTATTCTGTCGTGCCGCATCTTCAAGCACCTGGAGAAGCCTCTCCTTAGTCTCCTGAAGTGTAGCTCCAGGCAGCTGTGCTGCCGCCATTGTCTGATGACCGCCGCCGCCAAGTGCCTCCATGAGTACCTGCACATTGACCTGTCCCATGGAACGAGCTGATATATTTATTCCTCCGCAATCCGGATATAGTACGAACGATGCCTGTACTCCCTGTATGCTGAGCAACTCATCTGCTGCCTGTGCAGCAAGAAGTCTTGCTGAGCTGTTCTGCATCTTCACAGCAGAAATCGCATTTCCCTTGAATATTTCCGCATGGGCTACAATCTGGGAACGAAGCTGATACATTGAAATCGTATCCGAAAATAGCGACTTTACCTCAATAGTATCCGCACCTACACGTCTAAGATACGCTGCTGCTTCAAATGTCCTTACGCCTGTCCGCATTACAAAATTCTTTGTATCAAGCATTATTCCTGCAAGGAGAGCATCAGCAAAAGGCGCTGGCAGATCTCTCTCAAGGCGAAAATACTGAATAAGCTCAGTTACCATCTCCGATGCGGAGGAGGCATATGGCTCATGATGAAACAGCGCTGCGTCGTCGATGTAATTTACATTCTTCCGGTGATGGTCGATAACGACCACATTTTTCACCATCCTGTAAAGCTCAAAGCTTTCCAGTATATCCTTGTTATGTGTATCTACTATTATAAGCAGTGAATTCTCGTCCGTCTCGTTTATTGCACGTTCAGGCTCAATAAATCTCGGTGGATTGCTGCAGGTTTTCATGCGTTCTATAAGCTTCACTGCAAGGCAGCTCTGCTGACGTACAACTATGGACGCCTGCTTCCCCATTAGGGATATTGCTCCTGCCATACCACAGGCTGAACCTATTGCATCCAGGTCGCCAAATCTATGACCCATGACAAATACATGAGAGGAGCTTTCTATCATCTTCTGGAGAGCCATGGACATTGAACGTATCATTGCCTTTGAACGCTTTTCAACGCCCTTTGACGCTCCGCCGTAAAAGTTGAAACCATTTTCCATTTTTACAGCTGCCTGATCACCGCCTCTGCCGAGAGCCATATCAAGAGCCTGTCTTGCTATTTTTTCACTCTCCTCAAGAGAATCTGCACCAAAGCCCACGCCTATGGAAAATGTTATGCGTATTCTTTCGCCCACACATATCTTTCTTGCCTCGTCGAGTATGGGAAATCTCTTGTCCATTGCAGCGTATAGATATCTTGTCTCCATAACTGCATAGAACTGATCGTTATCTATCTTGCGGACTATACCCTTTGTGCCTGCCATAAAGCTTTCCAGCAACACCTCTACCTCGGCTGAGACCTGAGCTTTTTCGCTTTCCTTGGCATACTGCATAACGTCGTCGTAGCCGTCTATGACCATAAGCATTACGCATGGTCTTGATTCTCGAAGTTCTCTCTGCAGTTTCATTTGGTCTGTTATCTCAACAAACTGTACTGCATACATTACAGTATCCTCGAGCTTATGAGTCTCGCTGTGAACACGGTAACTTTTCCCCTGATGCTCAAGCATCATATCATGACCATTCATAAGCGTATTTACATTCATGCAGAGGATTTCCTGAAATGTGGTCTTTTTCTTTCTTCTTCCGTTCATGAACTGTATGCAGAACTTATCATTGTACCATATGATATTGCCGTTATCATCGGAAAGCACCACCGGAACTGTAAGCCGCTGGAACGACATGGAAATAAGTTCTTTAATGTCGTAACTGCTAAGCTGTCCGGAGGAAAAAACATCCTGAGTAAAAACACACACAGCAACTGTTACAGCTGCCAACAAAAGCACCGGAATAAACGACAATGTTACTGGACTCCAGCCTTTTACCGCAATACTTATCACAAACGGGATACCTGCACTAAGCAGCGTCATCACTGACAGCAGCAGCATCACTGCAGCTCGGTTTCTTTTTAACATGATGTTATCCTCCAGTTCCCATTCAAACCTCCATGATAATAGGAAGTATCATAGGGCTTCGTTTAGTCTTTCCGTAGATATATTCAGACAACACATCACGAAGCTTTGTCTTCAGCGTACCCCATTCTCTTAACTCATTGCTGTTGCATGAATCAAGGACGCGCATAAGAACCTGCTTTGCCTCATCCATAAGCGCCTCTGATTCACGGACATATACAAATCCACGTGAAATAATATCCGGACCGGAAACTATCGTATTGCTTACTCTTTCTATACCTATCACCACTATGATAAGCCCGTCCTGAGCAAGGTGTTTTCTGTCACGAAGCACGATAGAACCCACATCTCCAACGCCAAGACCGTCTACCATAACTCGTCCGGCTGTTACCTGAGATGCTATGCGGATAGAATTATCGTCCATTTCGATAACGTTGCCTATTTCGCCTATTATGATATTCTCCTCGGGCATACCCATTGAACGTGCTATCTGGGCGTGCTTTGCAAGGTGCTTATACTCGCCGTGTACGGGAATAAAATATTTTGGTCTTGTGAGCGCCTGTATGAGCTTCAGTTCCTCCTGGCAGGCGTGTCCGGATACATGCACCTCATACATTGCCTCGTATACAACTTCTGCGCCGCTCTTCATAAGCTCGTTTACGACACGTGTAACATACTTCTCATTTCCGGGAATAGGCGTTGCTGAAATGATGATGAAGTCGTTGGGAGTTATGGTCACCTTCTTGTGGGAATTCATAGCCATGCGTGTAAGCGCCGACATAGGCTCGCCCTGGCTGCCCGTTGTTATGAGTACGATCTGCTCATCTGGATAGCGGCTCATTTCGTCGATATCAATAACTGTTCCCTCAGGTGCTTTGAGGTAACCCAGTTCAAGAGCTGTACTCATTACGTGTATCATACTTCTGCCGAATACAGATACCTTTCGGTTATGTCTTACGGCATTGTCGATTATCTGCTGTATGCGATGTATATTTGACGAGAATGTGGCAATGATTATCCTCTTGCCTACTGCACTTTCAAAAAGCTTTTCAAAAGAGCCGCCTACTGTTCTCTCGGAGCGTGTAAAGCCGTCTCTCTCGGCGTTGGTAGAATCAGCCATAAGAGCAAGAACGCCTCTGCTGCCAAGCTCGCCGAAGCGTGCAAGGTCGATTATCTCGCCGTCTACTGGTGAGAAATCCACCTTAAAGTCGCCTGTATGAACTATGATACCTGCCGGTGTATGGATAGCCATGCCTACTGCATCGGGAATAGAATGGTTTACCTTTATAAACTCAACTGCCATACAGCCCATGTGTACAGTCTTTCTGGGCTGAACCTCGCAGAGCTTCACCTTGTCTGCCAAGCCGTGCTCCTCCAGCTTGCCCTTTACAAGCGCAAGTGTGAGCCTCGTGCCATATATCGGGACATCAATTTTTTTCAGAAGATATGCAAGTCCGCCAATATGGTCCTCGTGACCGTGCGTTAAAACTACGCCGCGCACACGCTCCTTGTTTTCCACAACATATGTGAAATCCGGTATTACAATATCAACACCTGGCAGATCCATATCCGGAAACGCAAGGCCGCAGTCGAGAATGAATATATCATTGCAGCATTCAAATACTGTCATATTCTTGCCGATCTCGTTAAGCCCACCAAGAGGGATTATCTTTACGGGATTCTTTCTGTTTTCCTTTTTGCTGTAAGTCTTGCCGCCGTGACGGTTCTGTAGAGTTTCAAGTGCTCTTACACGATTATTCTGTCTGACGTTTCTCCTGTAATTTACCTTACCACTATTCTGAGGAGCCTTTCCTCCTCTGTTATCTTTTCCTTCTGTCAAAGCCAAAAAATTACCTCCATGCCAAATTCGCAGCACCTCTGCGGCACTGCTTATTTAATAGTCTATTTTTCTGAATAAAGAGAAAATAATAATGAATATATCAGCAACAGTCTATGTTCCGCCCAAAAATAAAGCTGATTATCTTATACTGATAGATTTAAAATACTGCACCTTAATCCTTATTCAATTTTAGTTTTTATACAGGCTTTCTGTGCCTGCTATTCCCGTTATATATACTTTATAATTATACAAAAAAGAAAAAATGATGTCAAGCACTCTTTATTAAATTTGTGCGTATGAAGACATTTTATACATATGAACAATATTTTTCCGCAGAATTCAGTTTTTATGTGCAGCAGGAGCTTTTACGTACTTCATAAGTAAAATTATCCCCAGCAGATTGGGCACTGCCATAAGACCATTTGCGATATCGGAAAGCGCCCATACCTCAGAAAGTGTACCAGTTGCACCAAAAACTGCACATATACAGAATGTCCACCTGTATATCGTAACCGGCGTTTTTCCCGGAAAGGTACTCCTTACCGCCATCTCTCCGCAACAGCACCAGCCAAGCATTGTGCAAAATGCAAACAATGCAGTCATAACTGCTACTGCCGGCTCTGAGGCACTGCCTAAAACCTGTGAAAACGACTCCGCTGCCGATCCAGTGCCAAGCATTATCTCGACATCTGTACAGAGCACCGCAAGAGCTGTAAGAGTACAGCACACCATCGTATCAATAAACACCTCGAATATACTCCACATTCCCTGTAAAGTTCCGTCCTCATCATCGTGAGCCGTACTGTGAATAAGGGCACTGCTCCCAAGACCTGCCTCGTTTGAGAATACTCCGTGTCTCAGACCTGCGGATATTGCTGTACCAGCAGCACCTCCTACGGCTGAATCAAAGCCAAACGCTCCCTTCAAAATATCCCCAAAAGCTTCAGGGATATTCCCAGCGTTCATAATTATCACTATAACCGCAAGCAACATATAGCCTGCCGCAGCAAACGGAAGAAGTACGCTTGTAACATTGCCTATGCTCCTCACTCCGCCGAGAACGGCAAAAGCTAAGGCTATTCCTAAAATTATACCTGTTATTAAGGGCGGCACTCCGAAGGCCGACTCTATAGCGTGAGACGCTGTGCTGCTCTGAGTCATATTACCCATACCAAATGACGCCGTTATGCATAACACTCCATATACCACCGCAAGCCAGCCTAAACCCAGACCATATCTCAGATATGCAAAAGCTCCTCCTGTAAAGCTGCCGTCCGGATTTTTTCTCCTGAACTTCATGGAGAGCAAGTTTTCACTGTAGGTAAGCATCATACCAAAAAAGGCAGATATCCACATCCAGAAAACAGCTCCCGGACCTCCTCTGTAAATTGCAGCTATAACACCTGCAATGTTGCCTGTGCCCATGGAC
>CALXBL010000045.1 GCA_944386525.1 uncultured Ruminococcus sp. | reverse complement strand
TTTTAACTGTTTCCATTTTTGATACGTGCTTTTTATTTTATCATACTTTGATTATATGGATTGTGTCCGGCTTTATTGTGCACCATCATTCATAATATACCTTCTCTTTAAGCATAAAAAAGAGCCGCCGCATTAAATGCAGCAGCTCTTAAAAATCAATTTACATAATGCTTATTTAGCGTCAGCAGTCTCATCAGCAGCGTCATCAGAGTCAGCAGCCTCTTCAGTTTCTGCCTCGTCTTCGAGCAGAGCACGCATAGAGATGCTGATTCTCTTGTTTTCGATGTCGATGTCAACGATTTTAACGTTAACAACATCTCCAACAGAAACGATATCCTTAACGTTGTCAACACGCTTGTTGGCGAGCTGAGAAATATGAATAAGACCATCAACGCCGTCCATTATCTGTGCGAAAGCACCGAAAGGAGTGATGGAAACGATCTTAACAGAGATAACGTCGCCAACAGAGTATTCAGCGCTGAACTTTTCCCAAGGATTGTCCTCTGTCTTCTTATAGCCCAGAGAGATGCGGTTGTTTTCCTTATCCAGTTCCTTGATATAAACTTCGATGAAGTCGCCAACCTTAACAACCTCAGACGGGTGCTTGATGCGCTTCCAGGACAGTTCAGAGATGTGAACCATACCGTCGATGCCGCCGAGGTCAACGAATGCGCCGTAGCTTGTCAGGGACTTAACTTCGCCCTTGTATGTTGCGCCAACAACAGCTTCTTCCCAGAACTTAGCCTTAGCAGCGTCTCTTTCAGCCTTCTGAACAGCCTTGATAGAACCTACAGCACGGCGTCTGTTTTCGTTTACTTCCAGGATGATGAACTTAACCTTGGTCTTGAGCAGAACGTCCATTTCAGCGTTTCTGGGCAGACCGCTCTGAGAAGCTGGAATAAATACACGAACGCCAGCATAAGTAACGATAACGCCGCCCTTAACAACGCTCTGTACAGTACCTTCCAGAACAGTTTCCTCTTCCTTAGCCTTGATGATTTCCTCAAAGCCCTTCTGCTCATCGACCTTCTTCTTGGAGAGCATAACAATGCCTTCCTGGTCGTTGATCTTGATTACAATCAGGTCGATCTCATCGCCGACTTTAACAACGTCAGCCGGTGTAAGTGTCGGGTCGTCAGTGAGTTCGCTCAGTGCAACGTAGCCGGTGTGCTTAGTGCCTACTTCAACGATAGCTTCGCTGTTGTTGAGAGCAACAACAGTGCCCTTAACTTTCTCTCCTGTATGTATTTTCTTGAAGGACTGATCAAGAAGTTCTTCAAAGTTCATGTTGTCCTCATTCATGATTTCAGTCATAGTGGTTTTTACCTCCTCAATAATATGTGCCGGCGTGGACGCTCCGGCGGTAATGCCTATTTTTCGGGCATTACTAAGGTCGAGAGTATACAGCTCATCCGATGTCTCGATATGATAGGATCTACAGTTCTTTCTGCATACATCAAACAGCTTAACTGTGTTGGAGCTGTGCTTTCCGCCGGCGATTATCATGAGATCTGACCGCCTAGAAAGTTCGTCTGCATCGGACTGCCGCACCTGTGTTGCATGACAGATAGTGTCATAAACTTTAATATTCGGATCGTCTTTTGGTAGAGCTTTAATACACTTTTCCCATACTAATATATTATACGTTGTTTGGGCAACAATTGCAAGTCTTTTGCCTAATTTTTCATATTTGGTATTTAGAAAGTTTACAAGTGTTTCATCATCTGCAAATACGGCGCAGTTTCCGCTGCAGTGTCCCATAATTGCAGCCACTTCCGGATGATTTTCGTCGCCTGCTATGAGTACGAAATCGCCGTTGGCGGTGTGTTTTGAAACGATTTTGTGAATCTTTGCAACAAATGGACACGTTGCGTCAATATAGGGATTGCCCATCTTCTCGAGCCTGTCGTAGACATCTTTGCTCACGCCATGTGAGCGGATCACAGCGCATTCTCCGGGCTTAAGCTCCGACACATCGTTGATTATGCGAGCGCCTCGTCTGAGCATATCGTCAACCACGTTATTATTGTGTATTATGGGACCGAGTGTTGCAACAGCTGAATATTTATCTATTGCATTGTAGGTCATTTTGACTGCACGGTCCACGCCGAAGCAGAATCCGGCGGACTTTGCAACAGTTATCTCTGCCATGATCAGTTCTCCTTGGAATTTTCCTGAGCTTTTGCTTTAAGTCTTGCTTCTTTTGCTTTTTCTCTTGAAGATTTTCTTTTTGGTTCGTCGTGGATTATTTCAAAGGGAGGGTCTTCCTCAACGAGTCTTTTGATTTCCGCCATGATGTCGTCCTTCATTTGTTTCATCTGTATGGGATTGGAATCAGCATTGAGACAGTAGTCCTCCGGATAAAATGGCTTACCCATACGGACGCATATTTTGCTGCGGAAGTGGAGATTATTTGAGTTAAATATAATTCCGATAGGAACGATAGGAACACCGCTCTTAGCTGAGAGAACGCACATACCGGATTTGCCTTTTCCGACTTTGCCATCTGTATGGCGGGTGCCTTCCGGGAAGATGGTCATATAGCATCTGTTTTTGAGTCTGCGTACAGCCTCAGACATCACATCGTATTCAGGATCTTTTGACCACGATGACGGAAAAGCACCCATAAATCTGATAAGATGTGAGAAACCTGGTGTTTTGAAAAGAGACTCCTTAGCTATATATCCGAATGGATACGGAGCAGACATTGCTACAAGTACCGGATCAAGATAGCTGCGGTGGTTGGAGGCGAAGATAGCTGAAGGAGTTTTTGGGCGATTCTCTCTTCCCTCAAATTTTATACTGTAAACGGGAAACAAGACTATTCTCACCAACCAGTAAGCCAGATGATAAAAAAACCAGACAATATAAAAGCTCATTGTATTCACTCCTTATACTTCTATATCAAGACGTTCTTTTATAAGGTCAAGTATCTCTTCACAAACCTCATGGAAACCCATGTCGGTGGTGTCGATAAGTACGGCGTCATCAGCCTTTTTAAGCGGAGCTACTGCACGGTGGGAGTCATTGTAGTCACGCTTTATTATATCAGCCTTTATCTCCTCAAAGGTAGGACAATCAGACTTTTCCTGCATTTCCAGATAACGTCTGCTTGCACGCTCATCGGCAGAAGCAGTGAGGAATATTTTAAGATCGGCATCGGGCAGTACAACAGTACCGATATCTCTGCCGTCCATAATAACATTATGCTCACGAGCCATCTTCTTTTGCAGATCAAAGAGAAAATCTCTCACTTCCTTAATGGCTGAAACTCTTGAAGCGCCCATAGATATCTCTGGTGTACGTATATCGTCTGTAACATCCTCGTCACAAAGAGTTATACGCTGGGTTCCACCTATGAAGTTCAGGTCGATTTCGATATCATCAAGGCTTTTTATAAGAGCCTCGTCAGTATTGAGGTCATGCTCCTGGGCGTAGAGGGCGACAGTACGATATAGTGCGCCTGTATCAACATAGATAAAGCCCAATTCAGATGAGATTGCCTTTGCGATACTGCTTTTGCCTGCACCGGCGGGGCCATCGATGGCGATGTTTGTAGTTTTCATTTTTGACTCCTTTGATTTAATAGTTTAATATATATCAGCCGCCTGCGCCATGGATAAGCCTGCGCTGTATGCGGTCGAAAATGCTATCTGAAGATTGAAGCCTCCGGTGTAGCCGTCGGCGTCGATTATTTCTCCGGCAAAGAAAAGTCCAGGCGTAATTTTTGACTCCATAGTTTTGGCGTCTATCTCTTTTACGGATATGCCGCCTCGTGTTATTATAGCCTCGTCTATGGGACGGGTATCTGTTATAGTAAGAGGCATAGCTTTTAAAGCTTTAATGAGCAGAGTTCTGTGTTCCCTTGTCACAGAGCCAATGCGCATATCCGGAGGGATACTGCAAAGCTCACATACCGGAGCGATAAGCTGACCGGGCATAAGTTTTCGCATAACATTTCCGAGTATACCGCCCTTAGCCGACTCAAACTCCCGGAGCAGTCTTGCGTCAAGCTGTTGTTCGGAGAGTGCAGGTTTCATATCGATCGTGCCTGTATACTGCACCTCTGACGGATTTTTGAGGACTGCGCTTGCACTGAGCGTAAGCGGACCGGATATGCCGTATTTCATCAGCATGACTTCGCCTTGTTCATCGAAGCGGCATTTTTTCTTTTCAAAAATACGCAGCCTTACATTTTTAAGGGTGAGTCCGCAGGCAACACTGCACCAATTTTCCTTTACCACTAACGGCACAAGGGATGGAGTCGGCAGTATTATAGTATGACCGGCAGCCTTTGCCAATTCATAGCCATCGCCGGTAGAGCCGGTGACAGGATATGAAACGCCGCCTGTTGCAAGGAGCACATTTTTGGCATTATATATTTTGCCATCGGATGTAACAGCGCCGGTGCACCTGCCGTTTTGGAGAAGCAGTTTTTTGACTTTGCCACGTACTATCTGGACATCAGCTTTTCTTAGGGCATTTTTTAGCGCCTGACAGATATCAGCAGCATTATCGCTCACTGGGAAAACACGGTTTCCCCGTTCTGTTTTAAGCGGTACTCCCAGACCTTCAAAATATTCCATAACGTCCTGAGGCGAGCATCTTGAAAATGCGCTGTAGAGAAATTTTCCGTTTCTTGGAATTTTTGATATCAGGGTATACGCATCACAGTTGTTGGTAAGATTGCATCTGCCTTTGCCTGTTATACGGAGCTTTCTGCCGATATGTTCATTTTTTTCAATTATGAGGCAGCGTCCGCCATGGCTTGCAGCAGTAAGCGCTGCAAAGCAGCCAGCCGCACCGCCGCCTATGATAAGATGGTCTGTATCCATTATGACCTCACTTTTTGCTGAGCTTGTTTGTACGCTGGAATAAGGATTTCCTGCGAGCAGCCGTTGCTTCGGCGTCGTATGTGTACGTTCCGTTTTCCTCACGGATGATAGCTCCTTCTCCAGCCTCAGCCGGAAGAAGAGCTCTTTCTATATCCTGCTTATTTCCATTATCTTCTGAGATGATGACTGCTGTATCACCCTCAAATCTGTCAATACTGTAGATCATTATGAGTTTCCTTCCATGCTCCACGCCAGATTTTTGCCATCGGTGGTACAGGTTATAGTACCTTCCAGATCTGTACGGTATATATCGTCTGTATATTTCTTGAAACGAGCAAGAGCCTCCTTGTGAGGATGACCATAGCTGTTGCCTTCTCCGCATGATATTACTACATACTCAGGCTCAAGCTGAGCGAGCAGTTCCTCCGAGGAGGCTGTATCGCTGCCGTGGTGACCTGCTTTAAGCACATCAGCGGTAACGCCTTTAAGGTATCCGCCTTGTAGAAGATCTTCTTCCTCGGGCTGTTCCATATCGCCGGTAAAGAAGAAAGAGGTGTCGCCGCATTCAAGGTGGGCGCATACGGAGTAGTCGTTGAGAGAGCTGTAATTTTCTCCTGTGGGCGGAGGATATATAGTCAGCACACCGCTTCCGATGTTGATAGTCATATCAAATTCGGCAAATGTAACTGAAAGACTGTTTGCTTCAACGCCGTCAAGAAAGTCGGCATATACAGCAGTTGTGGGTATATACTCCTCAGGTATATCTGGGATAATGACATCTTTGATTTCAAGGTCGTTGTAGTCGGCAGCATATTCAAGCACATCAACAAGACCTCCTATGTGGTCTGAGTGCGGATGAGTTGCGATGATGCAGTCTATAGTCTCAACGCCAAGCTCCTTTAGATCGGCGAGGACGTTATCTCCCTGATCCCGTTCACCGCCGTCGATGAGTATAGTTTTTTCCGTGCCTCGTATAAGTATGGAGTCGCCTTGTCCCACATCAAGGAAGTGGACGTTGGTAAGACCTGTTCCCTTATCAGTGGTGGAGACATCATCTGCCGGCTCTGCACCGGGAATGCCGTTTAGATCTACATAGCATCCGCCGGCACGATAGAGAAATGCCACGGCTATAACGAGAAAAGCTCCGCCGGTTAGAACTTTGGCGTCTGAGACTTTCTTTTTCCGTTTGTTTGATTTCTTTTTTGAGCTGTTTTTTCCCGAGCTGCTGCCGGATGATTTCTTTTTGACTGTGTTTTTCCGGATCGCTTTTTCCATGTATTTCTTTCTCCTTTTTCACCGGAGCCTGAATTTTTAGCATTGGGTGCAACAAGGCAGCCCGGAGCTGTTCCTATAAGGTCATAGCGACCTGCTCGTTTGAGAGCCTCCAGTACAAGCTCACGGTTCTGCGGCTTGAAATACTGAAGCAGTGCACGCTGCATAGCTTTATCCTTTGGAGTTTTAGGCACATAGACCGGCTCCATTGTATATGGGTCGAGTTCAGTATAATACATACAGGTGGATATAGTACCGGGTGTGGGGTAGAAGTCCTGCACCTGTTCCGGGTGTATTTTATTATCACGCAGATAAAGGGCAAGACTTATTGCCTCTTTGAGAGTGCTGCCCGGATGTGATGACATCAGATACGGGACAAGATACTGTTCCTTACCTATGCTTTTTGTTATCTCATAAAAACGTTTCTGGAAGAGGTTGTATGTCTCAATGTGAGGCTTTCCCATTTTGTCGAGGACTGCATTGCTGCAGTGTTCCGGCGCAACCTTGAGCTGACCGCTTACGTGTTCCTTAACGAGTTCCTTGAAAAAGCTGTTGTCCTTATCTTCCAGCAGGTAGTCGAATCGTATACCGCTTCTGATAAATACACGCTTTACCTTTGGGAGCGAGCGAAGCTTCCGGAGCATATTAAGATATTCCGTGTGGTCGGCTTTCAATGCCGGACATGGCGTTGGCGCAAGGCATTTTTTACCCTTGCACATTCCGGCAGTCAACTGCTTTTCGCATGATGGATGGCGGAAGTTTGCTGTAGGGCCACCCACATCGTGAATATAGCCCTTAAATTCCGGCATGGCTGTGATTTTCTTAGCCTCCTCAATGACCGATTCCTCGCTGCGGCAGGTAACACGTCTGCCCTGGTGGAGAGCTATAGAGCAGAAATTGCAGTAGCCGAAGCATCCCCTGTTGTGAGCTATGGAGAACTGCACCTCGGCAATGCCGGGAACGCCTCCGTCCTTATCATACATTGGGTGAACACGTCTTGTAAATGGCAGGCTGTAGACCTTGTCCAGTTCCTCCTGAGTAAGCGAGAGAGCCGGCGGATTCTGTACGAGCATTCTCCTGCCGTGACGCTGTATAACAGTTTTGCCATACACCTCGTCCTGCTGTTCGTACTGCTGTCTTGTAGCTTTAGCGTATGCCTTTTTATCGGCGCACACTTGTGAAAAGTCCGGGCATTGCACAGCTCCCCACGGAGTTTCTGATGGGTCGCACATATAACACGTACCACGAATATCTCTGATATCGGAGATATTCTCACCATTTCCAAGGCGTGTACACAGCTCGGTTATCTGATGTTCGCCCATGCCATACATGAGAAGGTCAGCACCGGAGGAGTCGAGCACCGACGGATGAACAGCGTCGTCCCAGTAGTCATAGTGGGCAAATCTCCGGAGCGACGCTTCCAGACCGCCTATTGCGATCACAGCGTCCGGATATGCTTCACGTATTTTTTTGCAGTAAACTGTGACAGCACGGTCTGGTCTTTTTCCCGCCTTGCCTCCGGGTGAGTACATATCGTCGCTTCTTATCTTTTTAGCCGCCGTGTAGTGGGCGACCATAGAGTCTATATTTCCGGCAGATACAAGAAATGCAAGCCTTGGCTTTCCAAAGCGCATAAAGTCTCTTGTACTGTGCCAGTCGGGCTGAGAAAGCATACATATGCTGAACCCCAGAGATTCCACCAGTCTTGTTACGATAGCCGCACCAAAGCTTGGGTGGTCAACATAAGCGTCGCCGGAAACATATATAAAGTCCGGCTGCTCGACCCCTGCCTGTTTCATTTCGTCATAGGTGACCGGCAGAAATCTGTCCATAAACGTATGCTCCTTTCATGTGATCATCAATTTGCAGAACGCATCTTTCTTTCAGCAAGCTGCTGAGGAGTGAGCAGAACACGTCTTGGTTTAGCGCCCTCGTATGGACCTATTATACCCATGTTTTCCAGCTCGTCCATAATACGTGCAGCTCTTGCATAGCCAACTTTAAGTCTTCGCTGGAGTGAGGATGTGGAAGCCTGACCTGCTTGTACAACGTATTCGATAGCCTGTTCAATGAGAGCGGCATCATTTCCGGGTTCTATGCCGGTATCGGCGTTCTGTGCGGCTTTGTCGGCCTTAGTAACGGGTATACTCTGTTCAACCTCCTCGATTATGCTTTCGTCATATCCGCTCTGAGCCTGTTTCTTTACAAAATCAACGACCTGTTCTATCTCAGCCGTTGATGTGTAGCAGCCCTGAACACGCACAGGCTTAGGCATACCATTGGGCAGATAGAGCATATCGCCGTGACCCAGCAGCTTTTCCGCACCGCCAATATCAAGGATGGTACGGGAATCTATCTGGGACATAACAGAAAGAGCGATACGGCTTGGGATATTTGCCTTGATAAGACCTGTTATAATATCGGTAGTAGGCCGCTGAGTTGCGATGATAAGATGCATACCTGCGGCACGAGCCATCTGAGCCAGACGGCATATGGAGTCTTCAACTTCTTTTGAGGCAGCCATCATAAGGTCAGCAAGCTCATCTATTGCAATAACTATTTGAGGCATATATGAAAGCTCGCTGCCGGGAGAGGCAGACTTCTGGTTGTAGTCGTATATATCACGAACGCCAAGTTCGGCGAACTGCTTATATCTGCGGAGCATCTCCTGTACAGCCCAGTTGAGAGCGCCGGCAGCCTTTTTGGGGTCGGTAACGACTGGTATAAGCAGATGAGGTATACCCTCGTAAACTCTGAATTCAACTATCTTTGGGTCGATGAGTATGAGTTTTACCTCGTCGGGTGATGCATTCATGAGTATGCTCATGATTATTGAATTTGTGCAGACCGACTTACCTGAACCAGTAGCTCCGGCAATTATCATGTGGGGCATTTTAGCGATATCGCCTACTATAGCGCTGCCGGCGATATCCTTGCCAACAGCAAATGTAAGCTTGCTTCTGGAATTTTTAAAGGCGTCGCCTTCGAGAATATCACGCAGAGCGACGGTATCCTTGGTGGTGTTCGGTACTTCTATGCCTATAGCCGGCTTGCCGGGGATAGGCGCTTCTATACGGACGTTGCCTGAGGCAAGGTTCATAGCGATGTCGTTAGCAAGATTTGTTATCTTTGAAACCTTAACTCCGGCAGCAGGCTGTATTTCGTAGCGTGTTACAGACGGACCCGGATATATTCCGGATATGCGCACCTCAACGCCGAAGCTTTTGAGCGTATTTACAAGAATAGACGCTTTTTCGGACATTTCGTCACGTGTTTGCTGGGTATTTGTGAGTATAGTTCCCTTTTTGAGGAAGCTCATAGGAGGCAGCTTATACACTGCATTGACTTTTTTCTTTGGAGTATTTTCCGGCTGTGTCTCATCATCTGACGGCATACCATATGGTGAGTCGGGACTTGAATTTATACCGGCAGGCGGAGCAGTATTCGGATTGTATGTATCCTGTATCACATTGTCTACAGCTATGAATTCCTGGTTCTGATTCGCCGGCTCAGGTGCAGCAGCGGGATTTTCCTGATAGTCGTTTCCGTAATCATCATTTACAGGATACTCCTCAGGCTCATATTCTTCGGTATACTCCGGTGCCTTGTAGCTTCTTGGCATGAGCTTTTCAGGATTCACTCCGGTATCGTCCTCATTGTCTGCGGAATCACCTGGGAAAAAGAAACTTTTCAGCTTCTGTGCAAATGAACGCTGCGGGATATTTTCAATTTCCGGTTCTTCGTCGGGGAATTCCTCTGCGGCGAAGCTTTCGGGCATAGTAAAATCGTCGTCATCTTCAGTATCGCCGTCCGATTCGGTGTTGTCGAAGGGGTGGGTCATCATATAGATAAGATCTCTTGGACTTTTCTTAGACACCCAGAACATAAGCACCAGCAGCATGAGCACGATGACGATACGTGCACCCGTAGTACCGAGGAAGGTCAGCAGTGGATAGGCAAGGATAGCACTGATCACACCGCCGCTGCCGAAGGTATTGTCGATTCCTTCTTCGTACAGAAATTTTATGTATTCGATAAAATTTGTCTCGCCGGTATCTCCGGTAAATAGTATCTGAACGGCGCCGGAAATTATTATTGTGATAAGAATATTCCACTTAGGTGTTGCCTGAATAACGTCCTCGCTGTCAGAGTCGGCACGCCATGCAGCCATTCCTATGAGTATGGGCACCAGAAGACACGTTACGCCGAAGAAACCTCTGATTATCCTGTGGATAAGGTTCCAGCCGGCGGTGCCTTCAACAAAGACGAGGAGGATGAATAATATCATAATCACAAAGAGAACGGCAGCCCGGAACTTATCCGGACTATCGTCATCGTCCTCAGTTTGTTTTACAAGACCGCGTTTTTTAAGCTTGCGGAGTGCCTTGTCTCCGATCTCTTTTGCGGTATCAATATCCGGTATAGGATTTGGTTCGTTTTTCTTTTTAGCCACGAGTTGTCCTTTCTGCTTGTGAGCCGAGCATATTTTTGTTAATCGGGATAGCGCATTGGTGAATGCTCTATCATATCATAAAGCCGGCTTAGGGCGTCGCTGAGAGTACCTGTTTCGTCGATGAGTCCGATATTCTCAGCTTCTTTTCCTGTTACGACTGTACCCAGATCAGTGGTGAGCGACTGGGTGTTGTGCATAAGGGATATGAGCTTTTCCACGGGTATACGGCTGTGTTCAGAGATAAAGCTTGTTATGCGCTTTTCTATGTCGTAGAGGTAATCAAGGCTTTGGGGCACACCCAGAACAGTACCGGTTGTACGCACCGGGTGTAGTGTCATGGAAGCTGATGGAACTATCATTGAGTGCTTTGCGCTTACAGCAAGAGGTACGCCAATGGAGTGACCGCCGCCGGCAACGAGGGATACAGTGGGTATCTTCATGCCTGCTATCATTTCAGCGATAGCAAGTCCTGCTTCAATATCGCCTCCCACAGTGTTCAGCAGTATGAGCAGGCCCTCGATGCTCCTGTCCTGCTCGACGGCAACGAGAGCCGGTAAAATATGTTCATATTTTGTAGTTTTAGTCTGAGATGGCAATACGTCGTGCCCCTCGATCTGTCCGATGATATTCAGACAGTGGATAAGGTGCTTTGCATTCTGGGGACGCACGCTGCCAGTTTGCTCTATGATATCCGCCTCATTGAGCTGTTCCTGGGAGTTGTCGCAGGAGTTTTCGTCAGAGGCGTTGATGTTTCTTTTGTATTCTTCCATTGTATTCTTGCTCCTTTGTGAAATATCTTTTTAAGTTAGTCTTTCAAGATTTTACACTATTATACGGAACTGAAAAAATACTCTCCTTATTATAACACCCTCATATAATAATGTCAAGGGAATATGGCTATAAAATCAGATATACGGGTTAAAATTCACCCGGCTTGAATTGACGAAAATCGGCAGCTATGGTATAATGAGGTTAATATACTTTATTGAGGAAAGGCAGGAAAATAACATGGCTTTAACTGCAGCAGTATTCAGCAGTCACATGGTTTTACAGCGGGACAAGAGAGTTGCTGTATTCGGAATGGGTACAGCAGGCGAAAGAGTAAGGGTGTCTGTGCCGGAGCTTCAGGTAGCGGAAGAGTGCACTGTAAATCCGGACGGCACTTGGAAAACGTATCTTCCGGCGATGAAGGGCGGACTCAAGCTTACAATGACAGTTGACGGCGATGGCTCACATCAGGAGTTCACCGACGTGGTAACAGGAGAAGTGTGGCTGGCTGGCGGACAGTCGAATATGGAGTTCTTCCTTGTGAATTCAAATGGCGGAGCTGGGGAATTGAAGTGCTCAGACAGTGTAAACGTGCGTTGCTACAACGTATTCCGAAATACGTTCGTGGATGAAAACTACGAAAAGATCGAACGCACCAACGGCTGGAAGTATGCATCGGAGGAGAACGCAGCAGAGTGGTCAGCCGTGGCGTATCATGCGGCGAAGGTGCTTTCGGAGAAGCTGGGTATTACAGTGGGCATTATCGGCTGTAACCTGGGCGGTACATCTGCAAGCTGCTGGGTGCCGGAGTGCGACCTGAGAGAGCACCTTTCGCTCAAACCATATCTCGACGACTATGCAAAAGGCACAGATGGCAAGACTCGTGACGAGATGATAAGAGAGTACGACGAATATATGGAATACCATACTGCATGGGAAAAGCGTATGCAGAAGTGTTATCAGGAAATGCCATGCATCAAGTGGGACGAGGTTATTGCAAGATGCGGTGAGAATCGCTATCCGGGTCCTATGAACATAAAAAGTCCATTTCGTCCCGGCGGAACATACGAGACTATGCTAAGGCGTGTGACTCCGTATACGATTCGTGGATTCTGGTATTATCAGGGCGAAAATGACGACATACGTCCGGAGACTTACTATACGCTCCTTACCGCAATGATAAGAAGATGGCGGCATGATTTCGGGGACAAGACCCTGCCGTTTATACTCCACCAGCTGCCAGCATTCTGCTATGAGGACGCTGTGGAGGCGAAGAATTGGTGCCCTATCCGTGAGGCTCAGATGGACGTTTATCAAACTGTAAAAAACACCGGCATAAACGTTATACTTGACTGCGGAGAGTTTGCAAATATCCACCCGACAGATAAAAAGCCTGTAGGTGAACGGCTTGCGGCTCAGGCTGAGGCTCTTGTGTATGGCGGCAGTGAAAAGGCTGCGTTTGGTCCTGTATACCGTGATTTTGCAGTTGAGGGAAATACTCTCATAGTTTACTTCGACCATGCAGAAGACGGTATGGAGCTGCGAGGAGCAGGAGAAGGCTTTGAGCTGGCGGCTGAGGACGGCGGATATGTTCCGGCAAAGGCGGAGATATGCGGAAATTCCGTGAAACTTACGGCTGAACGGCTCGAAAAACCGGCAAGAGTAAGATATGCATGGAAGAATTATCCGGAGTATTCCCTTTTCGGAGTAAACGGCATACCGGCGTCGCCGTTCCGCACTTGTACAGATGAAAAATATGATTTATAAAATTATGTTGACGTGAAGATGTGAATAAAAAAATTCCACAATGACAAAACTTTCTAAAAAACGAGGTTTTCCACTTTTCCACAGAGTTTTCAACAGGATTTTTCGACTTTTCAACCCAAGCGTGTTGAAACAATAAAAAGCTTTGATTATCCCGAAAAAAAAGGCACATACTTCCTGTATAACAAAATTCCAGGAAGGAGAAAAATGTGCTATGGTGAAAGGCGTGCATAAAAAGATAATCGAGGTAAAGCATCCGGGTGGAGATTATTTTGAAAAGGCAGTGTTCTATCTAAGACCCGGAGTTACGCAGCTTCCACCGGAACTTGCAGAGGCTGCTGCCAGAATGATACTGGAGGAGATACAGCCTTCAGGACGGCGTTTACCATGGAGGAAAATTGTGTCAGCACTCGCAGCTGCTGCCATTATAACTGCCATTGCTGTGTGCGCAGTGCTCATGAGGTGAAAGAGAATGCACAAAGGAATACGCAAAGACGGCAGTTAAATTCACACATTCCGAAAAGTTTGTGAAAACGTGAAAAAAGGCTTGTACTTTTCGCTTAATCATGTTATAATTAAAGTCGCAGTTCTATGCTTTTTGAGCAGGCTGCGGCTTCTTTTTTAATTTGTCGGGAGGATGAAAGCATGAGTCAGAACAGACGCAGTGTGCGCAGCAGAGATGCTGCATTACAGGAATCAGAACAGCTGCTTGCAGGAAGGAATCCTGTAATGGAGGCGCTTAAAAGTGACAATCTGCCGGATACGGTATATCTAAGCGGAAACGGCGGAGTCCTCAGACAGATAGCAGAGCTTGCAAAGGAAAAAGGCATTCCGGTGAAGATTGTGTCGGAGCAGAAACTCTCACAGATGACAGGCAATGCAAATCATCAGGGCGCAGCAGCCTCCGGCTCATGCGGAACATATGTTTCCATCGAGGAGATACTCGGCGCAGCAGCCCAAAAAGGTGAACCGCCCCTTATCGTCATATGCGATGAGATACAGGATCCTCACAACCTTGGTGCAATAATCCGTACAGCCGAGGCAGCCGGAGTTCACGGCATAATAATCCCAAAGAGAAGAAGTGCGTCACTCAATCTGACAGTAGGTAAGACTTCGGCAGGAGCTGCAAGCTATATGCGTGTGGCGAGAGTTTCAAATCTTGTTATGGCTATGGAAAAGCTGAAGGAGAACGGTGTGTGGATATACGGAACCGATGCCTCCGGCAGTAATTATACAGATTCAGATTTCACATCAGGTACGGCCTTCGTGATAGGTTCCGAGGGCTTTGGTATAGGACGTCTTGTAGGAGAGACTTGCGATGCAATGCTCAGATTGCCTATGATGGGAAAGGTAAATTCCCTCAATGCGTCTGTGGCAGCAGGAATTTTTATTTATGAAGCAGTCCGTCAGCGGCAGTGTAAGGGTTGACGGCTAAGGAGTGTTAATTTCAAAGCATGGCAGATAAGAAGGTTTCAGTAGAAGATATTCTCAGCGAGTACGGCGGAACAGATCCCAAAACTCCGCCAAAGGGCAAAACCCCGTCAGG
>CALXBL010000044.1 GCA_944386525.1 uncultured Ruminococcus sp. | reverse complement strand
CTGCTTGATTGTTCTTTGATTGAAATTTTAACCCCGATTTCAGACAACGAAATCGGGGTTTTTGGACAGACAGTGCCTGAGAAGAATAATATTCTTCTCAGGCTGTACTTAATTATAATGAGCAAGAAACTGTCTTGTTCGCTCCTTTTTGGGTGAATCAAAGACCTTTTGAGGAGTTCCCTCCTCAACGATATAACCATCTGCCATAAATATTACCCTGTCGGAAATAGCCTTGGCAAAACTCATCTCGTGAGTTACTATGACCATAGTCATCTTATCCTCCGCAAGGAGTCTTATTACTTCGAGTATCTCCCCCGTAAGCTCAGGATCGAGAGCTGATGTTGGTTCATCAAAAAAGAGTATTTTAGGCTCCATCGCGAGAGCACGTACTATCGCAACACGCTGCTGCTGTCCACCGGAAAGCTCGCAAGGATAAGCATTTGCCTTCTGTTCCAGACCTACCTTTTTAAGCAACTCCATAGCTTTCTTTTCCGCTTCAGCTTTTGTTTTCTTTAGGACAAGCCGCTGAGGCTCGATTATATTCTTCAGCACAGTGTAGTGCGGAAAGAGATTGAAATTCTGGAATACAAGTCCGAAATATTTTCTTATCTCCTTGAATTCACTCTTGTGGGCGTAGACAGACTTTCCGTTTTCACCGGTATATACGGCAGACCTTCCCATATAATCAATGTCTCCTCCGGAGACTGTTTCAAGGAATGTACAGCACCTGAGCAGTGTTGACTTCCCCGAGCCAGATGGTCCAATTATAGAGACTACCTCGCCCTCCTTTACAGAAAAGGTTATGTCGTGGAGCACATCAGTATTTTCAAAGTTCTTTTTGAGATGACTAACTTTCAGATAATTCATGCTGCTCCTCCTATATCCTGTAGTAATTCATGCGCTTTTCAATGAGTGACATTATGCCTGCTACAACCAGATTCATCACATAGTAGAAAATTGCTGCAACAAGATAGGGCAGCATTGACGTTTCAGATGCTGCTATCATTGAAGCTTCAGTGAAAAGCTCAATATATGAGATGGCAAATGCAAGTGACGTATCTTTTACAAGAGTTATACACTCATTAGTCACAGCCGGAAGTATACGCTTGAACATCTGGGGTGTGATTATACGGATAAACTTCTGAACCTTGCTATAGCCAAGTATATAGGACGCCTCGTGCTGTCCTACAGGTATCGACTGTATGCCGCTGCGGAATATCTCGGCAAAATATGCTGCATAGTTAAGGGAAAATGCAATTATTACCGCCCAGAACCTATATTCGGTTGTAAGCTTCATGCCAAACAGAAAAAAAGGTCCGAAGTATATTACAAGAAGCTGAAGCATGAGAGGCGTACCTCGTACAACAGATATGTATAGCTTCATTATCCACTGCACAGGTTTCCATGCATACATTCTTGCTATACATATTATAAGTCCCAGTGGAATCGAAAACAGTATGGTGAGCAGAAATATCCACAGAGAATTGAGCATACTGTCACCAAGCTGCGCTACAATATCAAGAAATGACATGGCAATTATCCTCCATACATTTTACTTGATGATAGAATCGCTCAGTCCCCATTCCTCGGCGATCTTTTCAAATGTGCCGTCTGCCTTCATTTCGTTAAGAGTTGTCTGTACCTTATCACGAAGTTCTGTATTGTCAAGAGCAAAGCCTACGGCATACTGCTCCTCAGAGAGGATCTGATCTAACATTACATATCCGTCGCCTCTTGATTCAATCTGGTAATTTGCAACGCCAATATCCATAGCTACTGCATCAACAGCGCCGGAGTCAAGATTCATAAATGCTGTGTTATAGTCACTTACTACTACAAGCTCCTTGAATGAGGCCTTAAGGTCGGCATTTTTCTCAGTTTCCAGAGCATCTTCTGCGGAGGAATCAGTCTGGACTGCAACCCCCTTGTCGGCAAGACCTGCAAAATCAGTGATGCCGCTGTCAGCCTTTACAACGAATACTTGACTGTTGTCTACATATGGGTCAGTCCATGCATATTCAGACTCTCTGCCTGTCATTGTGAAACCATTCCATATGCAGTCGATAGTACCGGAGTTAAGTTCCATATCCTTTGCATTCCAATCAATTGGCTGCTTTACAAGCTCCCAGTCGTTTCTCTTGCATACCTCTGCAGCAAGATCAAGGTCAAAGCCCACATACTCGCCGTTTTCGTCCTGATAACCATAAGGCGGAAATTCAGCGTCGAAGCCAACTACGAATTTAGCGTCGCCATCGGCAGTCTCATCCCCGCTTTCTCCGCAAGCTGTAAAAGACCCAGCTACTACAGCTGCTGAAAGAACTGCAAGAATTCTCTTTAAACTAAATATGTTCATTGAAATCATTCTCCTTGGTTTTACTATGTTATTTTGTTAACGTCCTAAAGTACGGACGGGATGTTACACTATTATAGCACACTGTATTTCACTTGTCAATCATCAGAGAAGTGTTATTCCATTCTCACTACACTCCTGCACCATATCAGCTGGCCATACAGATGACTGCACCTCGCCGATATGAGCCTTTTCCAGCAGAAGCATACAAAGTCTTGACTGACCAATGCCGCCGCCGATAGTAAGGGGAAGTGTGCCGTCTGTTATCATCTTGTGGTATGGGAACTTATTTCTGTCGAGAGCGTCGCACTCAGCAAGCTGGCTCTGGAGTGACTGGCTATCTACACGAATGCCCATAGAGGATATCTCCAATGCCATTCCAAGAGTATCGTTCCAGAAAAGCAAATCACCATTCAGCGACCAGTCGTCGTAATCAGGAGCACGTCCGTCATGCTTTTCTCCGCTTCTGAGCTTGCAGCCAATCTGCATAACAAAAACAGTCTTGTGCTCCTTTGCGATAATGGATTCACGTTCCTTTGGAGTTTTGTCGGGATATCTGTCCTCCAACTCCTGAGATGTGATAAAATATGGTGTTTCGCATATAGTGCTTGTGAGCTGAGGATATCTGATACTTACTTTACGCTTAGCAGCTGCAACTGCCTTTACAATAGCTTTTACAGTCTCCTTGAGAGTCTCAATATTTCTCTGCTCTTCGGTGATAACTTTTTCCCAATCCCACTGGTCAACAAATATGGAGTGAATGTTGTCGACATTGTCGTCACGGCGGATAGCGTTCATATCAGTGTAGATACCCTCGCCCGGCTGATAACCAAATCGGTAAAGTGCCATGCGTTTCCACTTAGCAAGGGACTGAACAACTTCAGCTTCAATATCCATTTCCTTGATAGAGAAATCTACCTTACGCTCAACGCCATTGAGGTCATCATTTATACCGTTTCCTTTCTGAACAATAAGCGGAGCTGTAACTCGATCAAGTACGAGTCCGAATGACAGTGCCTGCTGGAAAATATCCTTAATATATTTGATAGCATGCTGCGTCTGACGAATCGTGAGCTTTGGTTTATAGCCTTCCGGAATAAAAAGTGATCTTGACATAATATTCATCCTTTCTCGATAGGTTTGATTATCTGATGCTGCCTACGGTTCTAGGGTAAAGGATAACGTCACGGATATTTGAAACGCCTGTTACATACATGATAAGACGTTCAAATCCAAGACCGAAACCACCATGAGGTACCGAACCGAATCTTCTCAGGTCGAGGTAATCCTTATAGAGATCAAGATTCATGCCTCTCTCCTCCATAGCGGCAACGAGCTTATCGTAGTCAGCCTCACGCTCACTGCCGCCAATTATTTCGCCAACTCCCGGAACAAGCAGGTCTACTGCTGCAACAGTCTTTCCGTCTGGATTCTGCTTCATATAGAAGGACTTTATCTCCTTTGGGTAGTTTGTAACAAATACAGCCTTCTTGAACACCTTTTCGGATATATATCTCTCGTGCTCAGTCTGAAGATCGCAGCCCCATTCTACAGGATACTGGAAGTCCTCTCCGGATTCCTTCAGCAAACGTATAGCCTCGGTGTAGTCGCAAATGCCAAAGTCGTTGGAGATAAGCTCCTCAAGACGTGCTATAAGACCCTTTTCAAAGTGTGTATCGAAGAATTTCATCTCCTCGGGGCACTTATCAAGGACTGTACGGATAACATACTTTATCATGCTCTCAGCTTCTTCAATTACCTCGGGCAGCTCAGCAAAGGCGATCTCCGGTTCAACATGCCAGAATTCAGCCAGATGCTTTGGAGTATTGCTGTTCTCAGCACGAAAACTTGGACCAAAGGTGTAGATCTTGCCCATAGCCATAGCAGCAACTTCTCCCTCAAGCTGACCGGAAACACTCAGCCCAGCCCTTCTTCCGAAGAAGTCGTCGGCATAGTATTCCTCTTCATTCTTGTATTCGGTAGAGTAGCCGATGGTAGTTACCTGAAACATCTCACCTGCACCCTCACAGTCACTGCCAGTTATAAGCGGAGTATTTACATATATGAAATTTCTGTCCTGGAAGTATTGATGGAGAGCCTCTGCCATAATAGAACGCACACGGAGAACAGCGTTGAATGTATTTGTTCTGCCTCTGAGGTGAGGCATTGTACGGAGAAATTCAAGAGAGTGACGCTTTTTCTGTAGCGGATACTCCGGAGCACATGCGCCTATAACAGATATCGTCTGAGCGTTTATCTCAACGGAGCCGTGCTGATCTTCAACTACAATACCTACCACCTTGATAGATGTGCCTGTAGGCAGAGCATCTTCAAATGAGATATCCTGGGATTTGTCGATAACGATCTGCATATGGTTAAGTGATGTGCCGTCGTTAAGGGCAATAAATGCCATGGTCTTTGAATTTCTGGATGTTCTAACCCAGCCGCAAACTGTAACAGTCTGACCGATATAGGACCTATCGGCGAAGATGTTTTTGATGTCGATGTGCTTCATGATAACAATTCCTTTCATAAATAAGTTATGCCAGGACAAAATAAAAAATCCCGTCCGGACGAAAAACATCAGGACGAGATCTATAAACCCGTGGTGCCACCTGAATTACTGTGCAGCAGCACAGTCACTCTATCGCTTACGAATATAAGCGTTCCGTTTAACGCACGGCAACGTCGCACCTACTAACATAAGCTTTCAGATTGCTGCTCGGGAGTGTTATTCACAAAGGCTCTACTGTATGGTTCGCACTATCCCATACTCACTGTGAGCGAAATCCAAGGCTACTTATCTCCGTCGGGGCATTTATCATTGGTATAACTGGATTATATCATTTTAACAGTGATTTGTCAAGAGCTTTTTTACAAAAAACAACTATTTACTGCCTGCAAACTCTGTTGAGCCGTTCTGAAAAGCAGAACATGAGCACAAGAAGCACTCCTATGTACACCGGAAGCAGCCAAAGACCTATATTATCTGCTAAAAAGCCGAAAATCGGCGGCATCAGAGTTGAGCCGACGTATGCACTTGCCATCTGTATGCCGATAACCGCCTGTGATTTCTCAGCCCCAAATCTTATAGGCGTGGAATGGATAAGACAAGGATATACGGGCGCACAGCCAAGTCCTATCAGCACAAGACCAGATAAGGCACCTGTATTTCCAAGCGGCATAAACAGAACTGCTATTCCGGCAGCTATAATGACTATTCCTATCCTCACCATCTGAGTATCGCTGAACTTTTCTGTTATAAAGCCGCTTATGAATCTTCCCACAGTTACTCCCAGAAAGAACATAGCGCCCCAGCCAGCTGCCTCTTCAGCTGATACACCCTTTTCACCTACTATATAACTTACCGCCCACAGTCCCGTGGTCTGCTCTATGGCGCAGTAGCAGAGAAAAGATATCATCATATCCTTAGCTCCGGGGATAGCTATAGTCTTTTTTATGCCCAGAGGTTCAGTCTCAGCAAAAGGAACTGCTCCGGAGCCTTCAGACTTTTTCTTCCAAAGCGGCAGCGACAGCACAAGTATTCCTGTAAGCACTGCCTGCAAGATAAATATTGCATTATATCCCCTGCTCCAGTGCTGTCCGCCAACCAGAAAGTATGACATCACATACGGTCCGCAGGTGCAGCCAACTCCCCAGAAACAATGCAGCCAACTCATATGTCGGCTCTTGTAATGGACTGCTACATAATTATTTAGGGCGGCGTCTACACTGCCTGCGCCCAGTCCGTATGGAATCGCCCATAGACATATCTGCCAGAATGACTTGCTTATAGAGAATCCAAAAAGTGCTGCTGCCGTTGCCGCAACGCTGAGTGCTGTAACTCCGCCGGTGCCCAGCTTTTTCACAAGCCGCTCACTCATAAGTGCGGATACTATGGTACAGCCCGAGATTATCATGCTTACCACACCAGCATATGACATGGGAACCTGAAGCTCCTGATACATAACCGGCCATGCTGAACCTAAAAGTCCATCAGGCAGACCAAGACTAATAAATGATATATATATCACTATAAGAAGAATATGAACCATTACGTTTTTCCTCCTGAAAGATTTGTATTTCGTACAGCGTCACGTACTTTGAGTACAAATGACGGCGATACGGAAAGCTCATCTATACCCATCCTTAAGAAAGTCTCCGTAAGAGATGTATCAGCAGCAAGCTCGCCGCATATGCCTATCCATGAGCCGTACTTGTGAGCGTTTTCAGCTGACATCTCTATGAGCCGCAATACAGCCTCATGGTGCGTGCTGCAAAACTGCTCAACGTCGGGATTCTGCCTGTCGCAGGCAAGGGTATACTGAATAAGGTCGTTTGTGCCTATGCTGAAAAAGTCTACCAACGGTGCAAGAAGATCGCTTATTATGGCTGCCGCCGGAGTCTCTATCATTATACCAAGCTCAACATTATCTGAATATTCTATTCCGCAGGCAGAAAGCTCAGCTTTTACACTATCACAACGCTTCAGTATCTCCTCGACCTCAGACACACTCGTTATCATGGGAAACATTATTCCAAGATTCCCATATAACGACGCTCTGTAGAGTGCTCTTAGCTGAGTTTCAAATATCTCCGGACGTGAAAGACAGAGCCTTATCGCTCTCAGTCCCAGTGCAGGATTGTCCTCTTTTTTGAGTCCGAAATAGCTGCACTGCTTATCTGCGCCTATGTCAAGAGTGCGTATGATGACTTTCTTACCTGCC
Organism: uncultured Ruminococcus sp.; assembly: GCA_944386525.1. Classification (GTDB taxonomy): domain Bacteria; phylum Bacillota; class Clostridia; order Oscillospirales; family Ruminococcaceae; genus Ruminococcus_C. The sequence goes on along the minus strand of CALXBL010000044.1, from coordinate 8,384 downwards.
ATGCTCTCAAGAACACGCTTATATATCCTGAACTGCTCCTCCTCGGTAGGATAATCACTGCTCTCAAGATATATAAACTCACTGCGGAAAAGACCTATGCCGCCTGCGTCGTTAAGAAGAACAGCTCCGATATTTTCAAGACTTCCTATATTTGCGAAAATATTTATCCTTCTGCCGTCAATAGTTACATTCTCTTTACCTTTAAGCTTCTGGAGAAGCTCACGCTTTTCCTGCTCTTCAGCACGCTTCTTCTCGACAGCAATTACAGTTTTCTCGTCGGGATTGAGTAGGAACTCTCCCGTGAAGCCATTGACTACCGCCATATCTCCGTCGTGTATCCTTCCGAGAAACTCCTCGCCAAGACCGATTATCGCAGGTATATTCATATTCCTTGCAAGTATAGCAGTGTGGGAATTTGACGAACCGTTGGCAGTTACAAACGCAAGCACCTTTTCCTTGTCAAGGGAGACTGTCTCACTTGGAGCAAGGTCGTCGACACAGATTACAACCTTCTCATCGCTGCTTTTTACGTCTGTTCCTGCTCCTGCAAGACAGGCAATTATCCTGTTTGATATGTCCTTCACATCGGCGGATCTTGCCTGCATATAGCTGTCGTCCATAGAGGAGAACATCTCAGCAAAGTTGTCACCTGTGACTGCAACTGCATATTCAGCGTTTACTTGCTGACTATTTATCATTTCAACTATAGCTTCATTGTAGTCCTCATCCTCGATCATCATCATGTGTATTTCAAAGATCTGAGCATTAGTCTCCCCGATCTCCTTTAGAGCCTTTTCGTATATCTCACGCAGCTGATCGGCAGCAATCGCTTTTGCGGCTTCAAGTCTCACCAGTTCTGCCGCAGGATCGTCTGTACGCTCACGCTTTACCTGTATATCCTGCCTTTTAAAAACCGATATCCTGCCATAGGCAACTGCTCCGTATACACCTTTTCCCTGATATCTTTCCATAAAAGCACCTCCATCAGAGGTTTGCCGTCAGAAAATCCTTTACAGCAGATTCTGAAGCTGCCTCGTCTCCTCCGTTTACTGTTATCGTAACAGTATCACCCTGCTTTACGCCAAGACCCATCACTGCCATAAGCTTTGCACAGGATACAGTCTTTTCTCCTTTTGTGATAGATACCTCGCTGTCAAGAGCCTTTACTGCCTTTACAAGCAGTCCGGCAGGTCTTGCGTGAATGCCAAGTTCGTCCTTGATGGTGTATTCAAATTTTCTCATAATATATAATTCCTTCCCGTTCTCGTTTTATTATACTACAAGTATTCACTGATTTCAAGCGTTATTTTTTCTTCCGTACATCTCAGTTGTTCGGAGGATTTCTTTTGAAAGTTCCGCTGTAAGTGCAGAGGGAGAAAGTATCCACTTCCAGTTGCAGCCCACTGTTGATGGCTTGTTCATGCGGCTCTTGTCATCAAGTCCGAGCCAATCCTGCATTGGTATTATGCACACATTGGCCCTGCTCCTCATGATAAGGCTTATGAACGACAGGTAAAGCTTGCCATCGGGCGTGTATTCATCACAGAGATATTCACGTGCCATGGCTTTTTCCTCATCGGAAATCGTATCATACCATGATACAATCGTTTGGTTATCATGTGTACCGGTATATGCTACGCAATTCTCCGTGTAGTTGTGAGGAAGATAATCACCGGGACTGCCTGTATCACGTGAATCAAAGGCAAACTCCAATACTTTCATATTTGGAAATCCGCTGTCACGTACAAGTTCCTTTACAGTGTCTGTAACAAATCCCAGATCCTCAGCTATTACTTCTCTTTTGCCGATAGCCTTTTCAACTGCCCTGAACAACTCTATGCCAGGGCCCTTTTTCCACTTGCCTGTGGCTGCTGTTTTGCTGCCGTATGGTATGGAGTAGTATTCATCAAAGCCACGGAAATGGTCTATCCTTACCACATCACACAGCTCAAAGCAGTGAGAAAGTCGCTTTATCCACCATGCAAACTCCGTCTCCCTGTGATATTCCCACCTATAGAGAGGATTTCCCCAGAGCTGACCGTCAGCTGCAAATCCATCCGGAGGACAGCCTGCAACTGCTATCGGCATATTGTTTTCATCAAGCTGGAAAAGCTCCGGTGACGCCCAGACGTCGGCACTGTCAAACGCCGCATATATCGGAATATCCCCGATCATCTCAATTCCGTTTTCATTGGCGTATGACTTCAGTTTCCTCCACTGAAGAAAAAAATGATATTGGATAAACTTGTAAAAATATATATCCTCTGAGAGCATACGCCTGTATTTAGCTATAGCCTCAGGCTTTCTGAAGCGGATATCCTCGCTCCATTCATTCCACGCTGCTCCTCCAAAATGGTCTTTCAGTGCCATAAACATAGCATAATCATCAAGCCAGTCAGTCACTGCACAAAACTGCTCAAACTCTGGAGATTGAACTTTCCTGCTGTTTTTGCAAGCTTTCCTGAGAATGGGATATCTCTCAATATAGAGTTTGCTGTAGTCTACATCTCCTACTAATGCAGTTTCAATGCAGTCCGCCTTATCAAGCAGCCCCAATTTTACCAGCTCATCAAGATCGATAAAATACGGATTGCCTGCAAATGTCGAAAAGGATTGGTAGGGAGAATCCCCATAGCTTGTGGGTCCAAGAGGAAGTATCTGCCAATAGGTCTGACCTGAATTCTTTAGGAAGTCTACAAATTTGTATGCCTCCTCTGAAAAACAGCCTATGCCATATTTCGAAGGTAAACTTGATATTGAAAGCAGTATTCCTGCACTTCGCTTCATAATATCACCTCGTTTCAATTATTACTCCATAGTGGTCGGATACGACCGGATAATTAGCATTGTTGAATACTATCCTTGAACTGAAAACATCAGCCCGATAGCTGCACCAAATCTGGTCTATCCTAATACCTGCTGGTGACGAGAACTTATCCCTCCAGCCGTCTATAGAGCCTACCACGGTTACACCAGAATCCTTGCATTCCGCCAGAACATAGCTGTCGTGCCAACACTCACTCAGTATAAGATCATAGCCCTGATCCCTGACCTGTGCCGGACTGTTAAAGTCTCCCATAAGCCACACTTTTCTGTGGCGGAGCATATGATCGGATGTCCTCTGCCACTGGTCACAAAACGGATCATCACTATCCTCCCACCAGCCAAGGTGCACGCTGTAAAACCATTCATCACAGCTGTCGGCCGTACGCACTCCAAGAAGCTTTCTTGTTTTCCAGTTGCTGTAGTCATCTTCAGCACTTACAAGAGGCGCTTTCACCTCTTTAATAGGACTTCGTGCCATGACCGCAAGTCCCTCGTCATATCTGCCATAGCCAAGCTTTATAGGAAGCCATGTCCAACTGTAGTATATGCCCATATCTCTGAGAAGTCTAACCGCTTGGTATACATGATTATCTTGTCGTACAACTGCCCTCTCGTCAGCAGGCACATATCCAGACAGTTCACTGTCTGGAACCATTTTAGCTGATACAGACTGATTTACCTCCTGAAGTGCTATGACATCAGGCAGTTCCTTTGATAATGCTAAGACAAAATCATGGAGCTTTTGCTCATAATTCTCCTCTACAAGACTGTGGGTATTAAGTGTAAGCAGCTTCATATTGCCTCCTTATAGGATATCGTTGATGTCCGATTTGAGAACATCCGCTTTTGGTCCGTATATCGCCTGTATACCCTTATCCTTTTTCACAAGTCCAAGTGCTCCCTCAGCTTTCCATGCGTCCTTGTCGGCAACAAGCTCCGGATCTTTTACAGTAACCCTGAGCCTTGTCATGCAGGCGTCTACAAACTCAATGTTTCCACGTCCGCCTAAAAGTGCGATTATCCTTTCAGGCTGACTATTCAAAGAATGGGTAAACTTCTTTTCTACGGTCTCATCCTCATCTCCGGTATCCACAGTGTAGTTGCCAAGTCTGCCGGGAGTTGCAAATCTGAACTTGCCTATCATGAAATATGCTACCAGATATCCTACAATAAAAAATACTATAACTGCAATTATAAATGTTATGATATCTCCTGTAAGTCCTGCCTTTACAGACATGGGAATCCTTGTAAGAAACTCAATATTGCCGAATGAATGGAGTCTTAAATCAAATATGCCTGCCAGCGCAAATGCACAGCCCTGAAGTAATGCGTAAACTATATAAAGCGGAATCGCACAAAACATGAACATAAACTCCAACGGTTCAGTTACGCCTGTCAGGAATACTGCCAGCGACGTTGATACAAACATGGAACGGTACTTCCTGCGCTTATCGCTGTCAACACGGCGGTACATGGCAAATGCAAAGCCTAAAAGGAGTCCGGTTGCACCTATCATCTGTCCTACCTTAAAGCGTGCAGGTGTTACCGTTGCAAGCAGATTTTCATATCCAGCAATGTCTCCTGAATTCTTTAGGTTGATAAGATCGGTAACCCATGCAAGCCACAGCGGATCCTGTCCGAACACCTGCGAACCCGCATTTGCTCCGGTGAGTATCTCATAAGTTCCTCCGAAAGAGGTGTAGTTCATAGGAATGGTGAGCATATGGTGAAGTCCAAATGGTAACAGCAGTCTTTCAAGTGTGCCATATATAAATGGAGCAAGCACGGGTGCTGTATCAGCAGAATCTGCTATCCATATTCCGAATGAGTTTATTCCCGACTGGATAAGAGGCCATACAACTGCAAGAATGAGAGATATCACTGTTGACCACAATATCACCATTAGAGGTACGAATCTCTTGCCATTGAAAAATGAGAGAGCCTCGGGCAGCTTACGAAAATTATAGTATTTGTTGTAGACAATTCCTCCCACAAAGCCGGAAATTATACCGATAAATACACCCATATTGAGCGCAGGTGCTCCAAGGATAGAGGTAAAATAATTCCCTACAAGCATTTCCTGCCTGAATATTGAGTATACAACAGCGTTCGGATCGCTGAGCATCTCATCAGTCACTCCAAATATTGCGCCGGTTATACTATTTATGAGTATAAATGATATAATAGCAGCAAACGCACCGCCTGCCTTTTCCTTTGCCCATGATCCGCCTATTGCTGCTGCAAAGAGAATGTGCAGATTATTGATTATAGCCCAGCCTATGTTCTCCATTACTCCGCCAATCGTTGTTATAATAGATACGTCTCCGCCTGCCATTGAAACAAGCTTTCCAAGACTTATCATAAGTCCTGCTGCCGGCATTACAGCTATAACCGTCATTAGCACCTTGCCAAGCCTCTGGAGAAAGTCGAAACCTGAGCCTCGCTTTTTCCTCTCCATAGCCTTGCCTTTGGGTTCCTGAGACTGAGTTTCGATAACAGGTGAAGCTTTCTCCTCAGCAGAAGGCACTGTAAGCTTTATGAGCATATCGCCAGCCTTTACATTGCCTTCAGTTACAACCATATCCAGATCATCTGCACCATCACATATAAGCACTGGAGTTGTAAGATCGATTCTACGTTCTTTTAGAAGATCTATATCAACTTCAGCTATCAGCTGTCCTCTACGCACCTTGCTGCCTTCTGCAACATAAGGCTTAAATCCTTCACCCTTTAGCGCAACAGTTTCAAGTCCAAAGTGTACAAGCACTTCAAGTCCGTTATCAGATGTTATACCATAGGCGTGTTTCGTCTCAGCTACTGATGATATCTCTCCGTCCACAGGACTGTATATTTTCCCGTCATCAGGAATGATAGCGCATCCATCTCCCAGTACTCTCTCAGAAAACACCAGGTCAGGAACTTCTGACAACGGTATTACTTTTCCATTCAATGGCGAAACAAGACCTGTTACTTTACTGGTTTCACTTGTTTGCATAACTATTCCTCCCGGTTCATGCTAATTTGATTTATATTTGTTGCGCTGATTTTCAGCAATTATTGTACTGCAGTTGCATAAAAATTGCAATTGTTTATCTTGCCAATATTGAATGATTCTGTATGCAATATTGCAAAACTAATAATGCACATTATCGTTTGTTTGCCGCAACTTATTAACTTTCTTTGCAATATTATTATATACAGCAACTCCGGCTTTATCCAGTTCCATCAGACAGGTAGTATTATTATGTCTGTAACTTTAAAAGGCACTCCACGCTGTATTTTCACCGTCTACAGCTTCAAGAGTATACAAGGACAACACTTCTATAAGTCGTGAAACCAAAGAACGTGTCCGCAAAGCCATGCAAAAACTCGGCTATGAGCCAAATTTCCAGCCCTCAGCCGGTAACGACAGCAAGACTATTTGTATAATTCTGCCGTCCTCATTGCATTTTTTTAGAGAACATGATACAATGGTTAATAACTTAATTGTTCATGTCTAAACAGAAAGAGGCACACAATGGATAAACTGAAAGTGAGCAACAACTTCCTTCATGCACTCTTTGTGCTAAAAAGTTTGCTGGGAGCAGAGTTCAGCAAAACTACAAAATCGGACACATGCTTTCTTAGCATGGCAGAATATGTGCTGATGAAACAGGTGTCAGAAACTACAAGTTTGACAGAGATACGGAATTATCTTGCTATTTCAAAGGCAGCAGTTTCTCAAATGCTATCCTCATTGGAAAAGCGAGGATATCTCATACGTAAGATTGATCAAGCGAATAGACGAAATCTGATTGTGTCTCTGACACCTACTGGACAAAGTGTTTTGCAGGAGAAGGATCGTGAGGTAAGAAAACGTTTTGATAAGATTATCATCCAAAATAGGAGAAGTAGATATGTTGGAGTTCATCAGACTAATCTCCAAAATCAACGATGCCATAAAAGCATCCACTGAAAAACAGGAGGAAATAATATGACCATCAAAGATGCAATGAAGCAAAGGCATATGGTTCGCAAATACACAGACAAACCCATCCCCGTCGATTTAGTGGAAAAACTGAATGCCAGAATTGCAGAGAATAACTGTGGCCACGGACTAAATCTTTCTCTGGTAACCGGTAATTCTGACGGATTGGGTAGTGTTGCCAAACTGCTACTAAGCAAAACTGTAAACAACTACATTATCCTGGCTGGTTACGATACCGCAGACTTGGATGAGAAACTAGGTTATTGCGGAGCAGATATGATTCTCTATGCACAAACCTTGGGACTGAATACCTGGTGGGTAGGTGGTATGTTCAATGCCAAAGGAGCAAGAAAAAATATGACTGTAGTTGATACAAGAATCAATGGCATTATTGCAATTGGCTATGGTCAAACACAAGGCGTTCCTCACAAATCCAAAACCGCAGCGGAAATCAGCCGCTACAACGGAGAAACACCACAGTGGTTTATCAATGGTGTTGAGGCTTTGCTTCTGGCACCTACTGCCCTTAACAAGCAAGCTTTTATGGTGAGGGGGAACGGAAATCAAGTGACGCTTACCTGTGACAGTGGGCACTTTGCAGGAGTTGATTTGGGCATCGGAAAATACCACTTTGAAATCGGCGCCGGAAAAGAAAACTTTGAGTGGGCATAAACACATATACAAGACACCTCGCAACTGGAGCATCATTCTCCAGTTACGAGGTGTTTTTTCTATAAAAATAAGCGTGTTGGGTCTATCCCAATTTCATTATTCTTCTTGATCCCACTTAGGATTCAATCCAGCCGATGTCTGTGCATAGTGTTTGAGGATAGAAATAACATCATTCATGCTTATCTCAGCCTCAAGTGTATTTTCACCCAGCTTGGATTCTGTATCGATATCAGCCAAGCGTTACAATTTTGCTTGACAAGAACAGTTACTACAACAACCACAACCACATCAACTACCACAACGACAACGACAACTACAACAACCACATCAACTACCACAACGACAACAACATCTACAACTACAACAACTACTACAACTACGACCACGACATTCAAGCCAAATGAAACAACGATCATATTCCAAATGAAGGAGGATAACTTCTATTTCAGCCACGATGATTCAGAATTTAAGGCCACCGATCTGTTCGATTTTATTAAGATAGTTGAAACAGATGAAGCCGGAGCTTTGATTGAAGGATCTGAGATAGACATCATTGAAGATGTAACATTTAACGCTGAATCTCCGGCAGAACTGTATGAATATTCATTAACAACAGATCAGAGTCAGGTATTCTATACTGGTTCAATAGAGGCATTCTATCAGGGAGTTCCGATACCAGATGCAACACCTGTTGTTTACATTGGAACTAAGGGAGATGTATCGCTGAATGGCACGGTAGATGTAGATGATGCAGTAGCATCTGTGCAATACTACGCAAAGACATCAGCTATGTTGGAACCATGTTACTCTGATGATGAAGTAATGAATCGATTCATTTACTTCTTTCCCCAAAAATCAAGCCATCCGTTTCTGCCAAGGTGTAAGACCGTTGTTGAATGAATGAGGTCTGACGGAATTA
>CALXBL010000043.1 GCA_944386525.1 uncultured Ruminococcus sp. | reverse complement strand
TGGTATACTATTTATATACACATGAAACGACCACAAGTACGAAATGAGGTGACGAGTATGGGCATTTATCTGAATCCGAATAATACGGAATTTTATAATGCAGTCAATCATTCAAAAATCTACGTAGATAAAACAGAACTGATCGCTTATGCCAATTCTGTTTTATACGGTGAGCAGAGAAATATCTGCGTAAGCCGTCCGAGACGCTTTGGCAAATCAATGGCTGCCAATATGCTGGTGGCATATTACAGCCGAGGATGTGATTCCAGAGAGCTTTTCAAGGATCTGAAAATTGCACAGCATCCGAGTTTTGAGAAGCATCTCAATAAATACAATGTGATTCATGTCAATATGCTGGATGAATTAACGGAATCCGAATCTGTCAATAAGATGATAGCCACATTAAAAAAGAAGATTCTCTGGGAACTGGAAGAAGAATTCGGCGAAATTCGCTGCTATGACTGGAATGATCTGGTTATGGTTATGAAAACGATTCACAGTAAGACGGGACGGCAGTTTGTAATCATCATTGATGAATGGGACTGTCTATTCAGAAAGTATGTAAACGACACAGCTGCACAAAAAGCATATCTGGATTTCCTGTGCTTATGGATGAAAGGAAAGTCATATATTGCACTCGCCTATATGACCGGAATTCTGCCCATCAAAAAATACGGCGAGCATTCCGCACTCAATATGTTTGACGAATATTCCATGACCAACGCAGAACCCATCGAAGAATTCACAGGCTTCACAGAAGATGAGGTCAGAGAACTTTGCCAGACTTATGATATGGATTTTGATGAAACAAAAAAGTGGTACGATGGCTATGTTCTCAATGGACAGTCAATCTATAACCCGAAGTCTGTTGTAGAAGCTATGACCCGAAAGAAGTTTGACAATTACTGGACAAAGACAGAAACCTACGAATCCATCAAAACCTACATCGTGATGAACTATGACGGACTGCGTGATACAATCGCTCAGATGATCGCTGGAGAACGAAAGAAAATTGATACAACCACATTCACCAATGATATGGTAACATTTCAGATTCAGGACGATGTTCTGACGCTGCTGATCCACTTGGGTTATCTTGCGTATGATTTTGACACAAAGGAGATTTTCATTCCCAATTATGAGATTCGTGAGCAGTTTATCAGCACGGTACGTGTATTGGGTTGGGATGATGTTATAAAGTCCATTCAGCTTTCCGATAAGCTGCTTGATGCAACGCTTAATGGTGATGCTGAAAAGGTTGCTGAAATTGTAGAACAGGTGCATGACGAGAACACCTCCATCCTGCAGTACAATAACGAAAACTCACTTTCCTGTATCCTGTCACTGGCATATTATTCCGCAAAGAAAAGCTATGTCATGTATCGTGAACTGGCAGGAGGAAAAGGCTTTGCGGATCTGGTGTTCATCCCGAGAAAGGAATGTCGGACACCTGCATTCATCGTGGAGCTGAAATGGAACAAGTCCGCTGAAGCTGCCATTGATCAGATCAGGCAGAAGAAATATACGGAATCTCTCAAGGACTATTCCGGTGAGATTCTGCTGGTGGGAATCAATTATGATAAGGATGCGGAAAAGAAGCATACTTGTGTGATCGAAAGGGCTATAAAATGAAAAATCGCCCTGTAAACGGGGCGATTTAACCTCAAAAAGCATGTCAGCTATTTTGTATTAGCTTGACATGCAAAAAACTCCTCATTCAAAACTGATTGAGGAGTTTTTATTGTAGTTTTTTTCGCTGATAATTAAGATATATTTGATATACCAATCATTACAAAGCCTCATTTTCCCTTATCTTCAGTATCTCCTCGGGAGTGAAAACATAGCTCTTGTCGCAGAAATGACAGTTTACCGTGATATTCTCACCGTCATTCGCAAGAGACTCGAGCTCCTCCTTGCCAAGGCTGAAAAGTATCTGCTCCGTGCGTTCCCGGCTGCAAGTGCACTTATAGCTTACCTCCGACTCATCCAGTATGTTGGGTTCAAGTCCGTCCAGAAGTCTTAACGCTATCTGCTCCGGCGTCATGCCATCGGTCATCATCTTAGTAACAGGCGGCAATGCCTCCAGGTTTTTTTCAAGCTGGTCTATTACGGAATCGTCCGCAAATGGCAGCACCTGTATAAGATATCCGCCTGCAGCATTTACCGTAAGATCAGGATTCACAAGCACTCCCAGTCCGCATACGGTGGGAGTCTGTTCGCTGTCGGCAAAATATCTGGCAATATCCTCAGCAATCTCTCCCGAAACAAGCGGACACATTCCCACATAAGGCTCTTTAAGTCCCAGATCCTTTACCACGGAAATTGTGCCATCTCTGCCAACTGCTCCGCCAACGTCAAGCTTTCCCTTGTCGTTGAGAGGTATCTCTACCACGGGATTCTCAGGATAGCTCTTTACATTTCCCATGCTGTCCGCAACGGCTACCAGCATTCCTGCCGGACCGCCGCCGTTTACTCTCAGTGTGACAGTATCATCCCTGCCCTTGAGACCGTAGCCTATCATACTCGCCGCTATGGTAAGTCTGCCAAGACCTGCTGTTATAACTGCCGAGGTCTTGTGGATACGCTCTATCTCCGATACTATATCAGTTGCATCTACCGCACAGGATACTACAGACGCATCCTTTGCAATCGCTCTTTTAAGTATTCCCATATATTATTTCTCCTTGCGCACAACAAAAATCATTCTCTGGCTGTCATCATGAAGAGGCTCCTCAGTATCCTCATGGTAACAGCCTATTACGTTAAAGCCTGTTTCCATCAAAGCTTTTCTCACCCGTTCCGGTTCGTAGGCGTGTTCAGTTATCTCGTCGCAGCTCCTTATATATCTGCCGTCATCGTCAAGCTTGAAAAAGTCCAGACGGATATTAACCGTACAGTCAGCCGGCTCATAGCAGTTTTCCCAAACGCAGTATACGTCCTCTGTGTCGTATATATACACCTGGTCTGCAAGTATATGACTATGCTTATACGGCGTGTTCATATCGAAAATGAAAACTCCGCCCGGTTCAAGATTTTCATAGACCTTTGCGAATGTACGCTTTACATCTCCAAAGTTCTCCAGATGGTTGAGACTGTCGAGTGCACATATAACAGCGTCGGCGCTGCCATATAGCTCCAGCTCCCTCATATCCTGACATATATACTGAATGGGAAGTCCGCTCTCAATACGCTTTTCCATAGCACGGCTGAGCATTCCGCAAGAAAAGTCCGCGCCTATAACGTCATATCCAAGCCTTGCCATCTTCTCCGACATACTACCCGTACCGCAGGCAAGATCCAACAGGACATTCCCCTCCGACTGCTTATATTTTTTTATAAGACCGTGGAAATATCCTGCACGTCTCTCATAGTCCACATTTTCCGTAAGACCGTCGTAAAACAGAGAAAAGGTTTCGTATCCGGTATCCATACAATCCCTCCGTAAAAATATGGGGACGAATAACTTATCGTCCCCATTATTCTATAAATCACTTCTTGTTTTTCTTAGCAGCTCTTGCAGGATTTATACGCTGATTGCCGAAGCTGCCATCGCCTGCGCCTGCATTGGGAGCGTCGGGCTTTGCGACTTGAACTCGCTCAGGAGCCTTATTCTCCTGAATCTTTACAGTGAGCAGCATACGAACAGTCTCCTCCTGAATTGAGGCAACCATTGCATCGAACATCTCGAAGCCCTCGTAACGATATTCAACAACAGGATTCTTCTGACCGTAAGCTCTCAGACTAATACCTCTCTTAAGCTCAGCCATATCGTCGATATGCGCCATCCACTTGGTGTCGACTATCTTCAGCATGATAACACGCTCAAGCTCACGTATAACGTCCTCGCCATACTCCTCTTCCTTAGCAGAATAGATGCTGTGTGCCTTCTCCCGAATGAACTTAACGATATCCTCCATATTGATCTTATTAAGTTCTTCGTCGCTGTATTCAAGGTCACCCTCTTCAATTATCCAGCCAATGAAGTGTTCTCTCAGACCGGTCATATTCCAATCAGCATGGTCGGTAAGTTCGTCGTCAACATACAGCTTTACGGTATTAAGGATCATTTCGTCCATCATCTTCAGAATGCTGTCGTGGAGATCCTCGCCGTCAAGTACCTGAGCTCTCTGCTTGTAGATTATCTCACGCTGAGTATTCATAACGTCGTCGTAGTTGAGGACGTTTTTACGTATAGCAAAGTTTCGTCCCTCAACCTTACGCTGTGAAGATTCAACGATCTTTGTAAGCATCTTGCTCTCGATAGGAGTATTCTCGTCGACGTCGAGTGTGCGCATCATATTCTCCAGACGGTCGCCTGCGAATATACGCATCAGATCGTCCTCTACAGACAGGAAGAATCGGCTTTCGCCCTCATCGCCCTGACGTCCTGAACGTCCTCTGAGCTGGTTGTCGATACGTCTCGACTCATGACGCTCTGTACCCAGAATATACAAACCGCCTGCTGCCTTTACGTCAACAGCCTTTTCCTTTACTTCCTCGCTGAACTTCTTATAGAAATCCTGATACACCTTACGTGCAGCGAGCACTTCTTCATTATCGGTATCAGCATAGCCGATAGCCTCATTAATTATATCCTCGGGATATTCCTTCTTGCGCATTTCAGCACGTGCAAGAAACTCAGCGTTACCGCCCAGCATAATGTCGGTACCACGTCCGGCCATGTTGGTTGCGATAGTAACTGCACCCAGCTTACCTGCCTGAGCTACGATCTCAGCTTCCTTTGCATGATACTTGGCATTGAGCACCTCGTGCTTTATGCCTTTCTTCTTCAGCATTGCAGAAAGCATCTCCGACTTTTCAATTGAAATAGTACCAACCAGAACTGGCTGTCCCTTTTCGTGGCACTCGATTATCTGGTCGATGATAGCTCTGTACTTTGCAGCCTCTGTACGGTAGATAAGGTCGTTGTGGTCGATTCTCTGTACAGGTCTGTTTGTAGGGATAGCTATAACGTCCAGCTTATATATCTCACGGAATTCATCTTCCTCTGTCATAGCAGTACCAGTCATACCGGAGAGCTTCTTATAAAGACGGAAGTAGTTCTGGAATGTGATAGTAGCAAGAGTCTTTGACTCACGCATTACCTTAACATCTTCTTTAGCCTCAATAGCTTGGTGGAGACCGTCGTTAAATCTACGGCCCAGCATCTTGCGTCCGGTAAACTCGTCGATGATAACGACTTCGCCGTCCTCAACGATATAGTCGATATCCTTATGCATTACGCCGTTGGCTTTAAGCGCCTGATTGATGTGATGCATAAGGGTCAGGTTGTCGGGATCCATGAGGTTGTCGACAGCAAAGTAGTCCTCAGCCTTCTTGATACCACGGCGGGTAATAGTTGCAGTCTTAGCCTTTTCGTCGACGATATAGTCGGCAGTTTCGTTTACTTCTTCCTGATCCTGCTTTGTATCGGTTTCGACTATAACTGTAGGATGGAGAGTTTTGGCAAACTTGTCAACAACTCCGTAGAGTGCAGTAGACTTGTCGCCCTTGCCTGAAATGATAAGTGGAGTTCTTGCCTCATCAATAAGGATAGAGTCAACCTCGTCCACGATAGCAAAGTTATGCTCTCTCTGAACCTTGTCCTTCTTGTAGATGACCATGTTGTCACGGAGATAGTCAAAGCCCAGTTCGTTATTTGTACCATATGTAACGTCACAGTTATAGGCCTCACGGCGCTGGTCGTTTGTAAGGCCATGAAGAATACAGCCTACAGTAAGACCCAGAAAACGCAGCACCTTACCCATTTCGTCGGACTGAGTTTTAGCCAGATAGTCGTTTACTGTTACGATATGCACACCCTTGCCGGGAAGTGCATTCAGATATGCAGATACGCAGGCTACGAGTGTTTTACCTTCACCGGTTCTCATTTCTGCGATACGTCCCTGATGGAGCACGATCGCACCAATTATCTGAACGGGGAAAGGTCTCTTGCCCAGAACTCGGTCGGCAGCCTCACGAACAGTTGCCAGAGCCTCGGGGATAAGTGAATCAAGCGTCTCGCCTGTCTCCAGACGTTCACGGAAGTCGAACGTCTTCTGCTTCAGCTCCGCATCAGAAAGAGCTTTATACTCATCCTCCAGAGCCAGCACTTTATTTTTGATAGGCTCAATTCTTGCCAGCTCTTTTGTGCTGTAGGAACCGAATAATTTACTAAAAATACCCATTAGTTTACCGCCTTTAAAATATAAATATACAACTTATAGTATACCATAACACACCACATTTGTCAACCAGTTTTTCCATCTTTTTCACATAGCGCAGCATATATTGTTATTTAGGACTGTTCTTTTTATAATACCTGCAAAGCTCCCTGAGTCTGCATTCACTGCACTTTGGCTTTCGTGCTGTACACACATCACGTCCGAACTGGACTATCCTGTGGCAGAAATCGGAGGAGCGCTCCGCCGGTATAAGAGGCCGGAGATCCCGCTCCACCTTTTCCGGTTCTTTGTTGTCGGTAAGACCAAGCCTGCCGGTTATGCGGATAAAGTGAGTGTCCGTCACCACAGCCGGCTGACCGTAGACATCACCTAAAATGAGATTTGCAGTCTTTCGTCCGACACCCGGTAATGTCAGCAGCTCATCCATATTGTCAGGTATGCGGCTGTCGTAAACATCTATTAGCCGCTGTGCCATTTCGATGATGCTCTTTGCCTTTGTCTTGTAGAAGCCGCATGGCTTTACATCCTGTTCAAGCTCACTGAGGTCTGCCTGTGCAAATGATTCAAGAGTGGGATACTTCACAAATAGAGTCTCCGTTACGATATTTACACGTGCATCTGTGCACTGTGCCGAAAGCCGCACTGCTATGAGCAGCTCATATGGTTCTTTGTATTTAAGAGCGCATGGAGCCTCCGGGTACATCTCCTCTAAAACATCACAGACCTTTACAGTTTTTTCTTTTTTCCTCAAACGATCGCCTCCTCAGCGGTTGTCCACATTTTCGGGATAGAGGTCGTGGTGAGTGAGCCGCTCCCATGCAACCTGCTCCCACTTTGTACCGGGCTTGCCGTAATTGCAGTAGGGGTCGATGGATATTCCTCCTCGTGGAGTGAACTTGCCCCAAACCTCGATATAAAACGGATCCATAAGCTTTATAAGGTCGTTCATGATAATGTTCACGCAGTCCTCATGGAAGTCGCCATGATTTCTGAAGCTGAAAAGATAGAGCTTCAGCGACTTGCTCTCCACCATTTTCACATCGGGAACGTATGATATATAGATAGTCGCAAAGTCCGGCTGACCTGTTATAGGACAGAGGCTTGTAAACTCCGGACAGTTGAATTTTACAAAATAGTCTCTGCCTATATGCTTATTAACGAACGTCTCCAGCACTTCGGGAGCGTAGTCGCTCTTATATTGGGTGTTCTGATTTCCAAGCAGTGTTACACCCTGAGTTTCTTCCTTAGTTCTTCCAGCCATATTATCTCTCCATTTCCAGCGGGTCGGTGACGCCGTTTGCCTTGAATGCATTTATTCGGTCGATACACGTGCCGCACTTTCCGCAGGGCTTATCTCCGCCCTCGTAGCAGCTCCATGTAAGCTCATAGGGAACGCCAAGCTCCAGTCCGAGCTTTACTATATCCTTTTTGGACATATTAAGAAAAGGCGCAGCTATACGCAATTCTCTGCCGCTGCCCTCGTATATGGCAGTACTCATCGCCTCATTGAATGCAGGTGTGCAGTCGGGATAGGCGTTGCCTGCTGCGTCGTCGGCGTGGGGTCCGTAGTAGATAATGCTGCAGCCGTTTGAGATGGCAATGCTTGCCGCCGATGCCAGAAACAAACCGTTCCTGAACGGTACATATGTTGACACGGGACTTCCGCCGGTCTTTTCAAGCTGAGATGCGTAGCTTTCCTTTGGTATCTCCTCGCTTGAGCCTTTCAGCAGCGAACAGCTTGAATCCGCAAATATTTTCGACAGGTCAAGGGTCTGCCGTTTAACTCCGTAGTGTTTCACTAATTTTTCGGCGCACTCCATCTCCTTGTTGTGCTTTTGTCCGTAGTATATGGACAGGGCAAGCACGTTCTCACTGCCGTGATTTTTTACAGCCTGAGCAAGACAGGTAGTGCTGTCAACTCCGCCGCTGAATAATACCAGTGCCTCCATGATAAAGCCTCCTTTAATTCATAACAAGACTCTGGAGGAACGCATCCTCCTCATACGCTCCGCAGAATGTGGTCGTAGTCGTACGTGCAGGAAGATTTCTTATTCCTCTTGCAGTCATGCAGCTATGAGTTGCAGTTATAACTACACCCACATCCTCAGAGCCTGTTGCTATCCTCATTATCTCTGCAATATCCTGTCCAAGACGCTCCTGGAGCTGGAGTCTCTTTGCAGCCATATCGCATATACGTGCTATCTTGCTAAGACCTATGACCTTGCCGTTTGGCACATATGAAACATTTATATGCATATCATACATCAGTGCAAGGTGGTGTTCGCAGTAGCTGAAAACGCTTATATCCTTTACAGTTACAGCGGCGCTTCTGCCTTTTGCCTTTGTCTCGGTGAAGGTCTTTTCAAACATATCTGCTATTTCCTGATTTGTGTAGCTTATGCCCTCAAAGACCTCGGCGTACATTCTCGCCACACGCTCGGGTGTTTCGACCAAGCCTTCTCTGTCAGGGTCTTCGCCCAGAGCCTCGAGCAGACCTCTTATATGAAAGGCTATCTTCTCCTGATCTATCGCCATTTTTATCACTCCTTAAAATCATACTCCCTTTTTATCCGGAGCCCAGATAAACTTGTGGAGCTGCAGCTGCAGTCTTACGCCGTCAAGATTTTTCTCCCTCATAAACTCGACCATATCAGCCGGAGCTATCTTCCCGAAAACGGGACTGAGGTAGACGTGACATCTGCCGCAAAGCTCATACTTCTCTATAAGCTCTGCAGCACACTCAAGATCCTGTGTGCTGCCTGTTACGAATTTTATAGTATCGTCCCTTGTAAGATACGGCAGGTTTTCCTCCAGGCACATACTGTTCTCCATGCCGCTCGACGGCAGCTTATAGTCCAATGTGAACAGGGGACGATATTTACTTTTCAGGAAACCGGATATATTAACGCTGCCGTTCGTCTCTATCTCAACGCTCAGTCTGTCGTCCTCCAGCAGGCACATAAGCAGTTCCTCCGCTCCCTCGTGAATGAGAGGTTCTCCGCCTGTAAGCGTTACATTTTTCACTCCCGTTTCAAGGAGAGCCGAGCGTATCTCACGGGCAGTCATCTTGGTATGTGGGGCGTCAGCCGAGTTTGCCCACATGGTGTCGCAGTAGCTGCACCTTAAATTACAGCCGCAGAGTCTTACAAAGGCAGCAAGCTCACCTGCTCTTGTGCCCTCGCCGTTTATGCTTACAAAGAGCTCAGCGACCTTATATTTATGCTCCATAGTCCGTCTCCTCGTACACAGCGCAGTTGTCGGGAGTCTCATAAACAGCAACGCTTCTGACGCATATGCCCTCAGCTTTGAGCAGACCGTAAATATGCTTTGCAAAGCACTCTGCCGTCGGTCGGAACGGCAATGCAATAAGGCGGAAATTCTCGGCTCTGAAAGCCTCTATTGTAGTCTCTTTCAGGGTTCCCTCCTCATATATAGTGGCGTGGTCGAAGTAGTCGGCGATATTCCGGACGGTCTTTTTAAGGCAGCTGAAGTCTATCACCATACCTCTGCACTGACCGTCTGGCTGGAGTTCGTCAGCAAAGGCGGTCACTTCTATAGTCCAGCGGTGACCGTGGAGATTAGCACACTTGCCGTCGTATCCGCTCAGGAAATGTGCGCTGTCGAAAGCGGCGGTTGTTTTAATCAAATACATTTTATCCTCCGAAAAAAAGCGGCTTTTCCACACAGAAAAGCCGCCGTATGTAGACTTGTTTTCTGCCCGTAGTTTTGTTTTACGACAGGATGGTGCAAACGAACTGTCGGTGTGAGAATATTATAGCACATTGAAAAGTCTCTGTCAACAGGAAAATAAGTCTTGCGTTTTTTTCAGCTGTGTCACTAAAAAAGGGACTGCTCTGAAAGCAGTCCCTTGAGGATATCATGTATATGCGCTATATCAAAATTCTATTATTATCATGCTCACAGCTGCACCGGCAGTGATTCGACTGCAAGTACCAGGAACTGCAGCAGTGCTCTCGAATCAGAGCTGTTTATAACGCCATCAACACAGCACTCTGCATTCGCCTTCTGATTATCGTTGAACTGTATAACCTTTGCATTATACTTGTTCATCATTACAAGGTCAAGCATCGAGATAGCATCATCAAGATTTACGTCGCCATATTTTACATCAGACGGTATTACTACAGTAGTAGTTGTTGTTGTGGAGCCGCTTGACTCAGTTGTTTCTGTTGCAGTAGTAGTTGTTGTATTGCTTGATTCAGTTGTCTCAGTTGCAGTAGTAGTTGTTGTTGTTGTCTCGCTTGATTCAGTTGTTTCTGTTGCAGTAGTTGTAGTCTCAGCAGAGCCGGTAGTTACATCACCCTTTGACAGAATGTAGATCTTCTCAGGAACAACAGCAGAATTATCCATCTGTTCACCTGCACCATCGTTTACCCACCAGATCTGTACCATACCGGAGTTGTTAGCCATAGCTTCTTCAGCGATCTGCGCAATAAGAGCCTCGTCTGTCACCTTATCTGCACCTTCGTTGTATGAGATATCTGTGGGGTTTGAGATATCTACAGTTATAGTACCGTCGCCGGAGATCTGCCACTGATATGTTGTCCAATAGTCAACGCCATCGAGTATAACTGAAATACCAACACAACCGTTTGCAAATGTTACTGTGCTGTCTGTTGTAAAGTCGATATAAAGCTTGTCACCGATAGCCTCATCAAATGAGAACAGGTAGTTTGAGCCGTCCTGCTCAACATCTGCATTCACTTCATTGCCTTCATCAGCATATGTAGTGGTAGTCGTTGTGATCTGCTTTGAAGTAGTAGTTGTTGTTGTGCCGGTGACATCTCCGCCCTCTGTTGTGGTAGTAGTTACGATATCACCATTTGTATAGAGGTCGTCCGGCAGCTCGTCGAGAGTGATGCAGTAATCACTCTGATACATTGTTATAAGGTCTTCCTTGGTGTTGAAGATTGGATTTGAAAGGAAGTTGGTATCATCGCTTCCGCCGTCATACCACGGGCAGAAATAGAGCCAGCCGGCCTTCTCAGCAAGAATATTTTCCAGAGCTGGGATACTGTCGTTTTCAGACATTGCAACCATCTTCTTGGAATCATACTTTTCCATTATGCCATAGAATGTGCTGGAGATAGCACTGTCGTTGTGAACAAGCACAGGACTGCCTGTAGACCAGTCGGTGCAGTTGTACTTGTCGTATGCGATAATATCTACATAGTCATCACCGGGATACCAGTCAGCAGATGTTTCGTAGTTATAGCTGTTCCACTCCCAGATAATGTTGTGAAGATCGTAATCATTTACGAGTGTGTTATAGGTAAGTATCCACAGTTCCTTGTATACAGCAGAGCCGTCCTGACCCCAGAAGAACCATGAGCCATTCTCACCGCCGCTGCCCTCAGCCTCGTGGAGAGGACGGAAGATAAGCGGGATATTCCTGTCTTCAAGCTTCTGGATAGATTCTGCCAGCTTATCGAGGCAAGCCATCCAGTATTCTCTTTCCTTAGAGCCTTCCTCCAGGATCTTGGAAGTGTCGAAGTCGGTCTCATCAGGCTTATATGTTGCCTGCGACCAGTCAACTTGGGTCGTGCCCAGTTCGAAGTTTTCAAAGTCCTTAGGGACTGTTACGTGCCATGATGCAGTAATGATACCGCCTTTATTCTCGACCCAGTCGATCATACGATCGGTAGTGCCGTCGTTAGGGCTGCCATAAAGTATATTTGCCTCGTTCAGGTAGTCGAAAGCTCTTATAGCCGGAAGCTCACCTGTAGTGTCCTCGATGTAGTTAAACTCATACTCAAAGTCATGCGGACCATAAAGGTAAATTTCCTGCTGACCGGAGAGGATATGATTTCCGTAGATGGACGCCATATAATTCATAAGGTTCTGAGCCTCGGGGATAATGTTAGGATCGGCGCATATTGTGTCAGTAGCTTTTATCTCAGGCAATACAGTTTCTTCAATTGTAATATAGTCAATATCTGTCCAGCCCCAGTTGCTTTTAATGGCGATAGTATTATCGCCGGCATTGAGCTTTACAGAGCCGCAGGCTACATCTGCCCACTCGCCTGCGCCGGTCTCGGCACAGCTTATCTGACCCTGATCGACGTCGTTTACTATCAGATTATGTATCTTGTCGCCGAACGGAGCTGCATAGTGAAGTGTAACATTGTACATGCCTGTTGTCTCAACAGGCACAGTTACAGCAGCAATTTCACCGCTGTTTTCGAGGAATACAAACTTATCACCAGACGCACCCTCCTGATAGCGTTCAGTGCCGGGTTCCTGAACAGTACAGCCTGTGAGAGTACCGTCCTCAAACTCATACTTTGTGCTCTCCGCATTTACGAATACAGAGGCTGCTGCAAGATTCACTGCCATAGCAGCTGAAAGAATTGCAGCAATTGACTTTTTGATTTTGTTTGACATTATTTCAATACCTCCCTTAGATTTTCAAAAAATCCTGCCATGGTAATTATAACACCTCACCACTTAATTGTCAATATTTTCTAAAGTTGTAAAGACTATTTTAGGCATATAGTACAACTATTCTTTTTTGATTTACAGCACATTTACCAAAAAGCAAAAAGCCGGAGGCTCAAAGCTTCCGACTTTTCATAATATATGGAGAGTTTTTGGTTACTTCACGATTGATGCAACATCGACGTATACAGCCTCGTCTCCTGTAAGACCCATGCGGATATACGTCTCAGACAGGTCTGCTGTATCCACAAGGAATGCTATCTTGACATTTGCAGTCTCTCCGGGTTTAAACGGATCGATGCTGTTCTTTGCCATAACGTGGTCGGTGCTTATACTGAACATCATGTTATCACACTTCAGTTCCAACAGACTGTCGCTGTATGATACACCCTCCTCGGTATCAAGATACATATACAAATCCCCATTTTCATCGGCGGTCATAACCGAAGGACATATGCACTCATACCAATCAACATCTCCTGTATTTGTGTATGTCACGTCCATGACAACAACAGACTGAGGAACGTTCTCCTTCTTTATGATCTCATCAACAGTATCAATGCCGTCGCCCATACGTATCCATGTACGCACGTTATCTACGACCGTTCCGTCAGGATGCGTATACTGACTGTAATCAAAGGGCGCATTAAATGCGTCGGTAGTTATGCCGTCGAAGTTATCCTGAATGCGGATATCGTTTATTACAATGTCAGTGCTGTAATGTCCGTCCTTATCAGAATAAAACTCACTTGCTTCAACATCATAGCCATAGGAAAAGCTCTCGCCTATCTGTACGACCTTTCCGTCTGCAAGATTTTCACGGTCTTCCAATACAGAAACGTCTGCCGGCTCAGTTCTTTCCTGCTCCTCTGTCCAGTCAAGAGCAACCTCGCTGTCCCAGCTTTCAAGAGTCAGATTCTCCAGTATCTGCACACGTTCACTTTCCGAAACATCACCCATAATATATACCTGTGCAGCATATGGCGTATCCTTAAATGCAACCCAAACCTCCTGACGCTGCTCCTGCCAGTCCTGACTGTGATTCAAAATTATAATCGAATTGCCGTTTATATCGGTATATGATGTGCTGTCCGCAACTGAACCTATACTGGTTTTAAAGTTCTCGTCACCTGTAGGTATTTTCCAGAACATAACGCTTATTCCACGGGAGTTATCATCGGTACTGTGATATTTCATTATACATGTATGCTCCTCGCCGGCTTGCATCACCATATCCTCAGGAACCCAGCCAACATTCAGCGCCTTTATATCCATTGACGGCGACTCGCCTGCGTCGATGGTTATATCTCTCTGATATTCAGCAGGCTTTTCCATGTAGGCGTTATATATCCTCGTACCTGCATAAACTGATGTGGGCACTGCTGCAAGTGCTGCCGCTGCTGCCGCAATTGCAATAAATGTCTTTCTGCGTATAACGGGTCTTTTTTCATTTTCACTATACTTTCTCATAAGTCTTGCCTTTCTGCTTTTATAGCGTTCGGAGAAAACATGGATCTCCGCATCCGGTGAGAATGCCTCCTCTACTATTGCGTCCCAGTTTTCGTCATCAAACGGTAAATATCTCTTTTCCATAACGGAGCACTCCTTCCTGTTTTTGTGCTGCTTTTCGTGCACGTTCAAAACGCTTGCGCACTGCCGATTCACTTATACCGAGTATTTCTGCGATTTCTCTGAACGAGAGCTCCTCCTCACACCTGAGACTAAGCACCTGGCGTTCTGATTCGCTGAGACCTTTCATGAGCTCTTCTGCAATTTCCCGCTGTTCCATCTGTTTCATACGTTCCTCAACAGAATTGACCTTGTCCGGTATCTGGGACGCTGTATCATCCAGCTCAGTAAATATCATAGTCTCCCTGGAGTTTTTTCTGTAACGGTTTATAGCTGTATTGCGCACGGTCTGTATTACAAACTGCTTTGTTTCGGGACTTCTTGGGTCACCTATATCTGCATTGCTCCGCATGATGGCTACAAAGGCGTCGTGCACGGCGTCCTCTGCCTGCTGTACATGGTGGAGTATTGCATATGCA
Organism: uncultured Ruminococcus sp.; assembly: GCA_944386525.1. Classification (GTDB taxonomy): domain Bacteria; phylum Bacillota; class Clostridia; order Oscillospirales; family Ruminococcaceae; genus Ruminococcus_C. The sequence continues at coordinate 1,186 of CALXBL010000043.1, read as the reverse complement.
ATGCGGTACATGGGCTGTTCGTAGAACTCGTACAGCTCCTCCACCTTACGGTTATTATTTTCTGTGTTCGTCTGAACCACACCCTTTCTCAGGACGTCCTGTATATAATAACAATCCGTTCCTTTCATTTGTGACATAAAATCTCTGCTCTTGAAAAAAAATCCATATGATGGTATAATAAATACCATCATACTACAAAAGGAGTCCTTAAAATGAGCAGCACAGATAAATTCGGACTTGTCCTTGAAGGCGGCGGCATGAGAGGCATCTACACCGCAGGCGTTCTGGACGTTTTCATGGAAAATAACATAACCTTCGACGGAGTTGCAGGAGTTTCCGCCGGAGCTATCCACGGCGGCACATTCGTCTCGGGTCAGAAGGGACGCAATCTCCGCTACTATAAAAAATACTGCACCGACAAACGCTTTATCAGCATAAGCAACTGGATAAAAACCGGCGACATTGTAGGCAGAGAATTCTGCTACCAAACCATACCAAAGGAGCTTGATCCCTTTGACTACGAAAGCTTCAGAAACAACAAGACCAGATTCTACGCCGTATGCAGCAATCTCCGCACCGGCAAAGCTGAATATCTGCCGATAGAGGATATGGACAGGGATATTGACGTAATGCGAGCCTCTGCCTCGCTGCCATATTTCTCTAAGGCAGTGGAGATAAATGCAGAAAAATATCTTGATGGCGGCTGCACTGACAGCATTCCTGTAGAGGGCTTTCAGAAAATGGGATATAAGCATAATGTAGTTATCCTCACACGTGACATCGGCTATGTTAAAAAAGAAGAGCTTAAAATTCTTGCAAAGCTTGCATACAAGAAATATCCGGCGTTTTCCAAGGCTCTTCTTAACCGTCATGTGAACTACAACGAAACTGTAAAGAGAATATACAAAATGGAACAAGACGGCACTATATTTGTTATACGTCCCCAGCAGCCCCTTGAGATTGGCAGACTTGAAAAAGATCCGGAAAAGCTTCAGGCAATATACAACATAGGCGTACAGGACGCCCTGAAGGCTCTCCCCCGCATGAAAAAGTGGATGGCTGAAAAGAAAAATTCATAACGCAAAAACGACCGCAGAAATTCTATCTGCGATTCAGCCTGTCGAAAAAGTCAAGCATTCGCTTGGCTTTTTTTGATAGAAATGGTATAATAAAGAAAGACCAGCTA
>CALXBL010000042.1 GCA_944386525.1 uncultured Ruminococcus sp. | reverse complement strand
AGGGATATACCGTTATTGCAAATGCTCAGACCAACGGCCGTGGAAGATACAGCCGAACTTTCTATTCGCCTGCCGATACTGGAATATATATGAGCATCCTGCTCAGACCCTGCCGTTTTTCATCAGGAGATGCGCTCAGGCTAACCATTATGGCTGCCGTTGCCGTATGCGAGGCTATTGAATCTGTATCCGGCAGATCGGCTCAAATCAAATGGGTGAACGACATATATATGGACGGCAGAAAAGTTTGCGGCATACTCACTGAAGCATCGCTTTCTTTGGAGAATAATATGCTCGAATATGCTGTTGTAGGAATCGGAGTAAATGTCAATATGCCGTCAGACGGCTTTCCTGATGATATCAAAAATATCGCCGGTGCCATATTCTCACATCACAAAAGCGATGTAAAAAATCATCTGACCGCTGAGATACTCAACAGATTTTTATCATACTACAAATCTCCTCAGCTGCCAGAGCTTACTGAAAAATATAAAATGCGAAATTTCACTCTGGGAAAAAATATTAAGGTGATTTGCCAGAACTCTGTAAAAAATGCCGTTGCAGTTGATATTGATGACGACTGCCATTTGATCGTGGAATATCACGACGGCAAAAGAGAACATCTGTCATCGGGCGAGATAAGTATAATACAAAATAATATAAAGGATATTTCAAAATGAATACTTCTGGAACAAATAAGCGTAAAATAAATACATATTCCTTGTGCATAACAAGCGTTATGACAGCCGTTATATGCATACTCTCCCCTTTTTCTGTACAGATCGGACCTGTTCCGATATCACTTGCCAATCTGGCGATATATCTGTCGGTGTATCTGCTGGGCTGGAAAAAAGGTACGATAAGCTGTATCGCCTACATTCTCATCGGTATTGCAGGACTTCCGGTTTTCTCAGGATTTGCAGGAGGACTCGGAAAGTTTATGGGTCCGACCGGCGGATATATCGCTGGCTTTGTCCCTATGGCAATAATTGCCGGTGTAATTATGAATAAATACAGCAGCCGTCTAAGCCACTTCCTTGCCATGCTCGCCGGTATAGCTGTCGATTACCTTATAGGCACTCTGTGGTTCTGCGTGGTGATGGATCAATCTTTTGCTGTGGCTCTTGGTCTATGCGTATTCCCCTTTATCCCAGGAGATATACTCAAAGTGATTATTGTACTATCCCTGGGCATGACGCTTAAAAGCCGACTTCGGTCTGCACGTCATACCGGTACTGAATAATATAAGGGCCGCTGTAATTGCAATACAGCAGCCCTTTGTTCATATCTCATTCCGTGGTGTTTATCAGTTTCTCATACATTTCAATATACACTCCGGCTGAAACTGCCCAGCTATAGTCGCTGTGCATTGCCCTCTTTACAAGAGCGTTCCACTTGCGCTTATTAGCGAACATCTCAGTTCCCTTTCTAACGGCGTCGAGCATATCCATGGCATCGAAGTTCTTGAACGTAAAACCGTTACCGCCCTTGCAGTCAGCATATATTACGGAGTCCTTGAGTCCTCCTGTCTCACGCACAATCGGGATAGTTCCGTAGCGCATTGCCACCATCTGGGCAAGTCCGCACGGCTCATTCTGAGACGGCATAAGGAAAAAGTCGGCACCTGCATATATCTTGCGTGAAAGCTCCGGCAGGAAGCCTATGTTCGTCTTTACCTGTGCAGGATTCTGCTCCTCCATCTCACGGAAGAAATCTTCAAAAAGCTTTTCGCCGCTGCCGAGTATCACAAACTTGCAGCCAAGCTCCAGCATTTCGTGGAATACCCTCTGGATAAGCTGTATACCCTTGTGCGCAACGAGTCTTGTTACTATTCCTATTACAGGCTTATCATCAACCGGCAGTCCCATCTCGTTAAGCAAAGCCTCACGGCATTTTTTCTTGCCAGCAAGACTGTCGGCAGTATAATTTTTAGCAATGACCGGATCGGTTGCCGGATCATATAAGCTTACATCTATACCGTTAAGGATACCTGTTATACCGTCCTTTCGGCGCACAAGAGCCCTGTCCATGCCGTAGGAATACCACGGATCGAGAATCTCCTTTGCATAGGTGGGACTTACTGTTGATATGATATCGGCAGTTTCAATAGCGCCTTTCATCAGATTCACACAACCATCAAACTCCAGCAGATTCGTATGATACGCAGGCAATCCCATAAGCTCAGTAACAACCTCTTTGCCGTATACTCCCTGATATTGGATATTGTGAATAGTGTAGACAGTTTTTATATTTTCATACTCCCTGTGATATTTATAGAGTATCTGATAGAATACTGGAATCATAGCAGTTTGCCAGTCATTGCAGTGGATTATATCAGGTTTCCAGCCTATAAGCGGAAGAATCTCAAGAACTGCACGGCTGAAGAATACAAATCTTTCACAGTCGTCATAAAAGCCGTACATTCCGTCTCTCATAAAGTAATATGGATTGTCAATAAGGTAATATGTCACGCTGCCCTGTCCAATCGTGTAGACGCCGCAGTACTGTTTTCTCCATGAAACATCTACAGTAACATCACCGAGATATGTCATTTTATTTCTAACCTCCGGCTTAATGCTTCTGTACATGGGAAGCACAACACGGCATTCGCAACCTCTTTCAGCTATTGCTGCCGGCAGTGAACCCAAAACATCGGCCAGTCCGCCGGACGCTGCAAATGGCAGTGCCTCGCTTGCTGCAAATAATATTTTCATTTGTGATTCCTTTCCATCATAAAGAGCGTCAAGCCGCCAAGCCCGACGCTCCTCTTTGAGAATAGATAGTTTATCAGATCTTAGCCTTCTTGCCAAGGTAGAGCGGATATTCCTCCGAACCGGTAAGTACTCTGTCGTCGGAAATTTCAACATCCTTGTCAGCTACGATAGAGTCGAGACAGCAGTTTTCTCCAACAACAGTCCCCTGCATCAGAACGCAGTTCTTCACAACTGAACCCTTGCCTATCTTAACTCCACGGAAAAGCACACAGTTTTCTACTGTACCATCAATAATACAGCCATCGGCAATCGTGGAATTCTTTACTACTGTTTCAAGTCCATACTTTACAGGAGCATTGTCGCCTGTCTTTGTATAGATAGGATTTTCAGTGCTGAAAAGTCCTTCTCTTACTGATGCATTCTGGAGCTGAAGGCTTGCCTTGTAATATGCCTCGAGACTGTCAATCTTGAAGTATACGCCCTTGTGCTCATAAGCCTTGAATACGAATTCATCCTTGCGTCCCTGCAATACGTGACGGATAAGGCTGCACTGATTCTTACTTGCAGCTTCACGCACAATCTTCTTCAAGAAGTCTGTTCTCATTACGAACATATCAAGGCATATGTTGCACTCACCTAACATATCGGGATGTACAAGTATCTCAGTAACAACATTATCATCGTTGATCGAGAGGATATTTGTGTTTATGTTCTTGTTGGCGTTGTAGAAGCCCTTTGCGTATATCATTGTGATATCTGCACCGGATTCCTTATGTGCAGCTAATGCAGCAGAAAAGTCTACATTCGCAATAAAATCACAATTAGACATTATTACATATTCAGACTTCGTGTAATCAATGAAGCTCCATACATTGTTGAGCGCCTCAAGCCTGCCCTGATATACTCCACCGCCTACATGGCTAAATGGCGGCAGCAGATGAAGTCCACCCTTTTTTCTTGCCAGATCCCATTCTCTGCCTGAACCAAGATGATCCATAAGTGAGCCATAGTTGGACTTTGTTATAACTCCTACTTCCTGAATTCCGGAGTTTACCATATTTGAAAGCGGAAAGTCGATAAGACGATATCTTCCGCCAAATGGAATTGAACCCATTGTGCGCTGTTTTGTCAGATCAATTACTGCTGAATCATTAACACTTGCAAAAATCAAGCCTAATACATTGTTATTTATACCCATTTTAAATTCACCGCCTTATATATTCTCAGAAATGATTTCCTTAGGAAGAACCTTTGCCATACCGGAAACTGTGATATTATGACCTACAACTGCAATACCCCAATCATCTCTGTTTTCAGCGCATTCAGGACTCATGCCAATCTTTGCACCCGATTCAACTATGCTGTCCTCGCCGATGATAGCATATTCAACCACTGCACCTGACTTGATAACTGTCCCTGGCATGATAATGCTATACTTTACGACTGCGCCTTCCTCAATAGTAACACCTGCTGAAATAACCGAGAAATCAACAGCGCCATCAACTATGCTGCCCTCTGTTATCATAGAATTTTCAACGTGTGCATTTGGTCCGATATACTGCGGCGGCATATTCTCATGACGTGAGTAAATCTTCCACTTGGTGTCGTAAAGGTCGAGCGGCACGCTGGGACTGAGCAGATCCATGTTTGCCTCCCAAAGGCTGTCGAGAGTACCAACATCTCTCCAGTAACCCTGGAACTCATATGCAAAGAGTCTCTCGCCGTTTGCAAGCATTGCGGGGATTATATCCTTGCCGAAATCCTTTGAGTCTGTGTTTGCGTTTTCATTTTCAATGAGATACTTCTTCAGCTTTTCCCATGTGAACACATAGATACCCATAGATGCCAGTGTTGAAACTGGTTCCTTTGGCTTTTCCTTAAAGTCGGTAACTCTGTTTTCGTCGTCACAGATCATGATGCCAAATCTTGACGCCTCAGAACGGGGAACATCAATAACTGCAATAGTACTGTCAGCGTTGTTAGCAATGTGGAATTCGATCATCTTAGAGTAGTCCATCTTGTAAACATGGTCACCGCCAAGTACGATAACATACTCAGGGTCATATCTTTCAATAAAAGCCATGTTCTGGTAGATAGCGTTCGCAGTTCCCTCATACCATGAAGCTCCAGCCGATGTCTGGTAAGGCGGAAGAACATGAACTCCGCCATTCATCTTGTCGAGATCCCAAGGCTGTCCGTTTCCGATGTAGTCATTGAGCACCAGTGGCTGATACTGTGTGAGTACGCCCACCGTATCGATGCCCGAGTTGATACAATTTGACAGCGGAAAATCAATAAAGCGATTCTTGCCGCCATAGGGAATTGCTGGTTTTGCAACCTTCTTAGTCAGTGCATAGAGTCTGCTGCCCTGGCCGCCTGCCAAAAGCATTGCAACACACTTCTTTTTAGTTTTCATGTTATTCCTCCTATGTATGCCCATTGGGCTTGTTATACGATTTTTATGGTCTGACTGATGTTACTTTTTTTTCGCTTTGCTGCCGGATACAGTCTTTTTCAATGGTCTGCGCTTCTTTTTAGCTGACGGCACATTCTTCAGATACATTACTGAGAGCGGTGCAAGTGTGAGTGAGATACTGTAGTCAAGCTCATGCATAGGTTCGTCCTCGCACTCATATTCCTTAGGGGATGCTCCGCTGCCTCCGTATTCGGGAGCGTCGGTATTCATTACCACAACATACTTGCCATCCTTGGGTACGCCTATCCGGTAGTCGTTTCGCTGCACAGGGCAGAAGTTGCATATAATGACTATTTCATCGCCCTTTGCATCTATCCTTCGGAATGAGATCACGCTCTGCTGATTGTCGTCGTGTGATATCCAGCTAAATCCCTCCCAAGAAGTATCCACCTGCCAAAGCGGCGCATTTTCAAGGTAGAATTTATTGAGCATCTCGGTAAACTTAGCCATATGCTGGTGATTCGGATCATTGAGCAGTTCCCATTCAAGCTGAGACTGGTAGTTCCACTCGTTGCTCTGGGCGAATTCCTGTCCCATAAAAAGCAGCTTTTTGCCCGGATGAGCCATCATATACGCAAGAAATGCACGATATGTAGCAAACTTCTCCTCGATAAGCGGAGAGGACATCTTTCTGAGCATAGAGCATTTTCCATATACTATCTCGTCATGGGAGATAGGCAGAATGTAATTCTCCGAGAAGCAGTAGAAAAATGAGAACGTCAGCTTATCGTGGTTAAATGCACGGTAGATAGGGTCGAGCGACACATACTGGAGCATGTCGTTCATCCAGCCCATGTTCCACTTAAAGTTGAATCCAAGTCCGCCGATATCTGTCGGTTTTGTTACCAAAGGCCATGCTGTTGACTCCTCAGCTATCATGAGGATTCCCGGATATCTTTCAAACGCCGCCTCATTCAGGTGACGGAGAAATTCAACAGCCTCGATATTCTCATGTCCGCCGTACTTATTTGCTCTCCACTGACCGTCGGGTCTGTCGTAGTCAAGGTAGAGCATCGAGGCTACAGCGTCAACACGTATACCATCAACATGATAATCGCCAAGCCAGCTACACGCACTTGAAATAAGGAATGAACACACCTCGCCCTTGCCGTAGTCAAAAACTCTTGTGCCCCACGCCTTGTGTTCCATTTTGAGAGGATCGGTATATTCATAGCAGTATGATCCATCAAACTCGCACAGACCTGCTGCATCCTTTGGAAAGTGCGCCGGTACCCAGTCGAGGATAACGCCTATCCCTGCCTGGTGGAACATATCTATCATCTTACGGAAATCGTCGGGAGTGCCATGGCGTGAGGTCGGTGCATAGTAGCCTGTGACCTGATATCCCCATGAGCCGTCGAAAGGATATTCTGTCAGCGGCATAAGTTCAATATGAGTATACGACATCTTTTTCAGATATGGTATTATCCTGTTTGCAAAACCGATATAACTCGGGAATTCCTCGTTCTCATCAAGTTTCCAGGAACCGAGATGAGCCTCGTAGATATTCATCGGACTTTTATAGGGATCACGCTCGGCTCTTGCAGCCATCCATTCAGCGTCGTTCCACTTATATTCACTCTCATAAAGCTTTGAAGCAGTACCAGGACGGCGTTCGAAATGCTGTGCATATGGATCAGCTTTATCTACAATACGGCCATCCTCTGTTTCAATGCAGTATTTATAAGCATCGAACTGTTTAAGACCTTCTATTTCAGTTTCCCATACAGTTTCTGATATTCTATCCATAGGATTTTCTTTACGATCCCAATCATTGAAATCTCCTATAACAGAAACACTTTTTGCTCTTGGTGCCCATACTCTGAACCGCCATACGTCCGCACCGGTCTTATGCGCTCCAAAGAATTTACCAGCCTCGTAATTCTTTCCCTGGTGGAACAGATAAAGCGGAAAATCGTTATCCATATTACGTATTAGAGTCAAAATTATCACTTCCTTTATTTTTTCAGATACATACAAGGTCTTCGTCATGATATATGCAGATTATTTTGCAGACACCTGCACTTATATTCATATTATAACAAAAATCCGTCTCCATTTCAAGAACTTTTCGCTCATATTGCAAAATTTCATTCAAACGACTATTTTACCCTCAAATAATTATGCACATTGCACAAAAGATAGAATTGCATGGTATATATATTGGTGCAATACTTAATGACTTTCAGTAAATTCATCTTGACACTCCTCTATCACTATGACTATCACCGTCACATCATCCCTACATTTTCCGCCAGAAAAAATTACAGACTTCTGACATATCTCATGCGCAAGCTCCGATGGCTCAGCATCTCGCACCATCATTTCCTTTATGAAATGATACTGACTTTCAGGTACGCCATCGGACATCATAACAACCATATCTCCGCCGCTAAGACGTATGGTCTGCGAGTAGATATCAGCATTTGCTGTTGTACCCACTGGAAATGTGGGCGCACATACACGTATCACTTTTTCTCCATGGCGTATAAGCGTTGATGCTGCTCCCGACTTTATTATCTCAGCCTGACAACTGTCAAGATCAAAACGAACAGCGTCAAGCGTTGCAAACGTCTCCTGATCGGACTTTGTGAACATGAGTCCGTTTATCATACGAACTGCTGCCTCCCATGAGACGCCGCTGCTTGTAAGCTTACGGAACATCTCTGCTGTCATGCGGCTCTCAACCGCAGCAGCTCTGCCTGTCCCCATGCCGTCCGACAGCACAGCATACGCTGAACCCGTACCGTCACGATAGATAACTGCCGTATCTCCCGAAACCTCTCCGTCATTTGCGCAAAGTCCTGCTGTATAATGTCTCAGACGATACGCCGTATTCTGACTGAGCCTATAACGTATCCACTCTCTTGTCTTAACAGGTTCAAGTTCCTCAAGACTTATTCTTAGCATCTCCTCAAGTATGCGGCAAATAGAGGCAGTGTCACTTTGGCTGAGCTTTTTAGTGCAGTAGATCTCTATTACAAGCCGATCCTTTTCATTATAGTAAGCTGCTATGGATTCATAGGCATAGCCATACCTATCGAGGCGTCTTTCTATACTGTCGGTCAGCTGGCTGCTGTATCTCGGCGCAGTATTCTTCCCCAGAGATGATAACATATACTCAGCTGATGATAGCTGTTCAAACAATATGCTGCGGTTTTCCATTTTGCGTATGCTGCTTGTTCTGTGACGTTCAAGCAGCTGTTGTTCCCGTTTGAAGCTGATGCAAAGCTCATCTTTTCTTCCGCATTTATCAAGCTCCTCCGGCAGCCGGATATCACCTGCCACCGCTCTCCTCTGAAGTTTTACAAATCCCGACTGTACTGCTACCGATCCACTCTCCCAGCAGCTTGAACGTGAACTGCAGCCTGCACAAACTGCCTCGCTCACTCTCGCACAGACAGTACTTCCGCTTTCAGGACGTGAAAGAACTTCTGCTATTCTCTCGGTATCCGCACGGACGCTCCCTATTGTCTCAGCCATAAACTGCATATTCATAGCTGTGTTATCCATCATATGTTTTACAGATGTGCCTTCTGTAACTATCCATTTGTCAAGACAGATATTGCTCATAAAAAGACTTATTATACACCCAAGAAAAAGATTACCAAGAGCTGTATAAGCATCACTCCCCGACTGAACAGTAAGCTGAGCAAGGGCACTGCACAGGTAGAATACTGCCGTAGATGTGAAAGCTCCTGCATCAGCCATATATCCGGCTATCATGCCCGTTACCGGAAGAAACACAAGACTAAGTCCCTCCGACTCTCCAGAAAGCAGCGCACCGCAGGCGGCAAGAGAGCCGCAGATAACTCCCCCTGTATATCTGAAGCGCCTTGATGCTACGAGTGTTGCTGCCGTACCTGCAACACATCCCGGATTGATAAATGATATCTCAAACGAGCTGAGTGCTGCTATAAGTATAAAATAGACTACTGCCGCCGCACATCCGGCTGTCGACCTAAGATGTATCTTCCTGCCGCTGCCTATGCCGGAAAGAACTGTATACAGAAAATATGACGTGATACCTGTAAGAAGTCCACTCATTGCTGATACGAGTATGCCTGCTCCTCCACGGTTTTCCGTGAAGGAAGCCACAACTCCTGCGATAAGAACGCATATACAAGACGCTATGGATACAAATCTTGATGAATGGTATTCACGCAATATTATTCGTGTGCACGATATGAGCATAAGGGATATTATAAGCTCAGCCTGCTCGGATATAGTCTGAGTTATACACCCTGATGTAATAGCTCCAAGCAATACAGCCGCCGAACTTACAGGAGAAACACACATTCCCGCCGCCGCCGGCACCGGCGAGACTATGCTCCCCAGATGCGTACATGCAAAAATAAGACCGCACAAAAATGCTGCGGCACTCTCCCATAAAAGCGTAAGTCCCGGTTTTTCCCTCTCCTCAGATCCGTAAAGCATATCGACCAACATCCTTTCCGCAGTAGCTGCACATGGTTTGATATCAATATTATACATGAAATTTTAAGCGGATCATGTCGCAGCAAGATGTCAGATATTGGCACAAAAAGCCTGTTTTTAAATAAATGTACAACCTTTTGTCAATATCAGAACTCCGACTTGAAAGTTCTCTGCTGGTGTGGTATAATTATCGTATTACTAATATGGATGCGAGGTGTTTCCTTTGAGAAAAAAGTTTATAATTCTATCCGCAATAACTGCCGGTATTGCTTTGATATGCATCTCCGCCATTCTTACTGCAAGACCACAGGACGGTGATATGGCTTATATCTACCAAGACGGCGTAGAAGTAGCACGGCTTGCCCTTGACGGTTCCGACGATGGCAAGATAATTACTGTTTCCGGAGAAAATGACGCTGAAAATGTTGTTGAGGTGATCGATGGAAAGGTACACATGCTCTCCTCAACCTGCAAGGATAAGATATGCGTAAATTCCGGCTGGAGAGACAGTACTGGTACGCCTATCGTATGCATGCCAAATAAAATCGTTATTGATGTAAAAGGAGACTCCGATGAATAGCCACGGCAGTACCAAAAAGTTGGTGAGACTTTCTCTTTTTTCAGCAGCTGCACTTATAATATTTATCTTGGAAGCACAAATACCCTCTCTCATCCCATATATACCTGGCATAAAGCTGGGGCTTGCAAATATTATAACTCTCTTCCTGCTGGCTACACATACAAAGCGCGAGGCACTTGCTGTGCTTATGGTAAGGATACTGCTTGGAAGTTTCTTCGCCGGTCAGATGACATCTCTGATATACTCCCTTGCCGGAGGGCTCCTCAGCTTTATTGCTATGTGTGCTGTGATTAACTTGACAGGCACCGACAGCCTTTGGTTTGCAGGTGTCACAGGCGGTATCTTCCACAACTTAGGCCAAATATTAGCTGCCTTTATTCTCATGCAGACTTCAGCTGTTTTTGCATATATCCCATATCTTGTAATAGCCGGCATCTTCACGGGTCTATTCACAGGTATCTGCAGTATGTTCCACGTGAAACATTTCCGCCGTATATTTTCCCAAAAATCCAATAAAGAAAAAAATCCTTGACTTTTTCATTATGTTATTGTATAATTATATTTAGTTGAGATACTGGGGTATAGCCAAGCGGTAAGGCAACGGACTTTGACTCCGTCATCCGTGGGTTCAAATCCCGCTACCCCAACCACATCTGAACGCAACGGTTGATACAAAACCGTTGCGTTTTTGCTTTGCCCAGAAACAGCGTGTATGCGTTTTTCGCCCTATTCAGAGCAGCTCGTTGCTTTGGTGATTTGGCAAAAAATAAGATGCATTTTAGCACGAAAATAAAAAGCTGCGATTTTTATTCATCGCAGCTTTTTTGTTATTCTTAGTTTTCTGTATGCTCCATACGAACTTTGATAAAGTTCATTATAACATCAGTTGTTGCCTCAAGACCTAACTTACTGGAGTTGATCGTTAGCTCATAGGTTCTCGAATCACCCCATTTATATGGACAATGATAGTTGTGATAATACTTACGTGTTCTATCGTGGCGTGCCATTATACTTTTAGCTTCAGAATCAGATACACCACGTACCATCTGTACACGCTTGCTCTTTTCATCTTCGTCGCCAAGTATGAAAATCGGTATCATACCAGGATATTCACGAAGAATATACTCTGAACAACGGCCTACTACTACAAACGACTCTCCAGCTGCGGCTTTCTTTCTAAGATAATCAAACTGGAACTCCGCTACTATCTCCTCAGGTGAGTTGGAATAACCTCTTACTGTTCTGCGAACGATAGGTAGTCTGCGTTTCTCATCATACTTATGAAGGTTTTCTACGTCAACTTCCATTTCATTTGCAATGTCATCAAGCATATTTCTATCGTAAAAAGCCACTCCTAAACGCTCAGCCAGCATCTTTGCAATTTCGTGACCGCCGCTTCCGTATTCACGGCTGATAGAAATAATCATTTGTTTGCTCATAAATTCACTCTCCAATCAATTAAAGATAACGTTTGATTTTTATTATAGATAAACTGCACATATGTAAACTGTTGTTACCAGAAGAACAATTATTGTAGGAGGCACCATCTTCTTGCAGTATACACCCCATCCGATCGGATGTCCTGCCTTCGCTGCTGCTGATGTACCTACAACGTTGGCAGATGCGCCAATAGGTGTTGCACTACCGCCGATATCTGTGCCCATTGCAAGTGACCATGCCATTACGTCGATATTTATACCCGTTGTTACAGCAAGAGCCTTGATAACAGGAACCATTGTTGCTGCAAATGGTATATTATCAATAAATGCACTCGCAAAACCAGACATCCATATGATGATGCATACCATAAGGAATACATTTCCACCGCTGATACTCTGGATAAATTCAGCAATAATCTTAAGAACACCTGTTTGCTCAAGTGAACTTACCACTACAAACAGTCCTACAAAAAACAGCAGCGTCTTATAGTCAACGCCTTTAAGCACCTCAAGAATATGCTTGCCGGATGTTATAAGTGTAACTACCGCTACAATAACGCCAATAGCTGCTACTGTAAGATGTGTTGTACCGTGTGTTATAAGCAAAATTACTGATGCAATGAATATTATTGCACTAATAATAAAACCGGGCTTATCAGTTATCGCACTTGACGGTGCTGGGAGATCAGCAAAATCCTCTACTGAAACAGTCGTCTTTAAATCCTTACGCATAATAATATAGAAATATGCTACTGTAAACACAAAGGATATAACAGCAATGACGCCAGTGTTCATTATGAAATCATTGAAAGTATAACCAAGCTGTGTACCGATGATAATGTTGGGCGGATCTCCACACATTGTTGCGCTTCCTCCAAGATTTGCACAGAAGATCTCTGCTAAAATCATTGGTACTGGCTTAAATTTGAGTAGCTTACTAAGCTCAACTGTTATAAATGCAAGGAACAGAATAACTGTGATGCTTGCTATAAACATTGAGAGTACAAATGATATAGTCATGAATGCTATGAAAATCGGAACCGTCTTGTACTTCACGAGCTTCGCAATGAGCATACACAGCCAGCGGAAAAATCCAACTCTTGCCATGCCCTCAACCATTATCATCATTCCCGCAAGGAATAGAATTGTTGCCCAGTCAATGCCTCCCGATTCAGATTCACCTGCTGAACGCCAAAACTCAGGTTGTATCATTGCCTCGAGGTTTATCGTATTCCAAATTGCTTCAAAATCCCTCAGACAAATGCCAAATACTACTATTAGTGCCAATCCTCCACAGCATAGTGTAGTGATGTGCTTTTCGATTTTTTCTGTGATAACCAGAATGAACATTACAACAAATATTATTATTGCAATTATAGATGCCACTGTCATGGAAAATATCCCCTTTCATCCTTATTATTTTAATTTGGCATATGTAATTTGTTATTCTGCAAAAGAATATCTGGAAATACGACAGCAATTGTCCAGAAATTACAAGCCTTTACCATTATAACACTTTATACTTATAAGTCAAGTTAATTATCTGTTAAAATTCTTTTTTGCAGTTTATTTTACAATTTCTTAATTTTAATAAGCCTCCGGACATATACTAAAAATACAAGGAAGGTACTTGAAATTTTATTATCCCTATGGTATAATAATTAAGTTAATCACTTTATATCCGAAAGGAAATGGAATTATGTCAAATAATAAGGATGGAAAGAAAAATAAAAATTTTGAAATTCCTCGTCCGGTATTTCCAAAGCGTGCCGTTGTAACTGGCGGTATGCCATATGGCAACAAGGAACTGCACTTCGGCCACGTAGGAGGTATGCTTGTATTTGCTGATACTTATGCACGTTTCCTCCGTGACCGTATCGGCAAGGAAAATGTTATATTTGTAAGCGGCACAGATTGCTACGGCTCTCCCATTGCTGAAAGTTGGCGTCAGAAAAATGCCAAAGGCGAATTTAAAGGCTCATTAGTTGACTTTGTACTCCAGAACCACGAAAAGCAGAAAGCTACTCTTAAAGCTTATGCCATCTCGCCGAATATTTTTGCTGCATCCGGCCTCCAGCCGGCTAAGGATTTTCACGCTGAATATACCAAAGAATTCCTGAACTCTCTCTATGAGAAAGGTCAGCTTGATAAGATCACTACCATGCAGTTTTTCGATGAAAAAGCTGGAGTTTTCCTTAACGGCAGACAGGTTATTGGCAAATGTCCTGTTGAAGGCTGCACATCCGAAAAAGGCTACGCTGACGAATGTGACTTGGGTCACCAGTATATGCCGGAAAACCTGCTGAACCCTATCAGTACTCTAACCGGCGAAACTCCAACGATGAAACCTGTTACTAACTGGTATTTCAAGCTCCGTGATTACGAAGGTCTGCTGAAAGAATGGGTTCAGGATATGCAGAAACGAAAGGATATTCGTCCTGTAGTTCACAAGACTATTTCCGAGTTCTTAAAGCCTCCCGTTATCTACGTTAAGCGTGAATTCGAGGAAAAATACCTTGAACTAAAATCAACGATGCCTGAGCACACTTATCTTGAAGAAAAGAAAAAACCATCATTTACAATTGAATTTACCACTCTCTCCGACTGTGATGAGGCCTGCAGAATCCTCACTCAGAATAATATCCGCTACCGCACGGGAAAAACCCTTGTTCCGTTCCGCCTTACCGGAAATATTGAGTGGGGTGTGCCAGCGCCAGATTTTGAGGATACTAAGGATCTTACTGTTTGGGTATGGCCTGAGTCACTGTGGGCTCCTATTTCCTTTACTAAGACCTATCTCCAACAGTGCGGCGAGGACAACGAAAAATGGAAAAACTACTGGTGCAGTAAGGACTCTACTGTTTATCAGTTTATTGGGCAGGATAATATTTACTTCTATGGTATTGCTGAACCTGCTATGTGGATGGCTCAACAGTCATCCAACGTTAAAACCTCTAACCCTCCTGAAGGTGAACTACAAATGCCGGTTATCGTTGCAAATCATCATATCCTATTCCTGGATAAAAAGGCTTCAAGCTCCGGTACGGTAAAGCCGCCTATGGCTGATGATCTCCTCAACTACTACACTCCCGAACAGCTCCGTATGCACTGGTTAGGTTTGGGTCTGGGGCAGCGTTCAGTTAGCTTTATGCCAAAGCCTTATAATCCCGACGCTAAGCCTGAGGAAACAGATCCTGTTGTTAAGGACGGCCTTTTACTTTCAAATGTCTATAACCGCATGATCCGTACAGCTTTCTATACTACTCAGAACCATCTGGACAGCATTATGCCAAATCAGCTGCCTGAGGAGAATATCATGAATGACGCTAAAAAAGCTGTTCTGGAATACGAGAGACATATGTCAAAATTTGCATTCCATCAATGCACCTATGTTCTTGACAGCTATATCAGAAATTCAAGCAAGTATATGGCAAAAACTCTTAAACCCGATGAACAGTCTAAGGAAGAACTTTCACAGACACTCGCAAACCTCTTCTATATGATCAGAATTGCTGGCATTTTGCTTCATCCTATGGCTCCGATCGGTACAGAAAAGCTTCGCGAATACTTGCAGGTGGATGAAAGAATATGGTCATGGGACACTATCTTTGAGCCACTCACATATTTCACTGGCAATGATCACAAACTGAAGTTCCTCCCTCCGCGTACTGATTTCTTCACACGACATGAAAGTCAATTTGCTAAGGCTGAGGAAGATTAAAAAGTTTTCAAGTCTCCCTTTCTGCACGTTCAGAAAGGGAGACTTTTTATTCAGCCATCACTTTACAAAAAGCTGCCGCATCTAATCTATTGATGCGGCAGCTACGTATTATATCAATATTCGATTTTGTCGATTTTATTATGGAAGAACTTTCATTCTTCCGCATCAATTTCGATGGGACTCACTCCAATCTATTAAGGATTAAACAATCTCGATGCTATATTCATTTTCATAATCATAGTAATCACGCTTCTTCCTCATAGTCTAAGCTGTGTATTATGAAAACTTTTACTGTGATTATACCATTGGTCTCACCTTTATATTGTTGTTTATCACATTAAGAATCATTTTTAAAATTGTTACCGACACCTTCATTAAAATGTTTTTACATTAAAACGACTTTTGTCAATATACAATTTTTAATTTTCAATTAAAGTTGTCAATTACAAACATCTGAAATGGATGTAACCGGCACGATAATTATTACTTTTGCGGTGGTTCTCACTGAAGTTCATCAGCACTCGCTCACCCTTTATTCGCTCACCGGGTACTATTCCAATCCAGATGGCTCATTTTAAGTACTGCCATCGGACTTACACCCTTTCATTGATATTCTTGTACAACTGTCAACTAATTGAATCATACATGGGACTCACCCTTGTTCGTTATATTTCATACTTCAGCATCTATGTAAAGGCATTATGCCGAAGATTCGGAATCGTCATCATTCCGAATTACGTTCACCTATGCTGTCTGTGATATAACGTTTTGTTTCCTACAGTTACACCCGCTGAACCGGATTCAATTAGTACGAAACTCATTACTTCTATGTGGTCTGCTGTTTATTTCAACAGCTTTTACTCACTCTTTTCGTCACTAATCTCTTACCCGGTCCAGACAGCATATGTACTGTGACTCTGTACTTACCATTGGACCTCACACTCCTTACTGATTATTGTTGCTTCATCAAAAGACTATGTCTTAAACCTTGCTGAAGCAAATCGACGAAAGATTTTTAATGATACCTTTTTGTGTATCTTCCTCTTCCTTTGACTATATAATACCATATATTTCTACGGTTGTCAATAGTTTTTGTTTATTTTTTCGTGCAAATCAGTGTTTTTTTGTTTTTTTAAGTTTAGCACTCGATTCGGCTAATTATTTTATCCAACAAGCTTGATTAGCTTAAAAAAAGGGCTCTATAATAAATGTTGGGGAAAGCCGAGTAAAGCCTACAAAATAAATATCAAAAAAAGTAGAGCATATTTG
>CALXBL010000041.1 GCA_944386525.1 uncultured Ruminococcus sp. | reverse complement strand
AAAAGCATCATTGAGCCGGAACGCTGTGAGAAATGCGAGGATCATCCCCACGCATGTGGGGAAAAGAGGAAGTGTGAGATATGGGAAAAGCAAAAAGAGGGATCATCCCCACGCATGTGGGGAAAAGCGCAGGACGCACCGAGGTTTGCACGGTAATACAGGATCATCCCCACGCATGTGGGGAAAAGGCAAGGCGATCTGTATTTTGATACTCTTCCCAAGGATCATCCCCACGCATGTGGGGAAAAGTATACCCCGAAAATGCTTGCAGACGAATTGGAGGGATCATCCCCACGCATGTGGGGAAAAGTTGATGGTGAGCCGTATTTTGTCGGTAAGGACGGGATCATCCCCACGCATGTGGGGAAAAGGAATTTTTTAAAGATCCGGAAAGACAGAAAGAAGGATCATCCCCACGCATGTGGGGAAAAGCCAGTTTGCACGGTTATGAGTGCGGCGGTGGCAGGATCATCCCCACGCATGTGGGGAAAAGCCTTGACGTGCTCACAGCCGGCAGGATCGCAAGGGATCATCCCCACGCATGTGGGGAAAAGACTAAAAGATCCCGAAATTAGGTGCCTAAAAAATTGAGGTTCTCATTTTTCATTTAGTTTTAAATAGACCTGATATAAGATTCTGCAATCATTTATGGCATTGTGATATCCTTCAGTTGATATTTCATAATGGTCTGCTATTGTTTTAAGCTTATAATCCGATAGATTTAGTTCTCTCCTCGCCATTACAAGAGCATCTTTTATTTTGTAAAATGGCGACGGTTGATTGCAGTGTGCATATGCTCTTTCAAGAAACTTTATATCAAATCCTGAATTATAACACACCACAGTTCCTCTTTCTATAATATTGCTCAACTCTTTTAAAGCCTGATTTAATTCGATTCCTTCTCTATTACACAGTTCACCCGTTATACCTGTAAGCTCTGTAATCTCTCTCGGTACTGCTTGATCTGTTTTTATAAGAGTATTCCACTCATCTATTACACCCTCGGCTCTCTTGCGAAGTACGGCTATTTGCAAAATTACATCTATAGCAGGATTCAGGCCAGTGGTTTCTATATCTATAAAAACCAGATCCTCTGCTTTTTGTTCTTTGTTGCTGCGCCGTCGGCGGCGGCTCATAAGCTGGTGTGATGCCTTACTGAATCCGTGAGAAAGAGGTTTATCTTCGGCTTCAGTTCTGGTCTGTTTCTTAGCAGTCAAAGGACGCTTCATAAGAGTTATTCCATCGTAATCCACCGGTACCCATTTGGAATTATGCACTCGGAATGCCATATGCTGCTCATTTGATGTACTATATACCATTGTAGCCTGACCATTATCTATATACTCACACACCCTATCCCATATGGCATCACGCACCCTTGCATTCAAGTTACCTACATACACATTAGTATTTATTTCACACAGCCATTTTGACAAATCACCTCTGAGTCTTGGCGGACAATTGGTCATTGTTATAACTATCACTCTGCATCATCTTCCCGATATTGTTTGCCATCCTGAACTGTGCCCTTTAAATTATCCCAAAGGCAGACTTCAGCTTCATAGGTTTCATCTTCATCTCTCAGCAGCACCTTTATATCATGCACCATACGCTCCAACAGACGCTCTTTTACAATTGCATCTCTTGTAGTTCGCCTTACTATGGCAGGAAAATCATTCTTCATCTCCTCAGTCGGAGAATCCCGCAGCTCTGCCGCTAATGAAAATGCTATTGGTACTACAATATCTACCTTGTAAAGATCCGCAATGTCGTATGCAAATGAACTTTCGTGCCCAACATGAAGAAAACCAAGACCTGCTGAACATCCAAGTGCAGTTATAACTGAATGTGCAAGTCCATATAAGCACACATTTCCGGCTGACAACGCCTGATTTACTGGATCTGAGGCTGCAAAATTATCAGGATCATAGTCACGTCCGTTCCATGGAATGTTGTACTTTTCAGACGCTTTGCGATATGCCGCACGAACTCTGCTTCCCTCTCTGCCTCGGAGCTGCTGCAGTGTAAGTCCTTCAATATTTTCATCAGGAAACCTCATCTGATACATCCTGCGTACTACTGAAAGATGTTTCCTCGTATTGCTTACAAGTTCGGCTTGTTTGGTCAGCAAGCGTGTGTGTGAATTAAGTGCTCTTCCGTGTGCGTAATATCTTACTCCACGCTCTCCTATCCACACAACGCCTACTCCCATATCTCCTATCAACTCCATTGCACGATGAGTAATGCTTGTTCCAGGCCCTAAAAGCAAAACCGTTATAGCTGCTGCCGGTATATCAACCACGCCTTCAATATCGGTCACAGTTATTGCGCCGTCATTTCTGTTTATCTGACAGTGTTCAAGATAAATAAACGTCATCCTATCGTGAATTTGCGGAAGTGCTGTAAGTTCAGGTTTTATGATTCCGTCACTTTTCATATCTCACAACTGTCAGCATACCCATTCCATATGCCTTACCTCTGCCAATACCTTTGCAAAGTGTCTCCTTGAACTTATCTGCATCAGTTACCGTCAGTACTCCATCATATGTAACACTTAGTATATCTACCATTCGGTTATCTCTCTTGTAAAATTTATACCATTTGCTTTGGACTGCGAGAAATTCTCCGTCAGACACTGAAAAGCCATAATTCTCAGCCTTATCAGCAAGCCACTTCTCCTGATATTTCGCAGTAATATGTGCACATACGAGCTTCTTTCCGCTTGGGAGAGTCTTTTTGCACGTGGGATTTGCTGTAAGGCAAAATTTCCAGCGGCTGCCATTCTCTATTCTTTCAAGCAAAGGGTCATAGAGTTTGGTTTCATACTTTCCGGTATATCCAAACTGATCTGCCACCTTGGCAAGATCCGGCATATCCTTGCTGACTACAAGCATCAGCATTTTTCCATTCAGACTATCAAGTCTCCAGAGTTTCCTGTCTCTTTCACTGGAAAAGGCGTTTTCCACTGCTCCGTGAAACTTGCTTGGAGCCGCCATCGCCTTTATGGTATCACGGCGCTCTGTATCAAGCCATATACGAGATAAATACAAAATTCATCACCTCAATTCAGCAAAAGGATCATGCTCGCCGAAAGTTTTCGGCTGCAAATCAGAATATATCTCTTTAACCTTGCGATACTCAAAAATACGCTTCTTAGAGCTAAATGAAACAGGAATGTCCTGAATCACAGAATGTACGTTTTCATTTCCGACCGCATCCATAACAATTCTTAACCTATCCGGCTTGAGCTGTCTTTTATCGCTGTCCAGATATGGGTAATTTTTTAATGATGTTTCAATATCGTCACTGCTTATCCCAAGGACAATGGGCAGCGTTGGCGGACAGCTTCGTCTGCCTAAAAAGAGTGGATACGTCGGATTCTTCAGCGCATATTCCAGACCATGCAGCAGCTCTGTATCCTCACTTTCAAGTCCCACAAGGAATATTGCATCTGAAAGATAATAACGGTTTGTTACATAGGATACATCTTTTACATTGGTGTGTGCAGTATGAAAATCTCTGATAACTTCGCCTTCTCTATCAATACGCACTCCGAAAGTAAGCTTTGCCAGATCATCTACAGGCTCGTCACGTCCTCGTCCGAGTGCAGAGGCAAGCAAACCAATAACGCCACTTTTGGTAGGCTCTCTGCCGGTCTGACGCACTTCAAATTTCGAGTCACTGCCCCACGCCTGCAGCGGAGCAGCAAGCCTTAGCAGTAATGTACTCATTCTGTTACCTCACATATTTTTTTATTTATTTCCTGTGCAAGCTCGTTAAGCACCTGTGGGAATGAAGTTGACTCAGCAAGCTGTCCAAAGCTGTCGCCCGTTACCCATTCACACTCAGGTTCTGTCGCAAAGTTTGCATAAACCTTTTTCATATATTCAGCAAATGCTTTTACAGACAACTCTACATTGCCGCCGTCACGGCTGTACACCGGCTTTTCAAATGCTCCGCACAGATTGACAGGCTGGTCATTTCTACAAGTTACATATATAAAATCAGGGAAAGTGCGATTTGCAAATGTGTTCTGTTTTCCAGTAGGCATAGAAAGTGCAAATGCCTCAACAAATTTCCTTACTGTTTCTGCAGTCATTGCTATGCCAAGCGAATTACTCAACGCATTCACATTAACCGTCGCATAACGGTATAGTGTAGATGAATTGAACTCTACTGTTCCAAGATGACCTGCTCCGGCAGTGTCGTCGGGCGCAAGATCGTCAACTGCTGTAAAGTAATCGTACTCATTATGTATTGTGTGAGTTGAAATCGCATGAGCCACCTGAGCGGCTGCATCATAATTAAGCGTAGGATCGCTTGCAACCATTCTTCCGAACAGTGCAATATCAGCTGACGGATAATTTTTAAGAGCATTCTTGTATTCCTTTTTGTCGCTGCTGTCATTTACCGAAAGTTCTGCCAGTGCCTTAGCCTGTGCTTTGCTCATAAACATAAGGACATCTGTCATTTGTTCATTGTTCTTTTTATCAGCCTTTACTTTTATTCCTGCATTTTCCGCAGCTTTTGCAGCAGCTTTCATGCAGGCTTCTTCCGACATATCGGGAACAAGAGCTTTTATCTCTTCTGCGATCATTGCCACAACACGCTTTGTACGCTGACCTACCATGTCATTGTCAAATAAATCACGGAACATAAGTCTCATAGCACGTTTCCACGATTGGGAAGATACTCGTGCTCTTGTTGTACCTCCATAAACGGCAGTCTTGGGACTTCCTGTGTCATCACGGTTTACACAGCTTGGCGGTACGGTCTGAAGTACGTGAATATCAACATATAAATTACTCATATTAAATCTTCCTTCCTGAGAATCAATCAATATCTTTACTATTTAACTTTGAATATATTGCACTATAAAAATCTCTGCCCCATTTAAGGCGGATATCTGCCTGATATCCCTCTAACTGATACATATATATATCATAAGCAAGACCTGCATAGTCAAGAGGTATCTGCTCTGTACGCAGCAGCTGTATCATAGTCCTTAAATGGTACGACATTTCCTTCATGTCAGAGGATGTTGCAATGGCGTTGAAACGACGTATTATGCGTTTCTGATCGTCATCTGTTTTAACCATCGAACCAACTGCCCAACCCAGTGAACCACCATCTTTTTTGTGCATTTCGGAATTTGTACCCTGCTGATGGAGCGCAAACATAGTAAGTGCAATATATACTGCCCATTCTCCTCTTGACGGTTCTCTGTCTCCCAGAAGTTCCTCCGGCAGCGACTGCAAAAAACTGCCCCACAGATCCGGTATTTCACCAGGTCTTTTTCCTGCGCCTCTTCTCAGATTAGCAAGCTCAGCCTTTGAACTTGGCGTAGGATCAGTAACAGGTATGCGATATATCTTGTTGGCCACGTAATTGGCAGCCTCTTTAGCCTTTTCGTATTCCTTCATCTGTTTATTTCACCTCCTGTTTTATCTTATACATCTTTGCGTCAAACATATTAAGAGCCAATGGAACTGAATAATACCTTGACGCTGATTTATCATTTAATTTTATTTCCTTTCCGGCAAACGCCTGCAAGCCTGCCTTATCTGCAAGTTTTTTTGCATATCTCTCGGCAATATCAATTGCTTTGCGTTTCCACTCCTTAGCCATATCCTCAGCAAGCTGCTCACTGGGATCGAGCCCTGAAAGCCACTCTCTGAATGATATATCTATAAGGCGATAATATTCTGCCTGAGCAGCTTCGGCGTAATCGTTTTTTATCTCGTCTCCGCCGGAAGCTATAAATATATCGTTTGCCAGATTTCTTATGTGCATAGATATTGTATCGCATTTCTTTATTGCTCCAATGATCATGCTGCGCCATTCACCGTTATATTCTGTCATGATCTCGTCGTGCATTGTAAGCTTATCTGAATAGGTGTTTGATACAAAAAAGTCCTTGTCTCCATACTGAACTGACATTATCTTGGTTTTTAACATTCGCCTTTCAGAAATACAATCACTATTTTGCAGCATGCTATACCATGTAAGTACTCCCGGCTGATGATGACCTTCAGCATCGTCAGTGGCAGGATATACAGATGAAAATTCTCTCCAGAACTGTCTTGATTTATTGTGACGTCTGGGTTTATATGGCGGCTCATACTTTTTTGTCTTTTTGTTTCGAGTACCTGTCCAGATCGTCATAGGCTCAATAAAAGCGTTTTCACTGATAAAGAAGTCTCCGCCAAGCAAGCTGTATCCGACTACTCCCTCATCACTTCGTTTTAACAGCAGTCTTCGGGATTGGAGTGTATAAAGTGCTGCCAGATTGTTGGGCACTGTAATTTCCTGTCGTTCTCTTGATGGCATTTCAGTCAGTTCCCACACCGGCGTTGGCGGTGGATATATATCACCATTTGAATCAAGCAGCACCAGATTGAGCATCAGAGTTTCAAATAAATTCTCTCCCTGCAAGGTGATAAGCCCTAATTTTCCAAGCCAACCTGCTCCTGGAGATAAAAGTTTACCATATTTCTTTTTGCCTTCTGAAGTTGGCTTTGAAGATGTGTCGTCAAATCCATTCATATACAGCAGCCATCGTGCAGCCTGACTATATGTCATTACATTTTTGCTTTCGCCAGAGGAAGATTGGAACAATCGTGTTTTATTACTGCTCTCAGAAAGCTCCCCGTTTAATTTTGCTGCGCCGTATTCTGTACCAATACTGGCTTTGGGAGTTTGCCAGAATGGCTTTTCAGGATGAAACAGCCATAAACTCTCACGCTGACTTTCAAGATATTTCCTTATTATATCCATTGGAAATTTTCTGTTTCCCCATATTTCCTGCCAGCAGTCTAAAGCCTCGTCTGAATCCTCAAAATTCTCACGTTCACTGCCGCTTGGATAATATCTTGGCAAAACAGTATGCAATACTGCAAGCATAAATCTCATGACAGCAACGTCCTGCACCGGCAGTTCTCCGCACAAATCGGTATACTCACCTGCTCTTTCAAAGGTTTCAAGCAACGACAGCTCATGCATTTCACAATTCCTGTCGATCACTCTTATCCACGGCTCGTCCAATAATTGAAACTCTTTTTCTTTCAAGATACATCATCCCTTTCATAACTTAGTCCGTATTCGTGTGTATATCTGAGTTTAAATCCATTTAGTTTCGCACTCATCTCCTCATCAAGCAGTAAGATAAGCTCGCCTTTTAACCAGTGAGACTTTTGCCACTTTTTAAAAATTAAATTCCTGCTATCAAGTTCTTCTAATGTTCTGCCGATATTATTACTGCATAATATCATTGGCAGTCTTATTCTCTGCTGTGCTATCCGGCAGCAAGTGCTGCTGTCGGGACATTCATCTTTATATAGTACTGTATTTTCACCGCTCCATGGAAGAAAAGAAATACTCTCATCTGCTCTCTCCATCATAAGAAGCACCTCAACAGATGAACTGCCGTCTCTCACAGATGCCTCACCATCAGCACTATTAAGGTCAGCACTCAGCCAACCATGAAGTGTATTTTGTATTTTACTTTCCTTCAGTTCTCTCATCATATAGTCTCCCGCACGAGATTTCTGATCTTCAACATTTTTTATATATTTGTTTTTAGCCTTTATTTCCTCCTCAGTTTTAGGTTCTGTATCAGTATACGTGCTCTGGACAAGAGGAGCTATATCATCGGGCAGAGTTACCTCAGCTCTGAGACAGGCTTTAGTTCTTAAAAGTATCCATTCAGAATAAATAGCCTCAGAAGCTGTGTTAAACTCATCAGTGCCGAGCACCATACAGACAGGCTTCTGTAAACTTTCAGGTCTTTTCCTTTTAAGTTTATTGTGGCGGTGCAAACGTCCTATCCTCTGTAAAAGGAGATCCATAGGACAAAAATCAGTTATCAGCAAATCGCAGTCAATATCCAGCGACTGTTCCATTACCTGCGTTCCTACCACTACTACTCCTTTTCTCGTATGTTCATTTGAGCCTTTTCCTATCTTATCAAGCAGAAGATTTTCTTTTTCGGCTCTGTCCGGCATGGTGTACTGTGCATGAAATATTATCACCTCTGCCTCCGTAATATCAGACAGCTCCTGTGCAAACTTCTGTGCCCGTTTTACTGTATTGCATATAACACCCACACATCCGCCTGCATTTACTGCCTTGCATATTTCTGTTTTAACATCGGTATCATTTATGCACACTATGCGAACAGTTTTATGTTCATCGTTATATGTTATTTCTTCCTGATGAATCGTCTTGCCGTCTGACCATGTGAGCAATGGGTATGAATCAGCTTTAGCTATCTGCATTTCTGCTTCGCTGTCGATATAGTCTTTCCCAACGTATGCCCTCACAAACTCAGCTCGCCTCTTAGCCGGAAGTGTTGCCGACAACAGCAAAACCGGCACATTATACGCACTAAACCATGAAAGTGCTGTATCGAGATATTTACTCATATAGAAGTCATATGCGTGGCATTCATCTATTACAACTATCTTTTGGGAAAATCCCAGATGACGCAGCATTGTGTGTTTTTGTTTTAACGCACACATAAGTGCCTGATCGACAGTTCCGATAACAAAATCAGCAAGGCATGACTGCTTGCGTCCGGCAAAGAAACGATGTGCTATAAGACTGCCTTCATTTTCAGAGTTGCTTTCACTTTCAGCTTTTCCTATACTGTCAGGTATATTGGAAAATACCGGCTGAAATCCTGCGTTCTTATGTACAAGGCGTATTGTCTGGTAATAACCTCCGCTCCGCCCGTCTGCCCAGTTCACCACTCTGGGGAAGATGCCATTTGCGGTTGCCTGTGTAGGAAGTCCAAAAAACAATCCGGATTTACCGCATTTTGACGCAAGCGGCTCTGCGACTGCAAGAGCTGCCTCAGTCTTTCCCACGCCCATCGGCGCTTCAAGGATAAATATACCTGGTTCAAGGCTGTTGTTTACAGCTCTCATAACAGCCTCCTGCACTGAATTTGCAGGAAATCCAAACATCTTCTCAAACTCACTGCTTGATACACCTCGATGTTCAGGATACCAAATATCCGGCAAATCAAGCAGCTCTAATGCTGAATCCAAACGTGTTTCGTCGTATTCCTGAGGGAACTCATCTATATCTATCAAAGGAAAATATCCGGTGTTGCTTGCTATCCAGTCTGACATTATAAGTACGCCCGAAAGCAGAATCTGAGTTCTTTGATTGAGCTTAGGTATCCCATCAATCGATGAAAAACCCGATTCGCTAAGTGCAAAATCTATCCACTCACGCCAAATTTCCTGCCAGAAATTATAATTTCTCGACTTACCATAAAAATATATTGGGTTTGCATCTATAACGAACTGGGCGCATTTTTTCAAAAAAGGCATACCATGGTGTGCGCCTACCAGACACGAAAATTCCGCTGTAAATCCGCTGTAGTTCAGGATACATTCTCCGGTCTTATTATGTCTGAACTCCTTTTCGTTGTCAAATAATATATATGGTTCAATGTCAATATTGTAATGTTCCCATTTTGATCTGAACAACGGTAAAGACTCGGCTATCTTGGCTTGAAATACAGGTGTAAATTTTCCAATGTCGTGCAACAGTGCCAAAAGCCTCATGGTCTTTTCCAGCATTTCAGCAGATATTGCTCCTATATCAGCAATACTCAGATATCGACTTTTTATAAGATGGACAGCAACTTTTGCTGTATCCATTGAGTGCATCCAGACCGGCAGCCATTTATCGCTTTCTTCATAGCTGCTTTTTCCTATCATAAGTTGTATATTTTTGGAGAATTTCATTAGCCTCACCTTCAATAGATCAATAAAATTTTTTGCGCATCAAAGACGTTATATATATTATACAACTTATATCTATATCTGTCAATATTTGTAGACCATATAACATATTTTTTTAAATATTTTATTGATTTTTTGCCTGACAATAAATTTATAGCGATGTGTTGTTTATATTTAAAATAAACCTCCGGTATGTCAAACGACTTACCGGAGGTTGTTTGCTATATTATAAATTAACAAAATTATTAAGCGAAAGTATTTTTCAGATTGTTGCTTAGCTTTCAGATGCCGGAAGAACATCTATAATATCAAGCATAAACTGCATCATAAGCGTTACATCACTGCTGTCTATTACCTTTGAACCGTCAACATCTGCCAAGTAGCGCTGAATAGTGTTTGAAGGAACAACAACACCTATGTTCATTTTATTTATGGCAATTAAATCTGAAATGGATATTTTGTCATCAACATTAACATCGCCCACTATCAGATTATAGTCAAGTTCTGTTATTGAACCTGCTGCTGCACCAGTAGCAGTAGGCGGCAGCTGAAAGCTTGGATATACATATATGTCGATTATATCCTGATAAATCTCATCAGGGGTAGCGCCATTGACTGCCCATATAGAATTTTCATTTACCGGTGTATAATCCCTATTTACAACAGAGGTGAAATCATTCACTTCACCAAAATCAGGATGTATATATGAGTTCTTCTCTGCAAGGAAATCATACAAGCCCTCTCTATCATCTGAACTTATAAATCCTTCAGCTGCGGTGATATCCTCTGCATCAAGCGGGAGTGTTAAATAATAGAGTTCATCCCCTACTCTTTTGACCACATCATAGCAAACGCCCTTTTCACAGGGATAAACACCCGGAGTTACCTCCAATGTGCCGTTTTCATACGCCTTATCACTCATATACTTATAATAGCCGTTATTTTCAGTTATTAAGTTTCCTGTAACATGATGGGGAGGAATGATATCGTACTTATTTGGATAGATGTTATACTCAAGGCACATTTTCGCCGTAGGATCTGCGAAAAATGCTCTTGAACCATTTGAATCATCCGGATCACTGGGATCTATTGAGAATACATTCGGGAAAAGTGCATACTCGTCACATTCTTCAGGAGTTACGTTGATAAAGAATGTTGTGTCCGCATCTGTGCTTGATTGGATAACTTCTGCATTTGCCGGCATTGCAGCCGCCATACCCAACATCGCCAATACTGTCAGCGATATCGTTATTTTAGAAAATATTTTTTTCATAAGACATACCTCCTTATTGATGGATCGTTGTTTCTGTTTATATATTTTATTATATCATATCTGTTGCACAGCATCAATAGTTTAAATTTATTTTTGTTGATTATGCACATTCGGCAAAGCAGCTTTACGCAGAAGCTTGGTATCAAATGGGAATATTTCACCTCTCCGTCCTTCCTGCATCGAAATTTATGGCGCTAATTTATCTTGATTTTTTCTACAATTTATGGTATTATTATAGTAAGTTTTTTTAAAGGATTGTGAGAATTATGAGGATTGCGGTTTGCGATGATGAGATGCTTTTTGCTGATAATTTGAAAACTATGGTTGACTCATTATTTAAAAAGCAAAAGGTCGAATTTCAGAGCTATGTATACAACGATGCACGTCGGTTAATAATTGACCATTATGACGATAAATATCAGCTCATCTTTTTGGATATTGATATGCCTGATATATCCGGAATGGATTTTGCCTCTGAAATCAGAATGACTGATTCCAAAGTCACATTGATTTTTGTTTCTAATCATAGCAATTTTGTATTTGAATCCTTGCAGTTTGCTCCCTTCAGATTTATACGCAAAGAATATCTGAAAGATGAGCTTCCTAGGGCAATAACAGCATACTGTAATGAAATTCTGAGAAAAAAACCGATTATAGATCTACAGCTTAAAGATAAAAGTACTATTTCCGAAAATGTTGAGGAAATAATCTACTTCTTCTCAGTGCGTCATGATATATACTATTCAACAACAAAGGAAACTAAATGCCTTTATTCAAGAGAATATACTTTAGAAAAATTAGAACAACAGCTTAATAAACACGGCTTTATCAGAATACATAAAACTTATCTCGTTAATTATAAATACATTTATCATATCGGAATAGAAAATGTCGAATTAAACATAAATGCCTCAGAGCGATTGCCAATTAGCCGCAGAAGAGTTCCGGAGGTCAAAAAACAATACCATACGTTAATGAGGGATGGTGATGATATATGATTTGGACAGCAATTGAATTTGTGGCAATTTTTCTTGAATGCTTTCTGATATCCAGATTATTGATAAAATATTTTGGATTTCACTCGGATAAATGTAAACTGCTAAAATATATTTTAATATTTTCATGTCTATCAGTAGTAGACTGTATAGGCAGCTTTATTTTAAAAAACGAAATTTTTATGCTTACAAGTATTATCTTGATAAGTATACTGTATTCTGTAGCTTTTCTTAAAGGAAGCACATTTGAAAAAGTCGTTATTTCAGTTGTTGCCTATATGTTGTTCTATTTTGTCAATATCCCTACACTTACAATAAGCAGTTTTATTTCTAATATGTCTCCATATGAGATATCGGATGCGGAAAGTCTTCATATTATACGAATAACAGGAATTTTTATAACAAAGCTTCTTTATTTTATTGCAACACAGATCATTCTAACAATGCGCAAAAAGGAACGATATGAATTCAAATTAAATGAATGGGTCATTATTTCGGCTGCATTTATAATTACACTGACTATTGGATTCAGTATACATACACTTATAGTTGGATATATACCGGATCAATATATTTATATAATCATAGCTATTTTGTTATCAACGCTGGACGTTATAATTTTTGTATTTATGAGAAAGATGAATTATGCAAATCAAAAAGAAATGGAAAAACAAAAGCTTCAAACACAGTTATTACATCAGCAAAATGAAATAGAACAGCTGGAACATCAATACAATGAAATATCTATTCTAAGACACGACCATAAAAGTCAGCTGAATTGTCTTAAAACATTGATCGATCAGAAAGATTTCGATGAGGCAAAAAAATATTTAGAACAATTTGTCGGGCACCAAAGCGATGAACTTATGATCCATGTTCATTGTTCAAGCTCTGTACTAAATGCAGTGATAAATGAAAAATTTAATAAAGCAGAAAAGTACGGCATTGTAACAACCTGCAAAATACTTACTAAAATACCGGAATATCTTGAATATGACCTAAGTATTATGCTATCGAATCTGCTTGATAATGCAATTGAAGCTTGCTCTAAAAATAGTGTTCCTTCTAATATCATACTGCTTATTTCTGAAACAGCAGGATATTACCGCATAGTAGTAAAGAACACTATACAGGAATCCGTTTTAAATAAAAATCATGAGCTGAAAACAAACAAAGAGAATAGAGAGCTTCATGGTTGGGGTTTGAAATCTGTAAGGGACATTACTCAGAAGCATATTGGTTCATTAGATATCTATGAAAAAAATAGTATGTTTGTAGTAAGCACACTATTAACAAAAAGTGAACGCTGTAACATGGGGGCAGAAAACATACCGTTGGGGGCAAACCCATTGACATAAGACAGATAATGCGATATTATTTACTTGGAAGGTGAAGCAAAAATGATCACTAAACTGAGTAAACGAATATCGCATTTTTTATGCAAACAAAATATTATAGCTAAAGATCTAATTGAAGTATATCAATATG
Source organism: uncultured Ruminococcus sp. (assembly GCA_944386525.1). Taxonomy (GTDB): domain Bacteria; phylum Bacillota; class Clostridia; order Oscillospirales; family Ruminococcaceae; genus Ruminococcus_C. Next base: position 3,486 of record CALXBL010000041.1, on the reverse strand, counting down.
GATTCGAAACTATTATCTCTACGCTGCTTGGTTTTTTTATTACAATCATTATCGGAGCTATATTCCGTATGACCTTGATATCACTTGTATATTACTTTATTTTCGTTATATTAAGACAATTTACAGGCGGGTATCATGCCGATACATATTTTAAATGCAATTTAATATTTGCTGTTACAACAATATTTATTTTCGGTATGTCAAAAATGGCAACTATAGGTGAAATGTATTCAATAGGACTTCACATACTGCTGATTGTATTCTCTGTCACCGTTATATTTTTTAAAGCGCCTGTTGAAAACGAAAACAAGCCGTTGTCTGAAGAGCAAAAAAAACGCAATCACAGATTAAGTGTTATTACAGTAATGCTCCTTACTGCAATAAGCGGATTTTTATATACAAAAATGGTGTTAACAGCAGCTGTAATTACGTTCACAATGTTCGTAGTAGCATTGATGACTGTAATAAATATTCCAGGTAAAAAGGAGGTCGAATAACCATGAATAAGATTCAGAAAAACATGCTGAACAAATTGGCTGCTATCAGTAAATTTGCAGCTGTTAAGGCTGCCGGTTCTGCTTCAATTGCAAGCTATCACCAGCCGAAGGAACCTAAGGCTCTGAAGAATCTCATCAAGAAGTAAGAGCGAATTCAAGCTTTATATTTTATCGTGCAGATAAAGCATTAGCAAGCTTTTGCGTAAATCTGTACGATAGATATAAAGTAAAACATCAAATGTTTTTATCAGCAAAATTAGAAGAGAAAGTTAATTTGAAACACTGATATGTTAATAGTAATATCATACTTGCTGAAACTGCAAATTCAGAGCTTTCAAAGACACAATCAATACTGCTGTGATAACTTTAACGGTAGCATATTAGGAAAGGACGATATTTATGAGAATATTTAACAAAGTAACTGCAGCAATTCTGGCTATTGTAACCACAACTGCTGTTGCGTCATCTATCGCAACAACTTTTGCATATGATGGATTTTCTTCGTCACAAAACAACTTTATAAACTCATTTACGGACGAAGACCTAAAAGAATGTGCAGAGTACCTGTTTAGACATGGATTCACTATTGAAGATGCAGAGAGGATTCTTGGAATCCATGAAAGCGACGTATTATCTACAAACGCAGAAATGAATGAGGATTTCTATAATCCCGATTACTGCCTTGATGTGCCACATTTTGCTGTAATAATAAATCATGCTCCAAGATTTACTCTTGGAAATACCATGGTAACACTATCCGCCAATTCGTCATATGTCAATCAGTTCATAGGACATGGAGTTTCATTTCCATATATTGATCATGTGGGTTCGTATAGCACAGATTCATATGTTGAAAATGATATGGTATACTGTGATGAAACGTATAGAAGAGTAAGTGCGATCACAAACAATAATACTGCACAAGTTATTGGCAAAGTATTTGTTGATGTGAATCATGAAAACGTTAGTAGTGAGGCAGATTTATATAATCGAGTTTCTATGAATTATACAATATCTACCACGAATTCTACACTCTCATTTGAGATCTTTGCAAGAGGAGATGTTTCACATAATGGACGTATTAATGCTGTAGATGCTTCAATTCTTTTAAGTTACCTTACTAAAGTTGAAAATGGTGATCCAGATCCTGACAGCGTATTAAATTTTAATTATTTAGACGGTGATAATCATTGTTCTATTGCTGTTAATAAGATTGCTTGTGACGTTGATTTAGATAATGACATAGATAATAATGATTTAGTAATCTTAAATAAATATCTTGCAGGAATAATTGTATTCTAACAAGGAGGCTTTTTTATGAAAATTAAAAATATCTTTGTCTTAACAACAGCATTATCATTAATAACTTCATTAAACATTGGAGTTTCAGCTGAATCCTCAGCAATCTACACGGGCACAATAGGTGAGAGCGACAACATAGCATGGACATACAACGATGATACACGCACCATGATATTTTCTGGAACAGGAGAAATGCCCGATAATGTTAACACGGTTGAAGTTCCTACATGGCAAAATCTTGATATTCCATATCGTGCGGTCCATGTAGTCATTGAAGAGGGAATTACAAGTGCAAGTTGGTTTGAGGGATATTTTTGCGATGCTGAAGAATTCGGTGACGAAATAGGTTCTCTTACGATTGCCGACAGCGTCTCAATAGATAATACATTCTGGCAGTTGCTCCATGCTAGCGGCGTTTATGATAAAATTACACTCCATGGAGTTTATGGCTCATCATTCTGGAGTTATGCTCCCATTGACAGATTTATAGGCGAGGGATATTCTGAAAATCCTGTGCTTAAAGTTACAGGTGAAACATTAGATGGTGCAGTGTGGAATTATTCATATGAAGATGCAGTGCTCCACATAAGCGGCAACGGTACAGTTAATAGCACTGTTTTAGGACAGACTCCATTTGAAAAAAGTAGAGCGTTAGTTCTGGGCAAGGAACTTTACCTGCCTCAGTCTGAGATAGATAGAACATCACTTTTCATGCGATATTTTGCAGATGATCAGATGTACAGATCTAATCAGGAAATATTTATTTATGAAGATAGTCCGGTAATGGAAGCATATAATGAAACAATTGCAATGCTCCAAGAGGATGGCATAGAAAATCCCGAGGAAAAATATCCATACACGCTCATCAACAATGATGTAAATAAAGATGGCAGCGTAAACTGTTTAGATGCATCGGAAATTCTGTCAGTCTATGCAAATAGCACAGTTAACAATAGTGCGGATAGTGATCAATATAGAAAACAGATCCTCTGCGACGTAAGCGGTGATGCTGCTGTTAACATAACAGACGCAGCTTTAGTACTCGAATCCTATGCAAAATCTGCAGCAAGTATTGAATAATATATTCCAAATTAAAGTAAAAGAGGTTTATGAGTGAAAAAATGTAGATTTTTCCGTGTTATCATATTTCATGATTTCAGGGATAAGAAAAATCCAAGACTGTATCGATTGATTAGAATGATCCATACTTAAAATCATTTTCATGTGCAGCAAATATTTATCAAATAATTCAATTAAAAGGTGATTTTGATAGAAAGCGTTACTGTAATATGGGGTTAATAGAATGACAAGTAATGCTTATAATTATAAATATGATATATTATGATATATAGTAAATCGATTTTTGTACATATGTAAATATTTACCGGATAAATTCTGTCACATCAATTGCAATGGACTCTCATGCTACGAAAACGACAGAAATTACTTCTGCAGAATCGATTGAAAAAACTCTCCATCAATAGTTGGTAAAAAAGTTAAAAAGGATTTTATAAAAGCAGCCACTTTTATGTGGCTGCTTCAGCCTGTCGAAAAAGTCAAGCATTCGCTTGGCTTTTTTTGATAGAAATGGTATAATAAAGAAAAGGCGATGTAAAAGATGTTAAAAACAAGAAAAGAAGAACGAGAACAATATGAAATGATATGTATAGAGGACTTAGTGCCACAA
>CALXBL010000040.1 GCA_944386525.1 uncultured Ruminococcus sp. | reverse complement strand
TTGCCATTGCTTTTCCCTCCTGTGTTTATTATAGCACTTTGGGGGTGGGTGTTACAACTTTATTATAGCACATCAAATAGAGGTGCCACATATTAATATTTATTGTGGATAGCTGTATAAAAATAATGAGAATTATCTGCTTACGCAGGCGGACTAGTGACGAAGTCTGAAGAATAGTGATTTCTTGGGCAGTTGTTGATTTGCTTAGCGGATACGATGCTTTGCAAAAACTATAAAGTTGTGTTTCAATGTGGTTCTTAGATTACTTTCTTATTTGGCGTTGTCATTAAGAGCTCGCTTTTTTTCCTAAATTCTTGTAAAATCTCAGATAAATAGTTGCATTTTACACAATAATGTGGTACAATAAATTATTGTCCGTTGGGCAGAGATTTTAATATTGCAAGAAAGGCTGTGATGTTAGGGTTGGAAAAAAAGCTTGCTTTGTACGGGTACAACAATCTGACGAAGGCGCTAAGCTTCAACATTTTTGACGTCTGCTACGCAAAATCAGAGCGTGAAAAGCAGGACTACATTCGCTACATTGACGAACAGTATAATTCAGAGAGACTTACAACCATCCTCTGCAACGTAACAGAGATGATAGGTGCAACAGTTCTCAATATTTCCAAGCAGGACTACGAACCGCAAGGGGCATCGGTAAATGTACTTATTGCTGAGGGGGATGTTGAACCTGAGAATATGGATTCCTCATGCAATCAGGGTGCTGCATTTATACCCCAGAGGCGGGATGTTCATGCACATCTTGACAAGAGTCATGTTACTGTTCATACATTTCCGGAAAGTCATCCGGATAATGAGGTAACTACGTTCCGTGTGGATATCGATGTTGCCACCTGCGGAGAGATATCTCCTCTGAATACTCTTGACTACCTTATCGGAAGTTTTGATTCTGATATCATTACCATCGACTACAGAGTTCGGGGTTTTACACGTGATGTAAGCGGAAAAAAGTATTTTATCGACCATAACATCACATCTATCCAGGATTATATAGACGATGACATTTTGCTAAAATATGACGCAGTTGATATGAATGTATATCAGTCCAATCTTTTTCATACGAGAATGCTTATAAAGGATATGAGACTTCAGGATTATCTTTTCAAAACTGATGAGTATGAGTTGAGTCCCAGAGTACGGCTTGATATAACCGACCGTCTGCGCCGTGAGATGATAGAGATCTTCAGCGGACGGAACATCTATTGATATTCAGGAGGCGGCTATGGGAAAGATACTTACTCAGCAGAATGCACCTCTGCTAGAGGCTATGCAGGAGCATAAGCTGAACCGTATAGTCCGGTTTGATGTTCCTGGTCATAAGGGCGGCAGAGGGAATCGTGAGCTTGCAGAATTTCTTGGAGAGACCTGCGTGAGAATGGACGTCAACTCCATGAAAAATCTTGATAACCTCTGTCATCCGGTGTCCGTAATAAAGGAGGCTCAGGAGCTTGCGGCTCAGGCTTTTGGCGCAGAGAACGCATTTTTCATTGTGTGCGGAGCAACAGGCGCATCTCAGGCAATGATACTTACAGCCTGCAAAGCAGGAGAAAAGCTCATTATGCCGCGAAATGTCCACCGCAGTGCTATAAATGCACTTGTACTTAACGGAGCAGTGCCGGTGTATGTTGATCCGGATGAAAATAGGGAGCTGGGTATACCTCTTGGTATGTCGTATGAGGCTGTGGAAAAGGCAGTCCTTGAAAATCCCGATGCAAAGGCTATCCTTGTAAATAATCCTACCTATTATGGCGTTTGCGCTGATATAAATGGTCTTGCAGAGCTTGCTCATTCTCATGGAATGATGCTCCTTGCGGACGAGGCTCACGGAACGCATTTCTACTTTGGTGAGGAAATGCCCATGTCTGCCATGGCGGCAGGAGCTGATATGGCGTCAGTAAGCATTCACAAAACGGGCGGCTCTCTCACTCAGAGTGCAATGCTTTTGTGCGGAAAGAGCGTAAATGCTGACAGAGTGCGTCAGATAATCAACCTCACTCAGACCACTAGCGCCTCATATCTGCTTATGGTATCTCTTGACCTTGCAAGACGCAATCTTGCGCTGAACGGCAGGGATATGTTTCGTAAGACTATGCAGTTCACCGACTATGCACGTGAGGAGATAAATCAGATAGGCGGATACTATGCCTATGGCGAGGAGCTTTGCAACGGCAACTCATTCTACGCCTTCGACAAAACAAAGCTCTCCATACACACCAGAAATACAGGTCTTGCAGGCATTGAGGTATACGACCTGCTGCGAGATGAATACGGCATACAGATAGAATTCGGCGATATAGGCAATATACTTGCTATTGTAACAGCAGGCGACAGAGAGCTGGAGATAGAGAGGCTCATCTCGTCTCTTGCGGAGATAAAGCGTCTTTACGGTAAAGATCCCACCGGTATGCTTTCAAGCGAATATATAGCGCCCCATGTGGAACTTGCGCCTCAGCAGGCGTTTTATGCGGTGCAGGAGAGCGTTAAGCTTCGTGAAAGTGAAGGCAGGGTTTGCTGTGAATTTGTAATGTGTTATCCGCCGGGCATACCAATACTGGCACCGGGCGAACGCATTACAAATGATATTATAGATTATATATGTTATGCCAAGGAAAAGGGATGTTCTCTGACAGGACCTCAGGATATGTCCATAGAGACACTCTGTGTAGTAAAGTAAAGGAGGCTGCAGAAAATGGATATCTGGTATACGGAAAATCATACCGATAATGTAAGAATGTCGATACGTGTGGACAGGCAGCTTGCCTCTGAACAGAGCGACTTTCAGCGGATAGATATTTTTGAATCAAATGAATTCGGGCGTATGCTTACTCTTGACGGTCTGCTCATGCTTACTGAAAAGGATGAGTATGTTTACCATGAGATGATAACTCATATACCAATGGCAACCAATCCGGATATAAGCAGAGTTCTTGTCATAGGTGCAGGTGATGGCGGTACGGTTAGGGAATTGTGCCGGTATGATACTATTGAGCATATCGACATGGTGGAGATAGACTTTAAGGTTGTGGAGCTATCAAGAAAATATCTTCCCTTTACAGCGTGCAGTCTGGATGACCCGAGAGTACACATTCACTATCAGGACGGGCTTCGATTTGTGCGTCGTGTTGCCGAGGGAGCATATGATCTGATAATAGTCGATTCCACCGATCCGTTCGGAGTAGGCGAGGGGCTTTTTACAAAGGAGTTCTACGGAAGCTGTTACAAGGCGCTCAGTGATGAGGGTATACTTGTAAACCAGCATGAGAGTACATTCTATGAATCCTACAGAAATTCCATGAAACGTGCCCACAGCAGGATAAAGTCTATGTTTCCGATAGCACTTGTCTACCAGGCGCACATACCCACATATCCATCGGGACACTGGCTTTTTGGATTTGCCTCAAAGAAATTTGACCCAAGGACCGATCTTCAGGCTTATCGCTGGAATAGATTGGGGCTTAAAACAAAATATTATAATACGATCCTCCATCATGGCTGTTTTGCAATACCCAACAATGTGCGGGACGCTCTGAGAGAGGCTGAAAATAAATAATGAAAGGAAGTATCATAAATGGGAAAAGCTTTGATAATTGGTGCCGGAGGAGTTGCCGGAGTAGTAATTCACAAGTGCTGCCAGAACAGCGAGGTTTTCGAGGAGATATGCATTGCAAGCCGCACTAAGTCCAAGTGTGATAAGTACAAGGCAGATCTTGAGGGAAAGACAAAGACTAAGATAACCACTGCCCAGGTGGATGCAAATAACGTCCCTGAGCTTGTGGAGCTTATCAACAGGGAAAAACCCGATATTGTTATAAATGTGGCGCTTCCGTATCAGGATCTTGCCATTATGGACGCCTGCCTTGAAACCAAGACTGACTATGTGGATACTGCAAACTATGAGCCGGAGGACACTGCTAAGTTTGAGTACAAGTGGCAGTGGGCATATCGTGAGAAATTTGAAAAGGCTGGTATAACTGCGCTTTTGGGCAGCGGTTTTGACCCGGGCGTTACAGGCGTATTCTGCGCATATGCACAGAAGCACTACTTTGACGAGATACACTATATCGACATTCTCGACTGCAACGGTGGCGACCATGGCTATCCGTTTGCAACAAACTTCAATCCTGAGATAAATATCCGAGAGGTTTCCGCAAAGGGAAGCTATATTGAGAACGGCAAGTGGGTAGAGACTGAACCTATGGAGATAAAGCGTGTTTACAATTTTGATCAGGTCGGTGAAAAGGATATGTATCTTCTCCACCACGAGGAGCTGGAATCACTTGCAATCAATATCAAGGGAGTTAAGAGGATACGCTTTTTCATGACATTCGGTCAGAGCTACCTTACACATTTGAAGTGCCTTGAAAATGTGGGAATGACGTCTATTGAGCCGATCATGTATGAGGGCAGGGAGATAGTTCCGCTCCAGTTCCTGAAGGCTGTACTTCCTGATCCGGCGTCATTAGGTCCGAGAACTGTTGGCAAGACAAATATCGGCTGCATTTTCCAGGGAATAAAGGACGGCAAGGAAAAGACCTACTATGTATATAATGTATGTGATCATCAAGAGTGCTACAGGGAGGTAGGTTCACAGGCTATTTCCTACACAACAGGTGTACCTGCAATGATCGGTGCAATGATGGTCATGACAGGCAAGTGGAAGAAACCCGGAGTATACAACATCGAGGAATTTGATCCTGATCCGTTTATGGAGGAGCTCAACAAGTGGGGACTCCCTTGGACTGAAAATTTTGATCCGGTGCTTGTTGACTAAGAGATGCTTAATAGAGTGTGGGTGAGAGTCCTGCTGCTGTCACTGCCGGTGATGTTTATTGCGGCGTGTATAATGTTAAGGGACTATGCCCTTTGGTTGGCTGAGAACATTTTGCCGGAGTGCGTCACATATTCAGAGTTTGGGATCTACTGTCCCGGCTGTGGACTTACAAGGTGCATACTTGCTGTTATGAACGGGGACATACTGCTTGCAATAAGGAACAATGCAGCTGTGATGGCATTAATTTTATTTGTAATACTATTTTATGGCGAGATAGTACTTTTTTCATTCGGTAAGGATGTACACCTGCTGCCAAGAAATGTGTGGTTCTGGGTGACGTTCGGAGTGCTTTGTGCGCTTTATATCGTGCTGAGGAATTTCGTTCCGCAGCTCCAGCCGATATCCTTGTCTGCATAAAAAAATAAAACCTGCTATTGCATCTATTGACGCTTTAGCAGGTTTTTTGGTAGTTTTTTTAAATTTTTTCTTATTTGATCAAATTATTTTCTAAAAGTACTTGATTTTTATTGTGATATGATATATAATTAAGAATGTGCAGTTGAAATAATTGTATATTTTTATATCGTAATACTAATTAAATGGAATAGGAGCGAATTACAATGATCACTACAAAAACCAAAAAGAACATAGCTTTAGCAGGTCATGCCGGTTCCGGTAAGACGACATTGTGTGAAGCACTGCTTTATCGCAGCAGCACAATTGAACGTATGGGCAAGATTGCAGAAGAAAACACTGTATCTGACTATACGGCTGAGGAGATGAAGAGAAAGTCCTCAGTATACACCTCAGTTGCTGCACTGCCACTTCAGAAACTGGATGTTAATATTATAGATACTCCCGGTATGCTTGATTTTGCTGGTGAAATGGTTTCTGGTATTTATGCAAGTGACTGTGTTATGATCACTGTTTCCGGCAAGTCTGGAGTCAAGGTAGGCACTCACAAGGCTTACGACCAGGCTGTTAAGATGCAGAAGCCAAGAATGTTTGTAGTTACTAAACTGGACGATGAAAACGCTAACTTCTACAATGTTCTTACTGAACTGAAGGCTGAATTTGGTTCTGCAGTATGTCCAGTAATCGTGCCGGTGATTGCAGACAGAAGGGTTATCTCATATGTAAACCTTATCGAGATGAAGGCTTATAAGTTTGACGAAAGAGGTAAGGCTGTTGAGACAGAGATGCCTACAGCAGAGGTTTCTGAAAAGATGAGCTATCGTATAGACGGTCTTATCGAGGCATTCTCTGAGGCTGTTGCTGAGACTGATGAGGAGCTGTTTGAAAAGTTTTTCTCTGGTGAGCCTTTCACTGAAAAGGAACGTATTGACGGTATACATAAGGGCATATGCTCAGGTGTTATCACTCCCGTGGTATGCTGTTCTGCACAGACTTTGGGTGGAATCGAGCTTATCATGCGTGAGATGGATCTGCTTGTTCCGGAGGCTTCGGAGACGATCATTACTACTGATGCAGAAGAAGTTTCTATCACTTCCGACGCTCCGGCTATGGTATATGTATTCAAGACAGCAGCGGACCCGTTTGTTGGCAAGATGTCTTATATGAAAGTGCTCTCAGGTTCAGTAAAGAGTGGCGATGAGCTTGTAAATGCAGCATCTGGCTCGACTGAAAAGATGGGCAAGATGGTGCAGCTCACCGGCAAGAAGCAGAAGGAAGTTGCCGAGGCTGTAAAGGGCGATATCGTGGCGGTTACAAAGATGAATATAGGCACAGGTGATACTCTATGTGCACCGTCAAGAGTTGCAGCGGTTGAGCCTCCTGAATATCCAAAGCCAAGCTACAGAATGGCAGTTGCTCCTGCTGCAAGAGGAGACGAGGCTAAGATTGCAAATGCTATGCAGAAGTTGTTGGAAAGTGATATGACTCTTACATACGAACAGGATCCGAACACAAGAGAAATGATCCTAAGCGGACTTGGTGAACAGCATTTGCTGGCAGTTGCTTCCCAGCTAAAGTACGATTTCGGTGTAGAGATTACACTCAATGTTCCAAAGATCGCATATCGTGAGACTATCCGCAAGAAGGTAAAGGTTCAGGGCAGATATAAGAAGCAGTCTGGCGGCCACGGTCAGTTTGGTGATGTGTGGATTGAATTTGAACCTTGCTTGTCTGATGAGCTTGTGTTTGAGGAAAGAGTATTTGGCGGTGCTGTTCCCAAGAATTTCTTCCCAGCAGTTGAAAAGGGACTTCAGGATTCTGTAAAGAAGGGCATACTTGCAGGCTTCCCTGTAGTAGGTTTGAAGGCTATCTTGGTTGATGGTTCATACCACCCGGTAGATTCATCAGAAATGTCGTTCAAGACTGCTGCGGCTTTGGCCTATAAGGAGGGTATGCGTCAAGCTGATCCTACGCTCTTGGAGCCAATCGGTACTCTTGTAGTATCGGTTCCCGATGAGTGCACAGGCGACATGATGGGTGAACTGAACAAGCGCAGAGGCAGAGTCTTGGGCATGAATCCTTCTGAAAAGTACAAGGCAACAACAGACATCATGGCTGAAGTTCCCATGCGTGAAATGAGCGATTTTGCACTGCTTCTCCGTCAGATGACACAAGGAAGAGGCGAGTTTACTCTGGAGCCGGTTCGCTATGAGCCGTTGCCGCCTCATCTGATGGCAGATGTGATTGCATCCTATACAATAGATAATGAGTAGAAATAAACAAATGGACGGCAAGCGTAAGATTTGCCGTCCTGTTTATAAATTGACTTGCATTCTTTATTGAAATGTGGTATAATATAAATGTATTAAACATATTATTATTATAGATAGGAGAATTTAAAATGGATATGGAAATGAATGAGTACACACCAGATCTCTATACACTTGAAGACGAAGAAGGCAACGAGCAGGAATTTGAACTGCTGGACGTTATGGAATATAAAGGCGAAAAGTATTTTGCTCTTACACCTTATTATGGTAACGACCACGATGCTCTTTTGGAGGATGACGGTGAGGTTGTTATTCTGAAAGAGGATATGGTGGACGGGGAGCCTATGCTTGTTTCTATCGACGACGATAACGAGTATGAGAAGATCGGCGGATTGTTCCTCGACAGACTCAATGAGATTTATGGTGAAGAAGATGACGAGGACGATGAATAAACTAAATTTTCATCGTATTCATAGTTTTTTTCAACTTTTATGCAAAAACACTATTGATTTTTCATAGTGAATGTGGTATACTATAAACAGTAGAAATGACTGCCTTGTAGCATTAGCTTTTACGTGTCCTACGGTTTTTATAATCCAACACTCATTTAAAGGGAATTTTGTTTCCGGATACGGATTGCAGACCTCCCGCTTATGCGGACGAAGGGAGCGTGAACTACCCGGGCGGATATACCCACCATGCTATTTAGCTTGGTTTTATTTGCCGTATGACGGCAAGGCGGTTATTTTTATTATATTGCAAAAAGTAAGCTCGGTTTGACCGGGCTTTTTTGTGTATTAAGAATATGCCGCCTGCGTTTCATTTGCAGGCGGCATTATTTATACTGTATTGATTTTTTTGTTGTTTGTTTTCATAAGTTCACGCAGCTTATCCCTTGAACAGAAATATATCGCAAATAGCAGATAAGCAATCAATATAAGGAGCTCACATATAATTACTACTCGAATAGATTCGTTAACAGATGAGGAAATAAGATGTTTTACTGAATAGCTTGCCGGAGAAGTTACGGCAATAGCATTGCTGAATTTCTTTTCACTGAAGTACTCATTAGCAGTGATTTTCAAATTTTCTTTGAGGTCTTCAAACTTAGTCTGAAGTTCAACAATCTTTTCATCTACATATTCACGATCTTTATTGGCAGTGCTCAAAGAAATTTTTTTGATAGTAGTAATACGATCCTTCATGTCGGAAATAAATCTTTCATTAGAAGAAATAGCATCCTGGATATTGAGCTTCTCCTGGATCATGGAGTCGTATATATCGGAAGTGTTGGTAATTGTGGTTGAGCCTGAGTCGTATCCGTCGTATACAATAACTGAATCCTTCTGATAATTTTCGATTGAAGCTGATATCTCGTCCAAGCGGTATTTATAAGTTTCATTTGAGAACTGAAGATTCTCAATGCGATATTCATAGTAGCTGAGGATAACGTCTTTGTCGCTTATAACGCCGTTGTTGAGGATATATGATGTAAGGGTATCGATATCAACAGTGCGGATAAGCTTAGCTGAATCGTAAAGGTCGGAAAAGCTGTAATTTGTAGTTTCTGAGCGGAATTCTGTAACGTCCTCATCAGCCAGGTCTTTGATGTATTCTTCAAGGGCAAGAAGGTTAGCGCTGTACATATCAAGAGCAATAAGATAGTCATTATTCTCAAAGCTGTCGGGGCCGGATATATTTCCTATATTCTCATTGTATCCGTAGATTTCAAGAAAATGATTCTGGTATTCGTCGATAATAGTATTGAGCAGCTGTGCAGCCTGTTCACCATTTAAATTTGTGTGATTGTAATTAAAAGAAATAATAAACTGTGATGGATGGAAAGATGAGTCAGAAACATCTTGAGTCCAGGAATCAGAGCTTGAGCTGAACATACTTTCATAATTTGTGATATTACTGATTGCATTGGTAGATACAACACTGTCTACACGTATATTATCCTTTACCTGAGTAAGCATATCAGAGGGAAGATCGCTTGCTGCAAGAGCTGATTCAATAACTTCATCAGAGATGATACTGTTTTTATCAAATTCGCATCCGTTGGGGTCAAGACCATTTTCAATGCCTTTATAGTGGAAGGATACAGTAGCAGTTACAGCATCAACTTCTGAGGAGAAAAAGTTTAAACCTACAGTTGCAACAGCAGCAAAAACTGCAAGTATGAGCCATGGAAGGAAGAGCACTTTGAGATTGTGACATAAATTCCTGAAACTGAAACCGTTTGTTTTCATAAGGAAATATCGCTTTTTTGTTTTATCATTTTCTTTTTTCATTATGTAACTCCTTTATGTAAAAAAGTATGAAGCTATTTTTTGTTTACAACTAAATTAAAGTATAGCATATTTCAGGCATTTTGTAAATAGATAGCCTTTGAGCGCGATATTAGAAAAAAGCTTAGCATCAATTTGAAGAATTGGTCAAATTGGATAAAATAAAAGCGGATGCATTGACTTTGCGGAAATGATGTGATATACTTGAAATAAAAATTATTATGTAAAATTGTGTTTAGTTTAGGAGTTTTAAAAATGCTGGACAAAGAACTGAATAAAAAGGAATTGGAAATTACTATAAAGAATGATGATGAACGTGATAAGGAAGTAGTCATACCATTGTCAGCAATATTTCAAAGTCTGAAAAGATTTGCTGTCTGCTGGCTGGCATTGGCAGTGTTGGCTGCACTTTTAGTAGCTGCAGGTACGTCTATCTTCTCACATCAGCTTTCATCAGCTCCTGTTTCTCTGATAGGCTTTAATTATGAAGGTGCTTCAGACGGGCTTGCTCCTGACGGAACTGAATTTGATATCAATTCCATTAAGAATCCGGTTGTTATTGAAGCTGCACTCACATCACTCAACTATTCTCTTAATCAAGTGAACAATATAAGAGATGCTATTGTTATTGAAGGTATTGTTCCAACAGAAGCAGTTGACCAGATAACCGTGTATAAGGGTGCGTATGAAAAGAATGGCAGTCTTGAAGCCGCAAGACAGATGCTTGATATAAACTATAATTACACACAGTATAAGGTGACGTTCAACTTCTCAAAAACAGCATTCGGTGATGATGACGCTGCACTTGTTCTGAATACGATTCTTGAATGTTACAGCGACTACTTTTACGAGCAGTATGGTAGCTGTGAGACAGTAGGTAATGCAGCACTCGCAATAGATTATTCTGATTATGACTATCTTATTGCTGTTGACCGCTACATAGAGACACTTGACTCTCTATACAGTTCAATTGAGTCGCTGAAGAATGTTGATTTCCGTTCTACTGAAACAGGATATACTTTTTCCGATCTGAGCAATGCCATCAATATTGCCAAGGCATATAATGCTGAAGCACTTACAGCATATATCCTTGACGGTAGCATAGTGAATGATAAGCAGGGTCTTATAAGCTACTATGAGTATCAGTTGGCGGAGACCAAGCGTTATCAGAGTGAGGCTGTTTCAAATGTTAAGGCTATCCAGGAATCCATTGAAAACTATAAGAAGGATCAGGTCATTGTATACGGAGAACTTCAGGAGGAAACTGCAACTACATATAATACAGGCTCAGAGGAATATGATATGCTGTTTGATCAGCTTTATGAAGCTCAGAAGGTTGTTTCAGATTACAATTATACTATCGACAACTATGAAGCACGCCTTGCTTCTGTAAAGAAATTTGCATCTTCCAAGCCAGACACAGATTCAGTTGCCTATGTAGAGGAGCGCATTGCCGAGCTTGATTCAACTGTCAATGAATTGACTCAGGCAATCAACGATTCTTTAAAGGAGTACAACAAGTCTATTGCTTTTGCAAATGCATATTCTGTGCTTGTTCCGGCGAATGTTCTGTCAACAAGCTATGTATCCATGCTTATCAGTAATATTATGACACCTCTTATCATTGTTGAGTGCGTTGTGTTCTTTATGTATCTCGTAATATCAATAATTCATGGATTTGTAACTGATTCAAAAATGAGAAAAGCTCAGGAAGCTGCTGAGAAAGCTGCTGAGCAGCAATAAATAAACTAAAGCTTTCCGCAGATTTACGGAAAGCTTTTAGTTTTATGAAGCTAAGTGTTATTTGCCTGAAAGAATATCTCCATACTGTTCCATAAGAGCTTTTGTGATAAGATCGCAGCCTTCGTCATTCGGATGTCCGCCGTAGAGAGCTTTTGATGGGTCGTCCGGATTCTCAAGTATAGAAGCAAAATCAAAGTAATAAACATTATCATTTGCCTCAGCTATCTCCGGGATATAGGTATTCAGCTCAGTGCGTATAGCTTCCATTTCGGGTATCATATCAAATGGCGGAGCGCTCATGATGATAACATTACAGCCTGCATCGGTGAGTACGGTCGTTATCGATTCAAGGGCATCTTTTATGCGAATTGCAGACGTGGAGCCTGATTCACCATATTTTCCGGTGATGATGTCGTTTGTACCAAAGCCAAGTACAACTGTGTCGGCATATCTTGCTCGCTGGAGCCAGTCGCCGCCTTGCGCAGCATCAGTTGCTCGTGCATAGCCAAGTCCGAGATTCCAGAGACTTGTATCAGTTCCCAGAGCTTTTGAAAGCTCTGCAGCCCAGAATTGACATTCATTATCGGTAGTTTCACAGCCTTGAGTGATTGAGTCGCCTAAAGTTATAACAGTATTTGAAACGTTACGATTGCAGCCAAAGAGAACGGGCAGCGGTATCTCGTTTACATAAATAAAACCCTGTCCCTTATCTGCATAGGCGTGTGTCATTCCGGACATACAGATACAGGGGATATCTTCACCGGTAATAGTCCATTCCCAAAGGAGGTAGTGTCCTTCTGGCACGTCAAACCCCACTGGATCGCTCCAGAAGGTTTCTCCTGAGGCAACGTTCTTTGAAGAATTCCCGCCATCAAATGTAACAGCAGTTTTGTTTGTGGGTTCGTCCTCTATGCTGATACCGCCGTCGTAGATATTTGCACTTATTATCTCATAAGCGCCGCCGGGCATACCAACGTATCCCTGCCTTGTACCTCGTTCCCATGTAGAATCCACGGTATTTGAGAAGTAGAAGGCATACTCAAAGCTGCCGTATTCCTCAACAGGTATCCAAGCGCGGTATGTTATGTTGTTAGCTTCGGATATAAACTTGTTGCTGCCGGTAGCTATGACTGTGTTTGAGACATAGGTTTCGAACATTGGGTCCATATCCCAGTTTTTTGAAAGTTCTATTGCCGGAAATTCCGATGCTGGTGTGGTTTCAGCAGTGGATACTGAAGTTGTCTCTTCGTCAGATGACTGTATTACATCTGTCTGCTGACCGCAGCTGCAAAGCGCAAGCATAGCAGCTGCAGCTATGAGACTGAATATTCGTTTTCTCATATATACATTCCTTTCCTGATAAAAATTATACATATATAATAGCAGATGGTGAAGTAAATGTCAAGATTACCAGAGATTACGTCACTTGACTTTTTTTGCAAAATCTGATATTATAAGGTATTGTAAACAGTTAGTGTAACAATTATAGTATCGGAGAGTAGTATGTATATAGAGTGTGACTGGTTCTCAGCGGAGAAGATTCATGAAAGCGGACAGTGTTTCAGATGGGTGCGAATGCCTGACGGCAGTTTTGATATCCCTGCTTTTGGACTAAGGCTGAATGTTAAGGAGAACGGGCTGAACGCTGTAAGCTTGTCGTGCAGTGAGAGTGAGTATAATGAAGTGTGGAGATCATATTTTGATATGGATTTCGACTACAAGTCTCACGCTGAAAAGGCTTGCAGTCTTATAGGCTCTGACTATCTGGCAGCTTCTGCGAGGATCTCATCAGGCATACGCATACTCCGCCAGGAGCTGTGGGAAACTACAGTCAGCTTTATAATAAGTGCAAACAACAATATCCCAAGGATACGGAAGATACTTTCTGCTATCTGCGGAGACAGCGGAGCTTTTCCGAGTGCTGCTGATATCCTTAACATGGGTGCAGACAAGCTGAGAGAATGCGGTACGGGCTATCGTGACAAGTATTTGATGTGTGCGGCAGAATTCTTTCAGGAGCATAATGTGGAGACAGAGCTAAAGGGACTTAACTATGCCAATATAAAGAAATACCTTATGCAGATAAAGGGCGTTGGTTCAAAGGTGGCGGACTGTATAAGCCTGTTTTCGCTGAACTGTAAGGATGCTTTCCCACGAGATGTACACATTAAGCGTATAGAGACTGAGCATTTCGGCGGACGTTTTCCCGAGGAACTTTCTTTGGGCGGTGCAGGAATTCTCCAGCAGTATATGTTTTATTACGAGAGGGTTCGTGGCTTACGATTTTAAACTATAAAAATGAGCTTAAAGAGGAATTGATAATGGCAAAGAAAACACCGGTATATGATAACGAAAGTATAACCATGCTTAAAGGTCCGGACAAGGTTCGAAAGCGTCCCGGAGTAATATTCGGCTCAGACGGACTTGACGGCTGTGCACATTCTGTATTTGAGATTATCTCAAACTCCATTGACGAGGCACGTTCCGGATTCGGAAGTCAGATAATTATTACGAGATATAAGGATATTTCCATTGAGGTGGAGGACTTCGGCAGAGGCTGTCCTGTTGACTTCAACAAGAATGAAAACAGATACAACTGGGAGTTGGTCTACTGCGAGCTTTACGCTGGAGGCAAGTATGACGCAGGTGCAGATAATTATGAATACTCATTAGGACTTAACGGTCTCGGTTTGTGTGCAACTCAGTTTGCGGCTGAATATATGGACGTGGAGATATACCGTGACGGATACAAGTATAATCTTCATTTTGAAAAGGGCGAAAATGTTGGCGGACTACAGAAAAAAGCAGTGCGCTCACATCCTACAGGCACACGTACCAGATGGAGACCCGACCTTAATGTATTCACAGAAATAGCAGTTCCCGATGAATATTTTCGCGATGTTCTGAAAAGACAGGCAGTAGTAAACCCTAATTTACTTTTTATCTACCGGTCGGAGCAGGAGGATGGCACATTTTCTGAGGAGAGATTTCTCTATGAAAATGGTATATCCGACTATGTAAAGGAGATAGCAGGAGATACGGCTCTCACGTCGCTCCAGACATGGAGCTGCGACAGAATAGGACGTGACCGTGACGATAAGCCTGAATATAAGGTAAAGCTTTCAGTAGCGCTCACTTTTTCAAATAGAGTCCAGAAGATAGAATATTACCACAATTCCAGCTTTCTGGAGCATGGCGGCTCACCGGAACGAGCTGTAAAGCAGGCGTTCGTTTCCCAGATCGACAGTTACCTGAAACAGAACAACAAGTATCTTAAAAACGAGGGAAAAGTCACATTTGCCGATATAGAGGACTGTCTTATCCTTGTATCCTCCAGCTTTTCCACACAGACCTCATACGAGAACCAGACCAAGAAAGCTATCACAAATAAGTTCATCTACGAGGCAATGACCGACTTCCTTAAAGCACAGCTTGAGGTATATTTCATGGAAAATCCCGACGAGGCAGTAAAGCTCGCCGAGCAGGTTATGATAAACAAGCGCAGCCGTGAAAATGCCGAGAAAACAAGGCTTAACATGAAGAAGAATCTTGCAGGCAGCGTCGATCTTACAAACCGTATAGAGAAGTTTGTCGACTGCCGTAGTAAGGATCTTTCAAAGCGTGAGCTTTATATAGTAGAGGGTGACTCAGCTCTTGGTTCTGTAAAGATGGCACGTGACGCTGAGTTTCAGGCAGTTATACCTGTGCGAGGAAAGATACTCAACTGTCTGAAAGCTGACTATGTTCGCATATTTAAGAACGATATTATAACAGATATCATAAAGCTGCTTGGCTGCGGTGTTGAGGTAAAGACAAAGGCAAACAAGGAGCTCTCCTCATTCAGCTTAGAGGGACTTCGCTGGAACAAGATAGTCATCTGCACGGATGCGGACGTTGACGGCTTCCAGATACGAACACTTATTCTGACTATGCTCTATCGGCTTACACCCACGCTCATTGATATGGGATATGTATATATTGCAGAGTCTCCGCTTTTTGAGATAACAACAAAGAACAAGACCTACTTCGCCTATACTGAAAAGGAAAAGACAAGGATACTGAAGGATATAAGAAACGAGAAATTTACCATACAGCGGTCAAAGGGTCTTGGCGAGAACGAGGCAGATATGATGGCGTTTACAACCATGAATCCTGATACACGCAGACTCATTAAGGTGACACCTGCTGATGTAGAGGAGACTGCAAAGATGTTTGATCTGCTTCTGGGCGACGATCTGCAGGGACGTAAAGACTTTATTGCTGAGTATGGCGCAGATTACCTGGAGCTTGCCGATATAAGTTGACATCTGAAAGGAGTATGTTAAATGAAACTTATAACATTTACAGTGCCTTGCTACAATTCTGAAAGCTATATGGAGAAGTGCATATGCTCGCTGCTCAAAGCAGGAGATGATGCTGAGATCATACTTGTAAACGACGGTTCTACTGATAATACAAGTGAAATAGCTCATAAATATGAGTCTGAGTATCCGGATATTGTAAGAGTAGTTGACAAGGAAAACGGTGGCCATGGCTCAGGAGTAAACGCAGGATTAAAGCTTGCAAAAGGACAGTATTTCAAGGTGGTAGATTCAGATGACTGGCTTGATGAAAAAGCTCTTAATCATCTTATGAGAGAGCTTCGCTGCTGGAACAAGCAAGGAATAACTCTTGATCTGGTGGTATGCAATTATATTTATGACCACACTCACGAACCGGAAAAGAACCACACAATGCGCTATGATAACGTATTCAAGCCTGGAGTTCTCACCACATGGGATGATATGGGCGTCTTCAATCCATCCCAGTATCTTATAATGCACGCTCTTTATTTCCGTACGGAGATACTTCGCAGATCCGGTGTAGAATTGCCGGAGCACACTTTTTATGTAGACAACATTTTTGCCTGCCAGCCGCTTCATCTGGTAAAGCAGATATGTTATCTCGACATAGATCTCTACCATTATTTTATAGGCAGAGATGACCAATCTGTAAATGAGTCAGTACACATTAAGCGTATCGACCAGCAGATATTTGTAACTGAATATATACTTCATTGTGTGGATATGAAAGCCTGTCGGGCAGTATCAAAGAAACTGGAACACTACCAGCTCAGGTTTCTTTCCATAATGATGACGATTTGTAGTGTATATCTGCTGAAAATTGGCACACCCGAGGCGCTTGAAAAGAGACGTAAGCTCTGGGACAAGATAAAGGATCATGATCCCAGTATATATCGTTATCTCAGATGCTGTACCCTCAGCGGACTTACAATGATGCCGGGTAAGCTGGGAAGAAAAGTAGTTATGGAGGGTTATGATATAGCTCAGAAGTTTGTATCATTCAATTGATGTTGTTTTAATGATAAAAGGATAATATAAATGGGACTCTGCAGATGCATAGTCCCATTATTTGTTGGCTCTATAATAAATGTTGGGGAAAGCCGAGTAAAGCCTACAAAATAAATATCAAAAAAAGTAGAGCATATTTGA
>CALXBL010000039.1 GCA_944386525.1 uncultured Ruminococcus sp. | reverse complement strand
CTTCTGCCGGGGATAATTCATGAAGTTTCATTCTGTGCACCTCCTTGCTTATGCTTCTTCGATCTCAACGAGGTGAGAAATCTTCTTGATCTTACCGAGGGTAGCTGCATTTTCCGGCTGAACGGTTGTATCACCGATTCTTTTCAGTCCCAGAGTGTTTGCAGTAGCAATCTGATCCTGCTTTCTGCCGATAAGGCTCTTTACGAGCGTGATTTTCTTTGCCATTTTGCGCCCTCCTTAATTAAATATCTCTTTAATAGACTTGCCTCTCTTTTCAGCAACCTCTGCAGCTGTTGTACAGGATGCCAGTCCATTGATTGTAGCACGTACTACGTTGCACGGATTGTTGGAGCGCAGGGACTTTGTTCTGATGTCCTTGATGCCTGCTACTTCGATAACGGCACGTACCGGACCGCCGGCGATAACACCGGTACCGGGAGCTGCCGGCTTCATCAGTACTGCACCAGCACCGAACTTACCTACGATCTCGTGCGGAATTGTTGTTCCCTTCAGCGGGATCTTGATAAGGTTCTTCTTAGCATCTTCGATGCCCTTACGGATTGCGTCCGGAACTTCACCGGACTTGCCCAGACCGAAACCAACGGTACCATTACCGTCGCCTACTACTACGAGTGCAGCGAACTTCATAATACGGCCGCCCTTTACAGTCTTTGATACTCTGTTGATGGAAACAACCTTTTCGATCAATTCCATGCCATTCGGATCAATTTTAGCCAAAGTAATGCCTCCTCTATTAGAAATTCAGACCGCCCTCACGAGCACCTTCTGCCAGTTCCTTTACTCTTCCGTGATAAAGATAGCCGCCTCTGTCGAATACGACATCCTTGATATCCTTATCAAGCGCACGCTTTGCGATCATCAGACCAACCTTACGTGCAGCCTCTGTGTTGCCGCCTGCACCCTCAAATTCCTTATCCATTGTGGATGCTGATGCCAGTGTAACGCCGTTTACGTCGTCGATCAGCTGAGCGTATATATGCTTTGCAGAACGGAAAACATTCAGACGAGGACACTCAGGAGTACCGGAAATCTTCGCACGAACT
This sequence comes from uncultured Ruminococcus sp., assembly GCA_944386525.1. Lineage (GTDB taxonomy): Bacteria > Bacillota > Clostridia > Oscillospirales > Ruminococcaceae > Ruminococcus_C. Next base: position 16,399 of record CALXBL010000039.1, on the reverse strand, counting down.
CTTGCATGTCTTTTTGCTCTGGCTTTATTGCTGTCTGCTTTTTTAATCATAGCAATGATCTCCTTTCAATTACTTCTTGCCCTTACCGGCCTTGCCTTCCTTGCGGATGATACGCTCTCCATCATAGTGGATACCCTTGCCCTTATACGGCTCAGGCTCACGCATCTCACGGATCTCTGCAGCTACCTGACCAACTATCTGCTTGTCAATTCCCTTGACAATGATGGTGTTGGGCTGGGGTACTTCCAGTGTTACATCTGCTGTATCAGAGAATACTACAGGATGTGAATAACCCAGATTCAGTGTTACATCGCTGCCCTTCTTTGCTGCTCTGTAACCAACGCCTTCGATAATCAGTGTCTTGCTGTATCCATTGGAAACGCCTTCGATCATGTTTGAGATCAGAGTTCTTGTCAAACCGTGAAGAGCTCTGTGCTCCTTTACGTCAGACGGACGGGATACTGTTATAACTGCGCCGTCGATCTCAATAGCCATTGCAGCGTCGAACTGCTTCTTCAGTTCGCCCTTTGGTCCCTTAACGGTTACCAGGTTGTTCTCGTTTGTTACTGTAACACCGGCAGGGATGCTGATCGGCCTCTTACCTATTCTTGACATAATTCCCTGTCCTCCTTACCAAACGTATGCTAAGATCTCGCCGCCAACATTGAGCTGACGTGCCTTCTTATCAGTCATAATGCCCTTGGAAGTGGAAACAATGGCAATGCCAAGTCCCTTTCTCACCTTCGGCATATCTGCACAGCTTGCGTAAATACGCAGACCAGGCTTGGAAACTCTGCGCAGTCCTGTGATAACAGGTGTTCTGTTTTCACCGTATTTCAGTGTTATTTTGATTATGCCCTGCTTACCGTCCTCAATCACATTGTAGCCCTTGATGTAACCTTCATCAAGGAGGATCTGTGTGATTGCCTTCTTCACGTTAGAAGCAGGAACGTCAACAGTGGCGTGCTTTGCGGAACTCGCATTACGAATTCTTGTCAGAATGTCTGCGATTGTATCAGTAATCTGCATGCCTATGACCTCCTTTTCGTTTTCGTAACTTTTACCAGCTTGCCTTCTTAACGCCCGGGATCTTACCGTCGTGTGCCAGCTCTCTGAAGCATACACGGCAGATGCCATACTTTCTCAGATAAGAGTGGGGTCTTCCACAGATCTTGCATCTTGTGTAAGCTCTTGTAGAGAACTTGGGAGTCTTCTGCTGCTTTAATTTCATTGCCTTTTTTGCCATTTGATTGCTCCTCCCTGATTACTTTGCGAACGGAGCGCCGAGCAGTGTCAGCAGTTCCTTTGCTTCTTCATCGGTATTGGCAGTGGTGATGAAGTTGATATCCATACCTCTTACCTTATCGATCTTATCATATTCGATTTCCGGGAAAATCAGCTGCTCCTTGATGCCGGTAGAGTAGTTGCCTCTGCCGTCGAAGGAATTAGCATTGATACCTCTAAAGTCACGAACACGAGGGAAGCTTACATTAAACAGCTTGTATACGAATTCGTACATCTTTTCGCCTCTGAGCGTTACCTTAACACCGATAGGCATGCCCTCACGCAGCTTGAAGTTAGCTACAGACTTCTTTGCCTTGCAAACTACAGGCTTCTGACCTGTGATTGCTGCCAGATCTGTCATGATAGCATCGATTACCTTTGCGTTCTCCTTTGCCTCGCCGGCACCTACATTGATAACTACCTTGTCGAGCTTAGGGATCTGCATAACGTTCTCATAGCCGAACTTCTTCATCATAGCAGGAGCAACGGTGCTGATATAATAATCCTTTAATGTAGACATATCGTTTCTCCTTTACTCAAATGATTTGCCGCACTTCTTGCAGACACGCAGCTTCTTGCCGTCCTCTACAACATGACCAACTCTTGTGGGCTTGTCGCACTTAGGGCAAACCAGCTGAACCTTTGATGCATAGATAGCACCTTCAGTTTCAACGATTCCGCCAACCTGTCCCATTCTTGTGGGCTTTACGTGCTTTGTAATCTTGTTGAAGCCTTCAACGATTACCTTGCCTTCCTTAGGGCTTACAGCTACAACCTTACCGGTGAGCTGACCCTTGGACTTATCATTGACATCCTTGTACTTATAAACGTCCTTACCTGTGAGCAGTACGACGGTGTCACCAGTTTTTACGTGAACCTTATTCATTTCCTGGCACCTCCGATCAGAGTACTTCCGGAGCCAGAGACAGGATCTTCATATAATCCTTTTCACGAAGCTCTCTTGCTACCGGTCCGAAGATACGTGTGCCCTTCGGATTCTTGTCTTCCTTGATAATAACTGCAGCGTTCTCATCAAAGCGAATATATGTGCCGTCTTCTCTTCTGAGTCCCTTCTTGGAACGAACGATAACGGCCTTTACCACATCGCCCTTCTTTACAACGCCGCCGGGTGTTGCTTTCTTAACGGAAGCTACTACAACATCGCCGATATTTGCATATCTTCTGCGTGTACCGCCCAGAACTCTAATGCACATAAGTTCCTTTGCACCGGTGTTGTCTGCAACCTTCATATAAGTCTGCATCTGAATCACAGCGAGTTCCTCCTTTCAGCTTCGCACCAAATGCGAAACCTCTTCAATAACTTCGATATCTTACTTCGCCTTTTCGATAATGGTTGTAACTCTCCATCTCTTATCCTTAGACAGCGGACGAGTTTCCATTACTTCAACACGGTCGCCCTTTCTGCACTCGTTATTTTCATCGTGTGCCTTCAGACGAACGGTTCTCTTTACGATCTTCTTGTAAAGCGGGTGCTTTACATTGTCAACAATCGCTACTACTACAGTCTTATCCATCTTGGAGCTAACAACTGTACCAACTCTTGTTTTTCTCAGATTTCTTTCAGCCACTGTAAAGCCCTCCTCTTACTGCTGTGCGGACTGGATTTCCGCAGCGCGGAGTGCAGTCTTTACACGTGCAATATCTTTCTTAACAGCCTTAATGCGAGCTGTATTCTCCAGCTGATTTGCTGCAAGCTGGAAACGAAGTGCGAAGAGCTCTTCCTTCAGGTCGCCCAGCTTGGAATTCAGTTCATCAACTGTCATAGCCTTTACTTCAGTTGCCTTCATTACTGCTCGCCTCCTTCTTCAGCCTTTGTGATAAACTTACACTTTATCGGAAGCTTGTGCATCGCAAGACGCATAGCCTCTCTTGCAGTTTCTTCCGGTACGCCCTTGATCTCGAACATCACACGGCCCGGCTTAACTACTGCCACCCAGTATTCCGGAGCACCCTTACCAGAACCCATTCGAGTTCCTGCTGGCTTTGCTGTTACCGGCTTATCAGGGAATATTTTAATCCAAACCTGTCCGCCACGCTTGATGTAACGTGTCATTGCGATACGGGCAGCTTCTATCTGGTTAGAGGTGATCCATGCCGGTTCCAGTGCCTGGAGACCAAAATCACCGTAAGCTACAAAGTTACCTCTCTGTGCCTTACCTGTCATACGTCCTCTGTGGACACGACGATATTTTACTCTCTTCGGAAGCAGCATTACTGGTTACCTCCTTCTTTTTTTGCATCACGACGGAAATTACCGCCATTTCTTCTATCACCATTGCGGTTGTCACGACGTCTTCTGTCATCTCTGCCGCCGCGGTTATTATCTCTGGACTTTCTCTCGATCTTCTCTCTCTGTGCAGCAGCCTTTGCAGCGTCACCCTTGAGAACCTCGCCCTTGTAGATCCACACCTTTACGCCCAGTCTGCCATAAGTTGTGTGAGCTTCGGCTGTACCGTAGTCGATATCAGCACGGATTGTCTGCAGCGGGATTGTACCTTCGTGGTATGTTTCGGAACGTGCGATTTCTGCACCGCCAAGACGTCCTGAAACCATTGTCTTTATACCCTTAGCGCCCATACGCATTGCACGGCCGATGGACTGCTTCATTGCACGACGGAAAGATGCTCTGTTTTCAAGATCCAGTGCGATCTTTTCTGCTACAAGCTGTGCATCCAGATCGGGCTGCTTAACCTCTACGATGTTTACAAATACCTGCTTGCCCATCTGCTTTTCCAGCTGTGCACGCAGCTTTTCGATTTCTGCGCCGCCGCGGCCGATTACTACACCTGGCTTTGCGCAATGAATGTGGATTCTTACCTTATCTGCGAAACGCTCGATCTCGATCTTCGGAACGCCTGCTGCATACAGGTTCTTCTTGATGAACTTACGAACGTTGTAATCTTCTACCAGCATATCGCCGAAATCAGCCTTGTTCGCAAACCAGCGTGAATCCCAATCCTTAATTACACCAACACGAAGACCGTGCGGATTAACCTTCTGGCCCATATCTAAACCTCCTTGGGATTATTCTTCTTCTTTCAGAACAATTGTGATGTGTGAAGTTCTCTTGTAAATACGGAATGCTCTGCCCTGTGCTCTCGGCTGGATCCTCTTCATAATCGGACCCGGAGTCACATAGCACTCTGCTACAACAAGATCATCCTTGTTCATGCTGTGGTTGTTTTCTGCGTTTGCAATAGCGGACTTCAGAAGCTTTGCCAGTATCGGGCTGGCAGCCTTCGGGGTGAGGTCCAGTGTTGCCAGTGCAATATCAACAGGCTTGTTTCTAATCAGATCAAGTACGATCTGAACCTTTCTCGGCGCAATGCGAGCATTTCTCAGATATGCTCTTGCTTCCATTTGAACTCCTCCTTCCGTAATTACTTCTTGCCGTTATTAGATGTCTTGGAACCAGCGTGGCCCTTGAATGTTCTTGTAGGTGCAAATTCGCCAAGCTTATGACCTACCATGTCCTCTGTAACGTATACCGGAACATGCTTACGACCATCGTGTACTGCAAATGTGTGTCCAACAAAATCAGGGAAAATGGTGGATGAACGGCTCCAAGTCTTAAGCACTTTCTTTTCGCCGGCTTCATTCATTGCCATTACTCTCTTCATCAGGACCTCCTGTACGTATGGTCCCTTCTTGATGCTTCTGCTCATGAATCTGTTCCTCCTTTCCCCTTATTTACCGTTGCGGCGCTTTACAATATACTTATCGGAAGGATTATGCTTCTTTCTGGTCTTGTAGCCAAGTGCAGGCTTGCCCCAAGGTGTTACAGGACCGGGACGTCCGATAGGTGACTTACCTTCACCACCACCGTGCGGGTGATCACATGGATTCATTACGGAACCTCTTACTGTAGGTCTCCAGCCCTTGTGGCGCATACGGCCAGCCTTACCATAGCTTACATTCTCGTGGTCAATGTTGGAAACCTGACCGATGGAAGCTCTGCAGTTTACAGATACCTTTCTCATTTCGCCGGAAGGCAGACGTACAAGTGCGTACTTCTCTTCCTTGCCCATGAGCTGAGCCATATTGCCTGCGCTTCTTACAAGCTGTGCGCCCTTACCGGGATAAAGCTCGATACCGTGGATAAATGTACCAACCGGAATTGCGCTCATCGGAAGTGCGTTGCCGGGCTTGATGTCAGCGTCGGCACCGGAACGAACCTTATCGCCAACCTTCATGCCTTCAGCAGCCAGGATGTAGCTCTTTGTGCCATCCTCGTACTGGATCAGTGCGATGAATGCGCTTCTGTTAGGATCGTACTCCAGTGTGAGAACTGTTGCATCCATTCCGTCCTTGGTTCTCTTGAAGTCGATTATACGATACTTTCTTCTATTGCCGCCGCCTCTGTGACGAACGGTGATTCTGCCATAGCTGTTTCGGCCGGAATTCTTCTTCAGCGGCTCGAGCAAGCTCTTCTCCGGCTCAACCTTTGACAGCTTGGAATAATCTGTTACTGTCATATTACGGCGAGACGGGGTAGTTGGCTTATAGGTTTTGATTGCCATTTATTTCACTCCTTAAATGCTCTTTTGCGGGAGCATTACTCCCATACCCGACTGTTCTCTTAACAGTCTATCTTAGAACATACCATCGAAGAATTCGATAGTGCCCTTACGCTTCTTTTCCTTAGGCTCCGGATTGATGGTAATGATTGCCTTCTTGTAGTCAGCCTTCTTACCAACGAAACGGCCTACACGCTTAGTGTGTCCCATGCAGTTGATGGTGTTTACCTTTACAACCTCTACATTGAACAGAGCTTCAGCAGCCTTAGCGATTTCCACCTTATTTGCGTCCTTAGCAACCTTAAAGGTGTACTTGCTGTTAGCCATGCCATCTACGCTCTTTTCAGTGATTACAGGGGTCAGAATGATATCCTGCGGTGCTCTCACTTTGCATACACCTCCTCGATTTTTGCAACGGCATCCTTAGATACGATAAACTTGTCGTAGTTCAGGATGTCATATACGTTCAGGGTGTTTACAGCAGCTGTCTTAACGCCCTGAATATTTGCAGCACTCTTTACTATCTTCTTGTCTGCCTCAGCAGTTACAAGCAGTGCCTTACCTTCTACGTTCAGTGCCTTCAGCATTTCAACGATTGTCTTTGTCTTGTAGTCATCAACAGCCAGTGTGTCGAGTACGATCATGTTATTATCCAGAACCTTTGTGGAAAGTGCGGACTTCATTGCAAGTCTGCGAACCTTCTTATTCAGTGCATAACGATAATCTCTCGGCTTCGGACCGAGTGCTACACCACCGTGTGTCCACTGAGGAGCTCTGATAGAACCCTGTCTTGCGTGACCTGTTCCCTTCTGTCTCCATGGCTTTCTGCCGCCGCCGCGTACTTCTGTACGTGTCAGAGTGGACTGTGTACCCTGACGCTGATTTGCCAGGTAGTTTACAACCATTGCATGCATTACAGCTTCGTTCGGTGTAATTCCAAAGACAGCATCTGCAAGCTCTGTTTCAGAAACCTGCTGGCCTGCCATATCAAAAACTGAAATCTTTGCCATTAGTGTTGCCTCCTTTCTTACGCCTTAACGCTGTTTACGATTGTAACAATGCTGCCCTTTGCGCCCGGAATTGCGCCCTTCACAGCAATGAGATTATTCTCTGTATCAATCTTAACAACTTCCAGATTCTGTACGGTTACCTTTTCAGCACCCATATGACCCGGCATACCCTTGCCCTTGTAAATACGGGACGGAGATGAACAAGCACCCATGGAACCTGCTTCTCTGTGTACAGGACCTGTACCGTGAGTTTCCTTCAGTCTGTGCTGATTGTGACGCTTGATAGCGCCGGCAAAACCCTTACCCTTGCTTGTGCCGCTAACATCAACGCTGTCGCCTACTGCGAATGTGTCAGCCTTAATTACATCGCCAACGTTCATGCTGTCGCAGCCTTCGAGTCTGAATTCCTTCAGAGTCTTCTTTGCTGCAACCTCTGCCTTGTCGAAGTGGCCCTTCATCGGCTTGTTAACGTTCTTAGCCTTAACATCGCCAAATCCGAGCTGTACTGCTGCGTAGCCATCGTTTTCGATCGTCTTCTTCTGAATAACGACGCACGGACCTGCTTCCACAACAGTTACCGGGATAACCTTGCCGGACTCATCGAAAATCTGCGTCATACCGATTTTCTTGCCGATAATTGCTTTCTGCATTTGTTTTTCCTCCTATTAGGTTATTGGTTGACCTTTCATCAACTTGACCTTGCGGTTATTGGTTGGCACGTGCCAACTTGACCGGTGCTGCTCACACCAGAGGCAGTTTTTTCATACTGCACTGTTTTTCAACAGCTTACTTGAGTTCCATCACGATGTCGACACCTGCCGGGATTTCCAGCTTCTGCAGTGTCTCGGTAGTCTTCTGAGTTGGTCTGATAACATCAACCAGTCTCTTATGTGTACGGATCTCAAACTGCTCACGGCTGTCCTTGTACTTGTGAGTTGCTCTCAGTACAGTGATGATCTCCTTGTCAGTCGGGAGCGGGATAGGACCTGATACTCTTGAACCGCTTCTCTTTGCTGCCTCAACGATCTTCGCTGCTGCTGCATCTACAGTTGCGTGCTCATAGCCCTTGATCTTGATTCTGATCTTTTCGTTGACTGCCATTTCTTTTCGCCTCCTTAAGCTTTTCTCAGAGGGCTGGGATACTTCCCACAGGATTTTTACACGCTGCCGGGTGTTTCGCTCTGGTATAATTTAAAAGACTCGAAAAACTTGTACGTTTCCCGAGCCAGCATATTACACAGCGCAAAACAACTACGCAGAATGCACCTCTGCCTAATCATTTACCCACATACTGTGTCGTTATCCTGATTCGCCCGGTTTTAAATCGGACATACTCCACGAAAATTACCCGGCATACCGCCGGCAACCTTTCGTTTCTTCGCATATCTATTGCAATCACGCTTGTATATTATAGCACACATTATTTCCCTTTGCAATACCCTTTGGCATTTTGCATTGTAAATTTTTTGTAAACTAAATTGCTTTTGCAATTTTAATCTTCCCTATTGCAAGTGAAGTATATTTATGTTATAATTAACTGAGATAATATCAATGAATTAAATATACTATTATATTATCAATATACGAAAGGATGATCTTCAATGACAAAAACTGAAGCTCTGGCAAAGCTTGCTCCCTATGGTCAAGAGCACCTGCTGAAATTCTTCGATTCTCTCACAGACTCCGAACAGGAGCAGCTCCTCAGCCAGATCGAAAGTCTTGATCTTTCCGTGCTGGATCAGCTGGAGGCAAGCCACGATGCAAAGAGAGGTACTTTTGAACCTCTGGGCGCCCTCACTCTTGAAGAGATCGAGGCTGATAAGGAAAAATATCGTTCCATAGGACTAAACGCTATCCGCAGCGGCAAGGCTGCCTGCATTCTCCTCGCTGGAGGTCAAGGCTCCAGACTTGGATTCGACCACCCAAAGGGTATGTACAATATGGGCATTAACCGTGAGCTGTATATATTCCAGTGTCTCTTTAATAATCTCATGGAGGTCACTGACGAGGCTGACTCCTATGTGCACATCTTCATAATGACCAGCGAAGCAAACGATACCGAAACAAGAGAATTCCTCCAGGAAAACAAATTCTTTGGCTACAGTGAGGAATACGTTCACTTCTTCGTTCAGGAAATGGCTCCGGCTATAGGCGAAAACAAGAAGATAATCCTTGCCGACAAGGCTTCAATTGCAATGTCACCGAATGGAAACGGCGGATGGTTTTCATCTCTCCACCATGCAGGTCTTGTACCTCTGCTGAAGCGCGAGGGCATTGAATGGCTCAATGTATTCGCCGTAGACAACGTGCTTCAGAGAATGGCTGACCCTGTATTTATCGGCGCAACTATCAATTCCGGCTGCACAAGCGGCGGCAAGGTCGTTGCAAAGGCTGATCCACAGGAGAGAGTGGGTGTGCTCTGTCTGGAGGACGGTATGCCCTCTATCGTGGAATACTACGAAATGACCGATGAAATGATAACACGCCGCAACGCTGACGGCAGACTCGCCTATAACTACGGCGTTATCCTCAACTATCTGTTCCGCACAGACAAGCTGATGGAAACTCTTGATAAGAAACTTCCGCTCCACATGGCTCACAAGAAGGTCGCATACGTAAACGACAACGGCGATATCGTAAAGCCTGATGAGCCTAATGCATACAAATTTGAAACTCTCGTTCTTGATATGATCCATATGCAGGATTCATGCCTTGCCTATGAGGTCGTAAGAGAAAAGGAATTTGCTCCCGTAAAGAACAAGGACGGCGTGGACTCAGTTGTATCCGCACGTGAGCTGCTTGTGAAGAATGGCGTTGATCTGTAATATGATATACTGGCAGAGCTGCTTTTTGCGGCTCTGCTATTTTAATTTGCTATTGCAATAAATGTCAGTATGTGGTATAATTATACAGCCGGAATGGAAACAGGTGCAAATCCTGTACAAGCACGTTGCCGTAATGCGCAAGCTGTATCTGTCCTGAGGGATACCGCAAGTTCCCGAAACGCCATTGAGCTTTAGCTTGAGAAGGCGGACAGATATGCGCCAAAGTCGGAATACTTACCGGCAGGATATGTCTCACTCAAAAGCAGCGAGCGCCTGCTATGAGACAAATACTATACAAGGAGTTTTTATCATGCAGAAAAAACACAAAAGAAATCCATTTGCATTTATCCTTTGCATGGCGTTGATTGCGGCAATGCCTCTTACGGCTGTCGGATGCAGCGAAAATAACACATCCGGGGAAAGTGCCACCACATCCGAGGAAAGTACCACACAGTCTGCTGCCACCTCTGAATACGAAGTGTGCGGCGAGGGCGAAACAGAATTTACCTTTACCGTGGTTGATACCGAGGGCGCTGAAACCGGCTTCGAAATCCACACCGATAAAACTGTTGTCGGCGAAGCTCTGCAGGAGCTGGGTCTCATCGACGGTGAGGAAGGGGACTATGGTCTATATGTCACCACAGTAAACGGCATAACTCTCGACTTTGATACCGATGGCAAATACTGGGCTTTCTATGTTGACGGCGAATATGCCACATCAGGCGTAGATACTACTGAGATCAATGCAGGCTCAACCTACTCATTCAAGGCGGAATAAGGCTGCTCTTTCCATAAGAGAAACTGCCATTTTCGGTATGCTGGGCGCACTCATGTACGCCTCAAAGGTCCTTATGGAAATGTTTCCCAATGTCCACTTGATAGGCGTTTTTACAGTGGCAATAACTGTAGTCTACAGGAAAAAGGCTCTCTATCCGCTGTATACATTCGTATTCCTCACGGGAATGTTCAACGGCTTCAACACATGGTGGCTGCCCTATCTATACATATGGCTGCCCTTATGGGGTGCTGCAATGCTGCTGCCAAAGAATATGCCAAAGAAAATAGCTCCGCTTGCATATATGGCAATATGCTCAGCTCATGGGTTCCTCTTCGGGACGCTTTATGCACCTGCCCAGGCTCTTATGTACGGGCTGAGTCTGGAGGGAACTATTGCATGGATAATTGCAGGACTGCCCTTTGATTTTATACACGGAGTCAGCAACTTTTTTTGCGGTCTGCTTATCGTGCCGATTATTTGCGCTTTGAAGATCGCCTCACGCCGAAAATAACACATAATAATACATAACAAAAATGGGACTGCAAAGGCTCTAAGCCTTTTTACAGTCCCATTGTTTTTTGGCTCTATATTAAAAATGTTGTGCAAGCCAAGTAACGCCTATAAAAACAAAAGAGCCACACAAACAGGATTTTTCCCTGAATTGCGTGGCTTTCTTTTGGAGCTGATAACCGGATTTGAACCGGTGACCTCATCCTTACCAAGGTAAAAAATAAAAGTTTTATCTGCTATAGAAAAACCGCAAAATTCACGCATTTACGTGCTTTTTCACTAATATAAAACAACAAATAAAAGAAGAAAAAATGCCTTTTATTTCGTCAAATTTTCGTCAGATTCGTCAATGCCAAGGAGTTTTCTTGTAGCTGATACATCACTGTGTGCGTATCTTTTTCGAAGCATCTTCAAGTCGGAGTGCCCCAACACATCTGCCACAGCAAAGAGATTTGCACCGGAGTTTACCCACAACGTTGCTCGTGTGTGTCTAAGCTCATGCGGATGCAACATAGGCACATCTATTCCTTGCTCTGAGTAATGTTTATGCATATCTCTCATAAAGACGTCAAAGTGCCGTCTGCTCCATGTACGTGGACTCTGAACATTTCCTTTATTATTGCTGAAAACATAGATACCATTTTTCTGACGACCCAGCAGCAGGTCAAGTATATGTCCGCTCAGCGGAACTGCTCTTTTACGAAACTCATTTTTCGGTTCGCCTACTATAACCTCCATTTTCCCCGTATCGGCGTTCTGAACATCTGCCACTCCACGAGTTATATACAGCACCTTTTCTTCTGTGTCTATATCGTCCCACTGTATGCCTAAGAGCTCAGATCGGCTTATACCATAAGACAGCATAAGTATAACATCTAAACCATAGCGGTGCGTTTCAGCGTAGCTTAGCACAAGTTCACACTGTTCCTGAGTATATGTTTTCTTTTTCTCTGTTTTGACCTTACTTGTCAGCTTTACCGCTGTGCAAGGATTTTTATAAATAATATCGTTTTGTATGGCATACTCAAAAATTTTACTGAGAGCCATCTTATGTTTTTTCAAGGTTTCAAGGGTGTATACGTCTTGAAACTTATTAAAATAGCTCTGTACATCTATTTGACGAATTTGAGATATTCTGCGCTTTCCGAAATATGGGATAAGATGATTCTCAGTTGTCCCTTTGTAGTGAACCATATAAGAGCTGTCTTTTACAGTGCCTTTCAGCGTTTCAAGCACCTTTCTTGCCCACACATCAAACGCCATATCTTTATAAGACGATGGTTCTCCGGTGATATCGGATACAGCCTGTTCGATTTTGTAGCGCTCAGCTTTTGCTTTAGCGTCTTCTTTACTAATTCGGCTATAGAAGCTCTTCATGAGTTTAGTGCCGTCAAATTTCTCTCCCACACATACCTTTACTTCATATCGCCCATCATTTCTGCTGGGCTTCTCTTTTTTCGGTCTGCCCATTTAAATCCTCCTAATATCGCCCTGCTTATCATACAGCAGGGCGGTTTTTTTCACCCTTTTTCGTATTATTCTGCTTATCCTCAAATTGTCGAACCTGAACCCAGCATGTCCAGATGCCGCCTGTATCGCTTAGGGATATCTATTCCCACAAGATAACCCATTGAATGAAGAAATGCAGATATAACTGCAAATCCATCTTTATAAAAGGCTTCTATACGCTTATCCTTGAACGTTATATTCTTATAGTCAGGCGGACACACAAACGTCCAGTCTGCACCACTTTTATCAAATACAATTCGGAAAAACTTATCAATATCTGTATCCTTGTATCCAGACTTCATGAGCAAAATATGATGCTCCATAACCTCATCTATTTGACTTACTATTGCAGTCTCTCCGTCAAATGATATTGCTGCAAGCATGGGTTCGTCTTGGGTCATAGCTTTGTTTACTGCCTGCTCCGTTGGATACTTCACTATGGTCATATGATTTCCTCCTTTTAGAATCATCCCCACGTGTGTGGGGAAAGCAGCGCGGTTTTATATAATATAACTTTCTGCTCTTCATTTTATCATTTTCTTTAAAATTGCAGCTCTCTTTTTTTCATAGTAGTCAGTATCTCTGTCATACTTAATGGCTTTATCAATAATTTCTAAAGCTTTTTTATATTCTTTCTTCTTATCATAAATAATGACCAGCTTCTTAAATGCAGGGATAACAATTCCTTCAGAAACATACTGTTGCATATCCGGAATATTCAAAAGTGAAATACATATATTGCAATACTCCATACACAAAATCAAGTATTTTTTATCCAAAGACCTGTACTTATAATAAAAATCTATCAATGGGAGCGCTGCATAATAAGCACCTGAAGAGCTTGTGTTTTTATATTTATTATACTCAGCAATAAGTTCTTTTTCCTTTGTATCATCAAATACAAGCTCTGATTTACTCGCTTTATGAGAAACTTTATTTATCAAGGGTGTCATATCTTGATCGATACCATATGCTTTCATGCAATCTTCATGCAGGGCATCCAGATAAGCTCTATTGCCGGCAGTTATAAGCGGTCCTGTATAATGTGCTCTTACACCATTTCCAGACCAAAAAGTATTAGCGCAATCAAATGCGGCATACATTGAATCAAAAAATTTCTCCAGGCTATTTAACTTTCCTTTTTCTGTTTTTAGATTGCATACTTTTATGAGCTGTGCCTCATAAGCTCTGTCAACAAAAGCGTTTACCGATGATTCAAGATCACGATTTAACTTTTCAATGTCTGCCGTGGGAGTAGAACCTGTATATATTCCGTATTTTTCGTACTTTGTCAGTTCCATAAGAGTATCATAGATAAAATTAACTCTTCCAAAATATGTTTTGGGGTTGGTAGTACTGTTAACAATGTTAGTACTCTCATTCAACTGCTTCATCAAATATTGTGCATTAGCTACCTCAGATGATGAAATTTTTGACTTATATGATGATTTACTAACCGGTGTACTTGTGTGTTGCTCTGTATGTTGTTTATATGTGGTGTTAGCTTTCTTTTTTTTCTTGTATACTACAATAACTATAACAACTATTACAACTATAAGCCAAAACACTATACTTCACTCCTTTCTGACAGAAAAAATTATATAGGAAAGCTTATACTTATCCGTATAATTCAGCAGGTGTATAGCCAGACATATAACAGTATACTTTCTCATCAATCGAATTGTAATTATTATTAGTTATATAATATTTATCAGAACGTCTATTTCCTATACATGCGATCGCCATTGGTTCAGATATGTTAAAGCATTTAGCGTAGTCAGATACTGATTCTAAACTAAATCCATCACTAACTGGTATAGGACAAAGCAAATTTCTCGCAAAGCAATCTGCTTCTTTTCTTGCTGTTTGATTATCCGCTTTATGCTTTAAAACTACATGACCTAACTCGTGTGCAAGTGTAAATTTAATCGTTGTTTCATCTTTCCAGTTATTGTAACAAATAATAAACTTGTTTTTATTGTAGTTTGCAATAGTAAATCCGTGTTCACTGGACGCAAAATTATAAGCAAACTCATTATGTGTAGCGTCAAGTTTTTCAGCAAACTTTGAGTAAGAACATAAAAATATATTTTCAAATTTATTGATAATATGAAAAATATCTATTTCAGGAAATTTGCCATCATAATCTTGCAGAACATAATATGCAGCATTTGTAGCTCGTTCATAATTTGGAAAATCAATCATCAAACTCCTCCTTAAACATCAATTTTGCCATATCAAGAAGCTGTTGCCTTTTTTCGGGGGATAGCTTTTTTGCATTGCGATTTAATATGATAAGATTCTCATCTTGCTCTACAGAGGAATCTGTTTGATAATCAGAATCAGTATTTTGGGTTCCATGCCCTACTAAGTAATCTACACTAACTCCAAAATATTCTGCAATACGCTTTATCATTTCAATGTCGGGCGTTCGTTTGCCAGTTTCCCACATTGCTATAGTGCCACTGGAAATTTTAAAAATTTCAGCAAACGCTATTTGCGTTAATCCATTTTTCGCTCTTAATTCTTTTAATCTCTCTCCTAACATATATAACTACCTCCTGCTTAAATAATATCACAATATGTGAGTATTGTCAATGTTTTTTCTAACTTTCTGTGTAAACTAACGAAATGTTAGAAAAGACCTTGACTTGCTAACGGAACGTGTGTTATAATCCTAACATAACGTTAGCGAGCATGAAAGGAGGCTTAAAATTTGATAACAATTAGACCTATTCGTAAGAAATTAGGAATAACTCAAAAAGAGTTAGCTGCTGAGTTAGGAGTTACTCCCAATGCAATATCAAACTGGGAAAACGGTGTCCGCAATCCAAGTTTAGAAAAAGTAAAGCGCTTAGCTGAAATTCTAAACTGCACTACGGACGAACTTTTGAAAGGAGAACAAAAATGAATTTAGGCTTTTAGACAGCCGCCCGTCTGGAGCGAAATCCAGACCCAGTGCAGCAATGCACATCGACACCCATTTTCTTACATTACATATTGCAGCTGCTACGGTTCGGCGGCTGCATATGGGACAGTAGATAAGCTATATATCAGGTGAAATCCCTGACAGTCCCACCAGCCACAAAGGCAAAATATTTTTTTGAGAGGAGGATTCATATGACAGCAGAAGAAACAATCAAAACCTTTATCCAATCGGATACAGAGAAAATGGCGGAAATAATCGAAAAGTACCCTCGCCAGATACCCGTCCACGTTATAGCTGACTGGTGAGGTTGCGACGATGATAGCGTACGCCGTGCGCTTGAACAGTCAAGTGTATTTGGCTTGGGGTTCCGTCAAGCTGGAAAGCTTAACCGAGGGTTCGTTATCCCTACCGGAGCATTTGCAAGATGGTATCTAAGAATCAATACTTGACCTGATGAAAAGGAGAAAGATAATAATGGATAATCAAACATTAAATAATATTTTAATTAAACATAAACAATGGCTTAACAATGAGCCTAACGGGAGCAAGGCTGACCTACATGGTGCTAACCTGCGTGGCGCTGACCTGCGTGGCGCTAACCTGCGTGGCGCTAACCTGCGTGATGCTAACCTGCGTAATGCTGACCTGTGTGGTACTAACCTTGACTATGTTTCATTTCCTCTTTGGTGCGGCTCTCTTGGGGTGCACATAGATGACCGACAGACTATCCAGCTGCTGTTTCATCTGCTGAAAAACATACAGTACAGCAAAAATGTTTCGCCTAAACTAAAGCAAGTGTTACTTACACCTTGTAACCTTGATTTGGCAAATGAATTTCATAGAGTTACAAGTGGAAATGTTGAGCCGCTTCGGGTGGCGGTTGGTTCGGAAGACACAGAAACCTTGGTGACACACGCAAAGGAGGAAAAAGAGTGAGCTATGGCATATTTATCATCCACCTCCGCCAAAATCACGCCGGAGAATTACTCCGCCAGGGTCAAGTCCATCACGGTGCG
>CALXBL010000038.1 GCA_944386525.1 uncultured Ruminococcus sp. | reverse complement strand
TTCTTTGTTCTTCATAATCCGAATAGAAAACAAGATCGATACCGCATACATAACGACGACAAGCACAATCACAAGTAACGTTCCACGTTACCGCCTGTTTTCGGGCATAAAAAAAACGCAACTCTTTTCAAGCTGCGGTATGCCAATATGCAGAAAGGGACGCTATCGGTCTGATAACGCCCCTTTTGCTCGGTTATTCAGTTGTAACCTGTTTGCCCGCCGTCCATAAACGCGATGATTTAAGGCTTTTTGCTTGTTTTCTTATCTCACCGCGCTTAATGACTACCGCTTTTTTTGCTGTATATTTGAATTTGAAAGGATGATGAATTTGCGCCACAACAGCAAACGCCCCGAGATTGAGGCGCAGCTGCTATGATATAGGGATTATTGGGGATTTGCTTCTATATTGGGGTAAATACAGAAGCTTTAGAGGATGTTACATGCTCTTTATGAGCATGGTTAAAGTATACCCCTGCATTGTGTGAATCATGTGAAATACAACTGAAAAGGGACTGAAAAGCAAATTCATCACAGCATCATATTCTTTTGCATATTTTCATAGTCCGACGGATATAATATATATGCGCCCGAAAGGCAAATTTACAGTAAAGGAAGTATTTTACCATGGAAACTCACAAGAACCCAAGCATCAAGTGTACAGTAAGCCAGTGTCAGCATAATATGGTGTCTGAGAACTACTGCGTTCTGGACAGCATCCATGTAGGCACTCACGAAAAGAACCCTACAGTACCTGAATGCACCGACTGCGAAAGCTTCGTAAAGCGTTCAGGCGCTTGTTCCGGCGACAACTGCGCTCGATAAGCTCACGCCGAAAAGACGTCCGGGGACAAGAATGTCTCCGGCGTTTTACTTAAATGTAAAATATACTATATTTTTTGTTGAAATTGCACAAACAACCGCACCATTTATAAATCAAAACGGAAAAAACAGTGACATTTCAGAAAAACTATGAAAAATCCCTTGAATATTTTACAGAAATAGGGTATAATATGTATATGAAAATTTTTAAGGAGGCGGATACGTATGTACGACAAGACTATGAAATTTACAGTAAACGATGAAAAAGAGATCGAAATGAAAAAGAATCTTACTATCGTCTACGATGCACTGGTTCAGAAGGGTTATAATCCCGTTAATCAGATCGTTGGTTATATTCTGTCTGAAGACCCGACATACATAACCACTTACAATAACGCAAGAAGCATAATCCGTCACATCGACAGAGACGAGCTTTTGCAGGCACTGGTAAAGTCATATATCAGCGAATAAACACGATTGATCTGATCCGAAACCCAGGCACCGGTATATGAACCGGTGCTTTTTCTGTATGGATGTTATTCCCTCGTATCATAAGCGTGCAGCTGCACATAATGTTATTGCGGAGAAATCCGCAGACAGGAGCAGCTTATGACGATGGGACGTATGATAAAAGCTGCGGCAGCAGCTGCAGCTGCTTTAATTATCGCAGACTCCCTGGCGCTGAATACAGCTGCCATGGGTTATGGACAAGGTACAGCAGTGGACGGCGAAAACCGCCCCAGTGATGCAGTTTTATTCGACGAAAGCTTCGGTAAGTATGACGCATATGCTACAACACCTGATAGAAACAGAATCATTATCACATTTGATCAGGGATATGAAAACGGCTATACTGCGGATATACTCGACACACTAAAGGAAAAAGACGTTAAGGCTATTTTCTTCCTCACCGGAGATTATGCAGAGAAGGAAACTGAACTCGTGGAGAGAATGATAGACGAGGGACATATGCTCGGAAATCACAGCATGAACCACAAAAACCTGCCGGAGCTGACTGAGCAGGAGGCTGTTTGTGAGATCGCTGAACTCCATGACTACGTTTTGGATAAGTATGGCTACGAAATGCAGTATTTCCGCTTTCCCTGCGGTGAATATTCAGAAGAAAGTCTCAGAACTGTACAGTCGCTTGGCTATAAGACGCTTTTCTGGAGCTACGCTTATGCAGACTGGCAAACCGACGCTCAGCCTGAGCCGTCGGCAGCTCTTGAAAAGTTGAAATCAAGTGCACACGGCGGCGAGATACTCCTGCTGCATTCTGTATCAGAGACAAATGCAGAGATACTCGGCGACGCTATTGATTCGTTCAGAGAAATGGGATTTATTCTATAACAAAAATGAGGCATCTGCTGTATACGCAGATGCCTCGTTTGCTTTTATCTTATTTTTCTTCCTCGTTGATGAAAGCAGTAGCCTCGAACCAGAAGGTGGAGCCTTCTCCCAGCTTGCTGTTTACACCGTAGTTATAGCCGTGCATTTTAAGAATAGCTTTGACTATTGAAAGTCCAAGTCCGGTTCCCACTACCTCACGCTTATGGTTCTCGGAGCGGTAGTATTTGTCGAAGATACGCTTTATCTTATCCTCCTCTATACCGTCGCCGGTATCTGTTATCTCTATTCGCACACAGTCCGGACGGTTTATCTGACGGAGATATACGCTCCTGTCCTCCTTTGAGGTATAGTTGATGGCATTGTTAAGCAGATTGCATATAACACGCTCTATCTTGCCGCTGTCGCAGCATATATAATACGGCGCATCTCCTGTGAAGTATAAATGATATCCCATTTTCTCTGAGATACCCTCATAACGCCTCGCTATCTCACGGAGTTTTTCGCTTATATCAATGCGCTCCTGCTCGAGTTTCTGAGTGCCGCTCTCAAACTTTGAAAGATCAAGCATATCACTCACAAGCATAGATAGTCTGTCCGCCTCGTCTATGATAACATTCAGGTGCTGCTCACGCTTTACCGGATTGTTGCCTGACAAGTCTCTTATCATCTCAGCATACGCTTTCATCATAGTCAGAGGCGTTCTCATATCGTGGGAGACGTTTGCAATGAGGTCACGCTGCATCTCGTCTGTTTTTGAAAGTTCCTTGCTGGCGTAGGTAAGGGTATCGGCGAGTTCGTCTACTTCCGCACAGCCGCCTCCGGTAAACTGAGCTGTATAGTCGCCCTGTGCAAGCCGCCTTGCCGAGACTGTAAGCCTGTTGATAGGCGTACTCAGGTTCTCAGCTGCATATGCCGAAAGCACTATACCTGCGGGTACAAGCAGAAATGTGATTATCATAGTTATCTGCTGGAATATCTGCCTAGTTGCCTGAACCGGAACAAGACGAGCATTAGTAAGGATATATCCGCTTATCTCTCCGTGCTCGTCATATAAAGGTCTGCCGTATATAAGCATATCGCTCTGCATCGTATCGTTGTAGACCTTACGAGAGACTATGCCATCCTCATTATGAAGCATCTCCATATAGAAAAAATATACATCGCCGCTGCCGTTGTGCATAAGACAATTGCCGCTGAATACGCACTGATAATATTTCTCTGTGCCGTCCTTGTCAAGTATCTCTATGCACATATCATTTTTCATGGCTGCATCGATAAGGTTTTCATCAAACTGCTCTGTATTGTATGAGCTCGCCAGTTTCTCAACATTTCTCCCAACAGAGGCCACCTTCATCATCTCATAAAACTGCTCAAGGAATACCACCTGAAACGTCCACATGAGTATGAATACGATACATATCAGCATCATGAAAAACAGCCATATCTTTACCCTTATGGTGAGATTTCCGCCGGAATGGTCGATTTTATACTTCCGCATCGAATTTATAGCCCATTCCTCTCAGCGTCACGATAAACTTACGGTATACGCCAAGACTTCCTCTAAGCATCTTTATATGGGTATCAACAGTTCTGTCGTCTCCGAAAAAGTCGTAACCCCACACTTCCTCCAGCAGCTTGTCTCTTGTAAGCGCAAGACCCTTGTTACGCACAAGATAAAACAGCAGATCATATTCCTTAGGCGTCATTGAGGCTCTCTGACCATCAACATACACCTCACGTCCTGCCATATCTATCTCAAGCCCCTCAAACTGGAGCTTCTGACTTTCCGGCTGAGCTGCGGCAGTTCCGCGGCGGTTTATTACCGCACGTACTCTCGCCATAAGCTCCTTCGGCGAAAACGGCTTTACTACATAGTCATCAATACCTATCTCAAAACCAAATAGCTTATCGTACTCCTCACCCCTTGCAGAAAGCATTATAACAGGGATATTTTTCTTCTTTCGGATCTCCTTGCAAGCTGAAAAGCCATCGAGTCTTGGCATCATTACGTCCATTATAATAATGTCAAAATCCTGCTCCCGGCAGAGTGCCACTGCCTCCATGCCGTTTTCAGCCTCGGTAACATCGTACTCCTCAAACTCAGCGTATTCACGCACAACATTGCGGATATTCGCCTCGTCATCAACTATAAGCAAACGATACATAATAATTACTCCTTTCGCAGCACAAGCATTTTTTCTATATTATATATTTTACCATTTTTTTATCACCTTTGCAAGTGCCCGGAAACAACTCTCCACAATCTTTCACTGTTTTTCACATTTCCATCTTATTTTCCTCACTTTATCAAGCTTTAAGCTATAAAATATTCTTTTTGCAAAAAAAATAATAATTCACGGAATTCAATTGACAATTCCATCTATTATGTGGTACAATAAGCTTATGTGCATACCGTTGTGCACGGTGCACAAATCAGCTTTTGGAAACTATTTTATTTTTTATGTTAATGGAGGTATTACAAATGAAATTCTCTGACGGATTATGGCTGAATCAGCGCGGCTATGAGGTAAACTACGCTGTACAAGCATACGAAACAAAGACCACTGCCAATTCTATCACTGTATTTGCTACTCCAACTGCAATCTGGAACCGCGGAATGACACTGGGCGGCGTTTGCTTAGAAATCACTTACACTTCCACTGCACCCGATGTGATTAAGGTTACTATCCGCCATCACAAGGGCACTGTGGACAACCGTCCTAAGTTCGAGCTGAACGAGGATCAGGGCTATACTCCACAGATCACTCAGGGCGACGGCTACATCGAAATGAAGTCCGGCGAAACTGTTCTGCGCATCAAGCAGGGCACCGACTGGGAAGTAAGCTTCTCCAGAAACGGTAAGTACCTTACAGGCGGCGCATGGCGCAGCACTTCCTACATCAAAGAAAATCAGTACCACGCAAATGCTCGTCTTGCTCTCCAGGAAGATGACCAGTGCTTCAACTTCCCTCAGGATCCACACACAGGATTCACTCGTGAGCAGCTTACTCTCAGCGTTGGCGAATGCGTTTATGGCTTCGGCGAAAAATTCACCACTTTCGTTAAGAACGGTCAGAACGTTGAAATGTGGAACGCCGACGGCGGCACAAGCTCCGACCAGAGCTATAAGTGCATCCCATTCTACATAACTTCAAACGGCTACGGCGTTTTCGTAAACAGCTCCGACAAAGTCTCTTTTGAGGTTGCTTCCGACACTGTAAACAAGCTTTCATTTACCGTTCCTGGTGAGGAGCTTGAATACTTCTTTATCGGCGGCGAAAATCTCCACAAGGTACTGGAAAACTACACCACACTCACCGGCAAGCCTGCTCTTCCGCCCGCTAAAACATTCGGTCTGTGGCTTTCCACTTCATTTACTACAGATTACAACGAGGAGACTGTTACATCATTTATCGACGGCATGGCTGAACGTGATATCCCGCTCCAGATGTTCCACTTCGACTGCTTCTGGATGAGAGAATTCCACTGGACAGACTTTGAATGGGATACCCGTCAGTTCCCTGATCCAAAGGCTATGATCTCACGTCTCAAGGACAGAGGTCTTGGCATATGCTGTTGGATCAATCCATATATTGCTCAGCAGTCTGCACTCTTTGATGAGGGCGTTGAAAAGGGCTACTTCATCAAGAATCTCGATGGCAGTGTATTCCAGTTTGATATGTGGCAGCCGGGTATGGCTATCGTTGACTTTACTAACCCCGACGCCTGCAAGTGGTTCTCCAATAAACTGCGCACACTCCTTGAAATGGGCGTTACAGCTATCAAGACCGACTTCGGCGAAAGAATACCTACAAAGGTAAAGTATTTCAGCGGTCAGGATCCTATCCATATGCACAACTATTACACCTACCTGTACAACAAGGTAGTATTCGAGACTCTGAAGGATTTCTATGGCGAAAATCAGGCTTGCCTGTTCGCAAGAAGTGCTACAGTCGGCGGTCAGAAGTTCCCTGTTCACTGGGGCGGCGACTGCACAGGTGAATACTCCTCTATGGCGGAAACTCTCCGTGGCGGTCTGTCTCTCTGCTCCTCAGGCTTTGGTTACTTCAGCCACGATATCGGCGGCTTCGAAGCATCCTCTTCTCCGTCTGTTTATAAGCGCTGGTGTGCATTTGGCCTTATGTCTACCCACAGCCGTCTCCATGGCTCTACATCCTACCGTGTACCGTGGGTTTATGATGATGAGGCTGTTGACGTTCTCCGCTTCTTCACTAAGCTCAAGGGTAAGCTTATGCCTTATCTCTTTGCTCAGGCTGTAAAGACTTCCACCACAGGCGTTCCTATGATGCGTCCTATGGTCATGGATTATACCGACGATATTGCCTGCCGTTATCTCGATCAGCAGTATCTGCTGGGCGACAATCTGGTTTGCGCTCCTGTATTCAACGAAGAAGGCATTGCAAACATCTACCTGCCCGAAGGCAAGTGGTATGATATAATCACCGGCAAGACTCTGGAAGGCGGCAAGTATCACTCCATCAAGTGCACATTTATGGAAATGCCTGTTCTGGCTAAGCCGAATTCTATCATTGCTATCGGCAATTTCCAGAATCAGTTTGAATATGACTACGCTGAAGGCACAGACTTCATGATCTGCAATCTTGAGGATGGTAAGTCTGCTTCTGCTGATATCTATGATACAAACGCTAAAAAGGTGCTCACCATTACAGCTAAGCGCAGCGGCAATACTATTACAGTAAACGCTACAGAGTCCGGCAAGACCTTTACTGTATCTGTTGCAGGTACCGACAAGAAGGTTACTGTTTCCGGTACACAGGCTGTTATTGAGCTTTAATCAGTATCCAATCGGGAGGTTTGAAATATGGCAAAAAAGGATAAACAAATCGAATATGTATGGAGCGATAAGAAACGTCCGTTTCTGGGGCTTCCCATCTCATTCACCAGATACTACCTTACTGAAAACCGCCTTATTACAAAAACCGGTCTTTTCACTATAAAGGAGGACGAGTTGGAGA
The DNA here is from genome assembly GCA_944386525.1 of uncultured Ruminococcus sp. GTDB lineage: Bacteria > Bacillota > Clostridia > Oscillospirales > Ruminococcaceae > Ruminococcus_C. The sequence goes on along the minus strand of CALXBL010000038.1, from coordinate 10,948 downwards.
TCTACCGCATTGTAGATAAAAGTCTCCAGCGCAGCATCTGGCAGCGCATATTCGGTGTAGGCACAATAGTTCTTTTCTGCAAGGATATGGATACTCCCGAAAAAAATATCATTTCAGTCAAATGTCCCCGTGAAGTCTCCGATCTTATCGGATCATATATTAGTCAGTACCGTGACCGCTACTCTATAAGAGGCAGAGATATGATCGGTGCTGCCGGCGAAGGGGACAACGACTGCTTTGATTGAATATAGGCATGATAAGCTTTACGTTCTCATGCTTATAATATCCCATTTGCAGAAATTCTCTCCAAAAGGAGAAAGAAATCTACTTAGACGCATGGAGGTGTCAGCTGCAGCAAATACGCTGGGCACGGATTTATACAGATAGATAAAGGAGTTCCTAAACATGCTTTCATTTATTACGGAAAAACAAACTGTCTGGGAAACACTCAAGACAGAAACACGTCCGATTTTTATTTATGGCATGGGCGATGGTGCGGAGAAAATTATGCGTGTTTTCAGAGAGAAGAAAATTCCTCTGGCAGGCATCTTCGCCAGCGATGATTTTGTAAGAGGCCATTCTTTTGCAGGCTACAAGGTTCGGAAACTTTCCGAAATCGAAGAACAGGTTGATGATTTTGTGATCGTCCTTGCTTTCGCAGCAGGCTATCAGTCACTCGTTGACAAGCTGCTGGAGATCGCAGAGCGCCATACCCTGCTGGTACCGGATGTTCCGGTTGCAGGCAGCGGTCTTTTCACTTATGACTACTGCCTGGAACATGCTACTGAAATACAGCAGGTGTACGATATGCTGGCAGACCCCTTTTCTAAAAAGGTATACGCCAATATCATCAACTTTAAAATAAGCGGCAAGATACCATATCTTATGGAAGTTACAACTCCAAAAGAAGACATCTACCGTAATATAATCAGAATTACACAGAGTGAAACATACGTTGACCTGGGTGCTTATAACGGCGATACTATCCAGGAAGTCCTAAGCTTTACAAACGGTAGGTATGTACGTATGTACGGCGTGGAACCGGATAAGAAAAACTTCAGGAAACTGCGCAAATGCACTGCTGATATGCCATATGTAAGCATTTATAATGCAGTCGCATGGAGTACTGATACTGAAGTCCCGTTTTCCACCAAAGCCGGCAGACAGTCAGCTGTCTCTGCTTTTGGTCAGACAATCACTGCACGCTCTGTCGACAGTATCCTCGACGGCAAGCCGGCAACCATTATCAAGATGGATGTTGAAGGCTGCGAACGTGAGGCATTGTGGGGCTCGTCAAATACTATCTCAAAGTATACGCCGCGCCTTATGGTCGCTCTCTACCACCGGAATGAGGATATCTTCTCTCTGCCGCTTCTGATAAAAACACTGAATCCAAATTACGATATTTATATCCGTCATCAGCTGTATATCCCGGCATGGGAAACTAACCTCTATGCAGTTCCCAAAGATAAGTAACAAAGACAATACCGCATAATGCACACCCGGCAGCTTTGTGCGGATATTGCCTAAAATATAACGGTCACACGCAATGATAATCGTGTGACCGTTCTTGTTTTTTTATTCGTTCTTGTTTATTACTCGTCCTTGTCGTCATCTTCGTCGTCTGAGCAAGCTGCCGATGCAGAAGCAGTAATGCTGTGTCCTGCTGCGTCCCATATTCCCTGTCCATTTTCAGTTACTGTATCCGCTGTGCATATGCAGGCTGCCATAGCAAGCGCAACTGCCCATGTTATGCGTTTTGTATCCTGTTTCATATACCTTGCCTTTCCATAAATAGGGGGTTTATCTTTATGCTCCTATAATACAGCTCTAAAATGATAGTTGTGTGATTTCTAAAAAATAACATTCTGAAAATCAGGTATATATCTCCTCCTGCTAAAAAAGGCTTTTTTAAAAGTTATGGCAAAATTCATTGCATTATTATTTTTACTGTGGTATAATATTTGTGTATGTGCATTTATTGTAAGACAGAAAGGATCAGATATGATAACAGTTTCAAATGTAAGCCTGCAATTCGGCGGCGATACTCTTTTTAAAAATGTAGATCTGCAGTTCAACCCCGGAAACTGCTATGGCATTATCGGTGCCAACGGCGCCGGAAAGTCTACTTTCCTCCGTATCCTCAACGGTGAACTAAAACCTACCACAGGCGAGGTGACCATTCCTAAGGATCTGCGTATGAGCGTACTCAAGCAAGATCACTTTGCCTATGACCAATACTCTGTTCTGGATACCGTCATTATGGGCAACCAGCGCCTCTACGATGTTATGCAGCAGAAAGACGCCCTCTACGCTAAAGATGACTTCTCCGAGGAGGACGGCGAAATTGCCGCTGAACTGGAGGCTGAATTTGCTGAGATGGACGGTTGGGAGGCTGAATCAAATGTATCCAAACTAATTCAGGGTCTGGGTCTTTCAGAAAATCTGCTCTATCAGCAGATGGCTGACCTTTCCGGTAATGAAAAAGTCAAGGTACTCCTTGCACAGGCCCTTTTCGGCAATCCGGATATAATACTTATGGACGAGCCTACTAACCACCTGGATATCGACGCTATAAGATGGCTGGAGGACTTCTTGTCGGAATATTTCGGTACAGTTATCGTAGTATCCCACGACCGTCACTTCCTCAATAATGTCTGTACTCATACTGTGGATATCGACTACACCAAGATAAAAATGTATGTGGGCAACTATGAATTCTGGTATGAGTCGAGCCAGATGATGCAGCGGCTTATCAAACAACAGAACAAGCGTGTTGAGGAAAAGATAAAGGAACTAAAATCATTCATCGAGCGATTCTCTGCAAATAAGTCAAAGTCACGCCAAGCTACTTCAAGACGTAAGCTCCTCGATAACCTTGCTGTTGAGGAAATGCCTGCCTCCAGCAGACGCTATCCGTTTATCGGTTTCGATATGGACAGAGAACTCGGCAAGGAAATACTCCAGGTTACAGACCTCTGCAAAACTGTGGACGGAGTAAAGCTCCTTGACAACGTAAGCTTCACCCTGGGCAGAAATGATAAGGTCGCATTTATCGGCGAAAGCGAACAAGCTATCACAATGCTCTTCAAGATACTCATGGAGGAAGAACAGCCCGATTCCGGCTCATTCAAGTGGGGAATTTCAACTTCTGTCTCCTACTTCCCGGTGGACAACTCCGAATACTTCAACGACTGCGATCTTTCCATTATTGATTGGATCCGCCAGTATTCCGAAAATGATATTACAGACACTTTCCTGCGAGGTTTCCTTGGAAGAATGCTCTTCTCCGGCGATGATGTGTTCAAACCGGTAAAGGTGCTCTCCGGCGGCGAAAAGGTTCGCTGTATGTTCTCACGCATGATGCTGTTCCACTCAAACGTGCTGGTTCTGGACAGACCTACAAATCACCTCGACCTCGAAAGTATCACAGCTGTAAACAACGGACTTGTAAACTTCAAGGGTGTTGTTCTGCTGTCGTCACACGACCACGAGATACTCCAAACCGTCGCAAACCGCATAATTGAGATAACTCCCACAGGCTGCCTTGACCGACAGGGAACATATGAGGAATTCCTCCAGTGGAAAAAAGAACAGGGTAAATAATAACAGTAAAGCTGCTGTAACCTTATCGGTTGCAGCAGCCTTTTTTGTATTCAGCTCCTTGTATGGCGGTTTATGTACTTCTGCTCATACTTTGAGTAGACTATTCTCTGGTCTTTATATAGTCCGTAATATCCCGATAGCATATAGCTTACAGCAATGCCTGTTATCAGATATGCGGGTTCCCTGAATCCGAACATCTCAAAGCCTATCAGCAGCGATGTTATAGGACAATTCGTAACTCCGCAAAAAATAGCAACCATTCCAACTGCCGCACAAAGCTCCGGTGAAAATCCCGTTATTGTGCCAAAAAGGCAGCCAAATGATGCTCCTATAAAGAATGACGGTACTATCTCTCCGCCCTTGAATCCAGCTTCAATAGTCACAGCTGTAAGCAGCATCTTCAAAAGAAAAGCATACCATTCGATATCGCCCTGCAAGGCACGTTCTATCATAGGCACGCCCGCCCCAAGGTAATCCTGATTTCCCAGCAGCAAACTAACAGCTATCAGGAAAACACCAGCTGCAGCTATACGTATGTAGGGATTCTTCAGCCACTTTTTCAGCAGCTCGTTCGTCTTGTGCAGAGTCATGCAGAATATAACGCTGACTGCCGCACACAAAACACCCAGAAGTATTATCCAGCAAAAACCAACTGCACTGAAACCGGGAAATACTCCAAGAGCAAAATTATCGTGTTCAACTCCCAGAAAAACCGCAAGCTGCCACGACGTTATAGACGATATAACACAAGGAACTATCGCAGAATAATACATTACGCCTACTCTGCCTATCTCCATAGCAAATACTGCAGCTGCAAGAGGTGTCCCGAATCCGGCAGAAAAAACGGCGCTCATTCCGCACATGACAAGAACTCGCCGGTCGGTCTCGTTCATTTTAAAAGCACGTCCCATAACTGCGCCCAGACTTCCGCCTATTTGGAGCGCCGCACCCTCACGTCCTGCGCTTCCGCCTACAAGATGGGTGATGATGGTTGATATAAAGATCATAGGCGCCATTTTTCCCGGAATCTCGCCCTCTGCCTGAATGGAAGCTATAACCATATTTGTTCCACGGTCGTTCTGATATTTGAACAGACGATACAGCAATACTATTACTATACCGCCCACAGGCAGGAAATACATTATCCACGGATGTTCGGCCCTAAGTCCTGTCACCACCGTCATACACAGCGCAAAAAGGCTGCCCACGCCCCCAATAGTTACTCCAACTATCAGGGACAAGATCAGCCAGCGTGTGAACAAACGCAGATGCGATACACTATGAATAATGTATCTCAGCCCACGAATCCTTGCGTGGAGCAATATGCGTTTATAGTCCATATCAATAATTTTCAGCCTTTACCATAAAATATGCCTGAGGGTGACTGCATACGGGACATACCTCCGGAGCCTGCTTGCCGATTACGATGTGACCACAGTTAGCGCATTCCCAGATAGTATCGCCGTCCTTGGAGAACACCAGTCCGCCCTCCACATTGGCAAGGAGTTTGCGGTAGCGTTCCTCATGAGCTTTCTCGATCTTTGCAACTTCTTCAAAGAGGAATGCTATGTGGTCAAAGCCCTCCTCACGTGCCTCCTTTGCGAAGGTCGCATACATATCCGTCCACTCATAATTTTCGCCGGCAGCAGCCTCTGCAAGATTTTCTGCTGTAGTTCTCATATCAGCACCATACAGCAGCTTGAACCATATCTTAGCGTGTTCCTTTTCGTTGTTGGCAGTTTCCTCGAAGAGCTTTGCTATCTGAACATAACCCTCCTTCTTTGCTTTTGATGCAAAATAGGTATACTTGTTTCGTGCCTGCGACTCTCCTGCAAAAGCTGTCTGGAGATTAGCCTCGGTTTTTGAGCCTTTAAGTTCCATAATATTTTCCTCCGTTCATATAAAGATTTTATTGGCAGTCGGGACAAATCCCGCTGAATACAATCTGATGGGAATCAACGGTGAATCCCCGTGTATTTACGATCTTTTTGTATATATCATTCTGATACGGCATATCCACATCAAATACTCCACCGCATTTCCTGCACTTGATATGATAGTGGGGCAGGCAGTTGAAATCAAAACAATCTGCTCCATTCGGAATCGGTATATGAAGTATATATCCCTGCTTTGCAAGCAGCTTCAAATTGCGGTAAACTGTAGCCTTGCTCACAAGTGAATTTTCTGCGGATATCTTTTCATATATCATTTCAGCATCGGGATGGTTTGTCATTTTCCTCACAGTTTCCAAAACTATCCTGCGCTGAAGCGTATTGCGATTCTTTACTTCGTTCTGCATTTTACCTCACCTTTGTGTATAACACTATTGATAATCATTTGCAATTATATTATACCCTATTTTCTGCCGTTTGTCAAGAGGCTTTAACAAAATCAGAAGTTTTTTTACTTCTTAATTATTCTTCCGCAGCTATACCATAATATACAAGATATGGTCGCAAAAAATGGAATACCATAGAGTTGAAAGTATCCGTCAAGTTAACATTTGAACATGAAAAAAGCGAGTGTTCTTATGGATCTTCTTAAATCCTATAAGAACACTCGCCATCGTCATGGTGCAGCGAGTGCATTTATATCCGAACCCAAACCTGATTTTTCAAGCTCGGTGAAAGTTATTGTTTTCGAACCGTCTTTGTAATTGAAAGTGAATGTAATCCTGTCGTCATAAAGGAATATCGCATTGACAAAGCTATCTATCAATCGGCGGCGATGCTCCAGCTTGTCAGTGTTAAGCTTGCGGAAACGATAAAGCCAAAAAACAATCTGGTCTTTCGTTAAACTCGGTTTTGTCATTTCCTCTTTCATAATCTGCACAGAAAGTTCGCTCTTTTGCTGTTCCAGTTCTTCCATCCTCTGCTTGGTAGAGGGAGTCAAAATTCCCTGTTGAATAGCGTTGAGCAGATTGTCTATGGCTTTCTGCGTTTCGGCGTATTGCATTTTGAGCAACGGCAAAGCTGTATTTTCGGCACTTTGCAGCCTCATAATCGAATCCGCCAAAATGTCAATCAACTCATCATCAAAAATAATACTGCGAATTTGCGCAATCACGAGATTCTCAAGCCATTCTTTTCTGACAGTTTTCTTATCGCAGCCTTTATGATTTTTTACGCTCACGCATTTATAATAGCGATGCACTTTATTCTTCTGGTGACTCGTTCCGCTTTCTCCTACCATAAGGCATCCGCACTTTCCGCAAAACAGTTTCGTCGTCAGCAGATATTCGTCTTCTGCTTTGTGTTTAGCCGGAGCTTTTTTATTTGCCGCCATACGTTCCTGCACACGATTAAATAAATCTTCCGGAATAATTGCCGGTATACCGCCCGGTTTTGTAATGTCGTTGTATTTGTATTCACCGATATATCTGCGGTTGTGCAGCATTCGGGTAACGCTGTTTATGCTTATTTTTCCGCCGCGTTTGGTACGGATTCCTTTAATGTTCATATTATCGGTGACCTCTTGCATAGTTGCTCCTTCAGCGTATTGTTTAAAAGCGTCCAGTACTGCCGGAGCCGTCAAAGGATCGATCTGAAAATATTGGTTTTCATCAATCGTATAACCAATAGGAAGCGTACCGCCGTTATATTTGCATTTCAGTGCATTTTCTGTCAGTCCGCGTATAACCTTTTCAGAGAGCTCCGCCGAGTAGTATTCCGCCATGCCTTCCAGCATAGATTCTAGCAAAACTCCCTCGGCGGTATCCGAAATCATTTCGGTAGCAGATATTACTTTTGCTCCGTTTTTGCGAAGAATGGATTTATAATGCGCGGAGTCATATCGGTTACGGGCGAATCGGTCAAGCTTCCATACAATAACGGTGTCAAATAGTCCTTTTTCGCTGTCCTTAATCATTCGCTGAAAATCAGGACGGTTGTCTGTTTTCGCTGACAAAGCGCGGTCAATATAGGTATTTACGATTTGGATGTCGTTCTTTTCCGCAAAGGCTTTGCACTCTCGCAGTTGTCCTTCGATTGATTCTTCCCGTTGATTATCGGAAGAATACCGGGCATAGATTACTCCGGTCATTGTATCACCTCTTATATCTGATTACATTTATTCACATATTTTGCTTGGTAATCCGAAATATTTTTGCACGGATATTCTGGGCAATCCTTGCAAAAACCTACGTTATGTTGTTTACAGCACTTGATAAAAGGACACTCTTTGCAAGGCTCAAAAACCTTGTCCGATCTGCCGCCGTTGCAGTTGAACTTTTCAAGCGGAATATCAAGATTGAATTTCTCTGTATAAAAGCTTTGAGACCGTCTGCGCAGGTTATCATCGTTTCGCTGTGTTGCAATATAGGTAACGCATTTAGAGCAGTCATGGCCGCAATAACAAGTATTATCGTGATACCGATAATTCCAAGCATCTCCGTCAGGGTGTTCGGAATAGAATATAAATCCTGCTTTTTCAAATGCTTTTTGTGATGCAATATTGTCTGGGAATATTACTGCTTCTGCATCTTTTATCGTGCTTCCAAGAATATATTTTGAATAAGTAAGCAATTCAGCAAGAACAGATGAACCAATATGTTTCCCTCGCTTATCGGGACGAATAATAAATTCTGATACAATGAAAGTGCTATTATGTAAAGCAATTGCCATAACCCCAATCGGTTCTGAATTGGCAAATATGATTTTGACCCAAAAATTTTCTCCGAGCTTTGTATCTGGTTCATTCACCCAATATTGATAATATGTATCAAACCCACCATCACAACCGGTAAATCGTTGTGCTTCTTCATCAAGCCAAGAATCAACCGTTACCTCATATATTGAAGAGTAATCAATCCAATCATATTTCATTCTTGTTTTCCTCCAATACAGCATACGCCGTTCTTAATCATTTCAATGATTTCTTCTTCGGTTTGGCATCTATCATAATCACCTACCAGCTGACCTTCATAGTGATATACAATGCCTTTCTCCTTATTTCTGAGGAGACATTTTTCCAATTCGTCTGTGCCGTACCGTTTCGCAAACTCCGCAAAAGCACGAATACGGGGCTATCAAGCATAGAACCGGCGCATGGAAATTCGGTACATTCCCAGCATCCGTTCAGACCTTTTTCCTTGCAGCAGTTATAATTCTTACACCAACCGCGAATATCACAACCACCATTTTGGCAACCGATACAATCTTTATTCTCGGAACAGACACAGCACGCCAGTCCGCAATAAGCAATAGCATTCATCCATGTTCTCCCCTTAATTTAAAACTGATTACCCAATTGTTCTGCAATTAGTTCTGCATTATTTTCTATCGGCAAAGTTCCATCAACCCTGATAATCGGGCAGTATATTGATGACAGCCAAACTTCAACGGTGTTTTCATCTTTGGATTTAACAAAGTCGAAGAATGCCTTTTCTTTTTCGTATAAATCTCCGCCTTCCAGCATTCTTTCTCGGAATTTGTTGTATGACCGTTCATACACTCTTTTAATTCGTGTTTCTTTCGGAGTCTCGATGTAAACCGCGCACTTGAAGTGAGATACTATATCCTTATTGAAATTTCCTTTAACCGATGCCAAAACAAAGCTGTCATTTTCTGAAATAATATTTAACAGAATGTGTTCCACTTTCTCAAAGGGTAGGGGATTCGAATACATATAATTAGGATCGTCTTTCGGAAAATAGATATCTTCCATGTCAATAAATCGATAATTCAATTTTTCGGCAAGAGCTTTTCCCAATGTACTTTTACCTGCACCGTTTAATCCGCAAACGATGATAACATTTTTCAACTTTATTCCACCTCCCAAACTTCCGGAAAATGTTCCCGGATAAACCGGCTCATGGAATTGTCCGGAAACTGCTTCAGGTTGTGTTTTTGAATGGTCTGCTTTAAATCGTTATGCACAGACTGTATTTCCTTGTCAGATATCGTATCCAATGGTCTGATGCGGAAAAGTCCCTGCTGCTGATATTCCATTAAGCAGTCGTACAGATCGGAAATCATTGTTACACGGTCAACCTTTACTGCATTCTCACAGACAAAGACTCCGTTAATCTGCGTAGGATTTCCTACGTTTGGAATGTCATCGCATTCATACAAATACCCTTGTTTGCCTTTGTAAATATCCGAAAAGGCGTTCTGATAATATTCCGAATAATGGATCGTCGTGCCGTCCTTATCAAAACCATACGGATAATAGCTAAACGGCTTTGGTACAGGATGTACGGCGTATAAAAGCGCCACGACCGGGTTTTGAGTAAAATAAATGTATTGCTTTTCATGCTCTGACAAATGCGGTTTCAGTTCGTTTAGTCCTCCGACAGGGCTTCCGTGATAAAAGGTCATCACGACACCTTCCTTTTTGCCTCACGATCTATTTTTGAAGTATTTTGAGTTTTAACGATTCTCGCTTATTTTCACTCCCTGCACAGATATCTCAGTTCCTTCATACCGTTTTCAACAAGTCCTGTGGCTTGAAACCCGACAGACTGATACAAATATTCTGCAACATGGTTATCAATAGCAATTCCGGTATATATTTCTTTCATGTCATGTTGCTTTTTCATGTGCTCAATACCTAAAAGCAACGCAATCTTACCGTAGCCTTTATTTTGATATTTCTCGTCTATCAGAAACTTCCATAGTGTATATTGGTTTTTTGATTCGTAAAACCCGAACATAATAAATCCAACCAATGTATCATCAGCGTAAATTGCAAAAGGATAGGCATTTCTCCGGTAAACATACGCTTGTGCCAAAGAATAAGCTGTAGTTGAAACAAAGTTCTCTTGATTCTTCGACACCTTAAGTTTTAACACATCCTCAAGATTATCCGCTTTTATTTCTTTGAGTTTTATCATCAATCATTCCTCCATCACTATACCGTAACGCCACTCTCCAAAATAGAAAAAGTGGTTTTCTCACAGTCAATTTCCGCCATCGCTCCGTACGGCAGTACAAACATCGGTGAACTATGCCCGAAATTCAGGTCGTACAATACGGGAACAGAGCAGGAATACTCCTCAGAAATCACACGGCGAATAATTTTTGCTCGTTCTTCAAAAGACCTGTTTTCATTTACTTTTCCGATAATGATACCATTCAGCTTCTGTAAAACCCCTTTTTCCCCGAGATAAGAGAAAAATTTTTGCACAGACGCCTCATCAAAAAATTCCGGAATATCTTCGACAAACAATATTGCTTGTTCAAAATCTTCCGTTGTCAGTTCGATAGAGGTTCCAGCAAGCTCCATCAGCCCTGTATGTCCGCCTATCAGTCTGCCTTGTACAATACCCTTATCGTATGCGGTGTAAACTCTGTTAAGTATAACTGGGAGGCAGAGATTAAAACTCACTCTAAGGAAAAAAGTG
>CALXBL010000037.1 GCA_944386525.1 uncultured Ruminococcus sp. | reverse complement strand
AATATGCTCTACTTTTTTTGATATTTATTTTGTAGGCTTTACTCGGCTTTCCCCAACATTTATTATAGAGCCTTTTTATCATGTGTTTCAGGCAGATGTAGAAGTCATGTGATATTTTTTAACAAGCGCTATGAAATTGTTTAATATGCACAAAAATGCCTCGAAAAAATCTACACGAAAAATTCACATAAATAAGTTTGTTAAAATAATAATCATAATAAAGTAATATTCGTGTGTTATAATGATTCCACAAGTAAAAATGAACGAACCATTTTTCAAACGTAAATAATTTAATGAATGGGAAGGAAGATGATTTGTATGAAAAGGTTTGGCAAGCGTATTGGGGCATTCCTTGTAGGTGCTGCAATGCTTACCACAGGTACTACCGTTATATCAAGTGTGTTTACTACTGCAACATTGATAGCTGAAGCTGCTGGAACGATAACCGTTAACCAGGAACTGGCTATACCCACAAAAAACGCTGATGGCGAAGTTACCAATTTGGATGAGGTTTCCTACAGAGATGATGTTAAGAACTTGGCAACATCCGGGCTTAAAACCATCCAGTTTAATTTCAAGGCTGATGAGCCGGTATCTGCGTTTTCATATTATGCAGGTATTTCAACTGATACGTCTCCGTGGTGGGAAAATATTACCAGTACTGGTGACCAGTGCCATCCATATGCAGCTGAGTTCTCACTGGTACTTGATGTAAGCGGTATCAGCATCGGATATGATGATACATATGGCGCAAAGGAATTTGAGTTCCAGAATTGCTATTGTGCAAACCTCAGTGGCGTTGAGATTCCGATCACACTTGTCTCCATCGTTGCAAACGGCACTACTGATACAAGCGAAGGCGATCCTATTAACGTAGGTGCCGTAAACACCGGCGGTATTGGCTACACAACGGCTAACAGCAAGAGTGGCGACTATACATTTGTGGATAACGGCGATGGTACTGCAACTATCACTGCTACTATCACAAAGACAATAGAAGATATTACCTCCTTCTATGCCGACAAGTATGATGGTAAGGATGTTATACTTACAGCTGGCGAAAACTACAGCGAGGAATCATACGCTACATATGACCCTGATACTGGCGCATATGTAGAAATGGGTGAGGCTGAGATAAGAACTTCGGATCTTCCTCTTAACAGCCATAAGTTCCTCTATACTGATTTTGGTCTTTATCCTAATGAATCAGAAACAAGCGAAATCCATATTGAATCTCTGAAGGTAGTTATGCGCGGCGATGCAAATGAAAATGTTACCCGTGTTCAGTATGGTGGAGGTCTTAGCGTAGAGTATATGTCTGCAGCTGATACTGAGTATATTAAGCGTGCAGCAGGTCTCAAGCTGAATAAGAATGCCGGCTATTGGTATAACGATAGCGGTGTACAGGCGCTTCAAGAAGCTCAGCAGGGTATTGATGAATATAATGCAGCAAACGGTACCGACCTTGCATTTGGCGTAGAAGTGCAGAATGGTGCCGATCTGAGAGAACAGAATTTTGGCGACTATGTTGAGGTAACATGGGACGTTCCAAGCGATGTTATCCCATACACAACAGCAGCAGCAGGCTCTGATTCCATCTCATTCCAACTGTGGTATGGCGAGATCGAGGCTGAGCAGTATACTCCTCTTGATTCTCTTATCCTTGAAAGTGCTGCTCTTACTTATACACAATCCATTACAGTACCTTATAAGGCAAGCGCATCAAAGACATACAGCGAAACTCTGAGTGCAACAGGTACAGAGGTTCTGTTCGAGGACTTCAACATTGATTACGATATTACAGCTGATGTTTATGCAGCCCTCTTTACGATTAATGCACCTTCCGGTGTTGACAACCTGGTTCTTGACGCAGGTACAACCGTACGAGCAAACTGCCCTGGTGCAACAAGTTCATGCTGGTTCCAGCAGAGTATGGCTCCAAATGAGCATCAGGAAAACAACATAGTACTGATCAATGCTGATGAGTCCAAGAAGGAATATACATATATGTGGATCATGCCTGGTGCAGTTGCAAAGGGTCTTGTCAAGAACGAGTCTACAGGTCAGTATCCTGCAGCTGAGGACAGAAATGTAACAAATTACATCAGCACAGAACAGCCTGGTGACAACATGAAGCTTTCATGCTACTATGCAGGCTGGCAAGGTACTACTGTATCCAATATAACTCTGAAAAATGTAACTCTCTATTATACAACAGACGATCAGCTCAACTATGCTAAGACTGATATGTTTGAAGATGATCTCTATGTAAAGCCTGCACAGCTTATCATGACTGTAGGTGATACAGAAACGCTTACATCTAATATTGATGGCTGTACATTTGTAACAGGTGATATTGATGTGGCAACAGTTGATGACAGCGGTAATGTAGAGGCAGTTGGCGTGGGTGAGACAGTGATCACTGTCCAGTCTCCACAGGGTCAGGTATTTGAGGTGCCGGTAACTGTAAGTGCTGCTGTAACAACTACCACAACAACAACAACTACAACTACTACAACCACAACTACTACAACCACAACGACAACTACTACATTTGATGTCACTCTGAATGCACTTTATGGCGATACAAATCTTGATGGTCAGATTTCACTTATTGACTGCGTATATCTTAATAAGTACAACGCTGGCATCATGAAATTCAATGCCCAGCAGATGGAAAATGCAAACGTTGTATACGATGATACAGTAAACGGCAACGACTCTCAGTTGCTGCTGAAGTACATGGTAGCTATGGTAGATGTACTCGGTCCTGGTGCAGTAAACGTATAATTCAGCTCAGATTGTAAATTGATATATATATGAAGACTGCCACAGAAAGCTATCTGTGGCGGTCTTTTTTAGTATGACTCCAGTTTGGTGCGCAGTTTGCGTATGATCTTCTTTTCGAGACGTGAGATGTAAGACTGTGATATGCCGATTATCTCAGCCACTTCTTTTTGCGTATGCTCTCTGCCGTCGATAAAGCCGAACCTTAGCTCCATTATTTCACGTTCACGAGACTCCAGATCGGATACAGCTTGTCGGAGCATATTGCTTTCCGCCTCGGATTCCACTCGCCGGCTGACAACGTCGTCATCAGTACCAAGAATATCTGAAAGCAGCAGCTCGTTGCCATCCCAGTCGACGTTGAGCGGCTCGTCGATGGAAACCTCGTTCTTCTGCTGAGAAGCCTTTCTGAGAAACATGAGTATCTCATTTTCAATGCAGCGGGAGGCGTAGGTGGCAAGTTTGATCTTCTTTTCCGGGCAGAAGGTGTTTACAGCTTTTATGAGACCTATGCTCCCGATGGAGACAAGATCTTCCATGCATATGCCTGTCGATTCGAATTTTTTAGATATGTACACTACAAGCCGTAGATTGTGAACGATAAGGGTGTTGCGTGCCTCCTGGTCGCCTTCAGAGAGCCGGGCAAATACCTGATTCTCCTGTTCACGTGAAAGCGGCGGAGGCAGTGTATCAGTGCCGTGTATGTAGTGGACTGTGCAGTCGGGCAGCAGTTTTCTAAGAAGTCTTTCCAGAAAACCCTTTAACGAAACGAATGAACTCATAGCTTCTCCTTTCACAACACATGAAGCAGACCCGGATTGAATATGGCGGATATTGTATCCTCTGAAATGCCCACATATACGTGGGCTTTTCTTTTTTGTCCTGTGCTTTTGCTTTTGATTATCACCTCATCGGGACAGAATATGGGCATAAGACCGTCTCCGGCAATTGTGCCGTAGGGAATAAGCCTGTATTTTGGAAGATTTTCGGGCGAAGCGATCTCCGGGATAGAGGCAAGGGAGTCTTTTCCCATAATGATAACGGGCAGACCTGAGAAAAGGTCGCACAGTCCATTGCCGGTGTCGGCTATAGCCTCTGCTGACGCTACGTGTGCACCCACACGGACGAATATCTGATAGCTTTCATCACAGCGAAAGTGCTTTGCACGGGCATACGAAAAAATTTTCAGCAGAAAATATGCGGCAGAAGTGCATAAAATCAGTGCCGTCAGTGAAAAATGTAGGTATATGCTGCTGCCGCTCCATATGAGGAGATTTGTGCCTGTGATAGTGCATAGCCCAAGGCAGAGTCCGGCAAACACAAAGCTCAGGGATAAAAACACTCCAAGACATCGCCAGAATACCTTCTGGGATCGGATGCCGAATGCTGCCATAACTGGTATTACAGCCGTAAGCAGTTTTATAAGGAGCGTTATCACAGGATGCGTAGCAGGAAGCATTATGGTCAGAGATGTGAGACTTCCGGCAGATGCTGCGAAAATGCTTCTTATGCTTGAAAGACGAGTGTGGGTAAGCTTTGCAGTCCCGCGGAGCAGCAGCCAGTTTACGTAAAGATTCAGAACGAGCAGTACATCTATGTAGATCGTACTCATATGGATCACCGCCTGTCTATTATTTATTATAGCAGAGTGGTCTGGTGAAATTTGTCATAATGTGGAGGGAAAATCATGGAGCCAAAGGAACAGATAGGAGCTGCACTTGAAAGACTGAGAAGCGCCCAGAGGAAGTTTGCATCGTTCTCCCAGGAGGACACCGATAGGATATTCAGACAGGCTGCTGTTGCAGCAAACAAAATGCGGATAGGTCTTGCTGAAATGGCTGCCGCCGAGACAGGTATGGGCGTAGTTGAGGACAAGGTGATAAAGAATCACTATGCGGCTGAATATATCTACAACGCCTATAAGGATACTAAAACGTGCGGAGTTATCTCACGTGACAAGGCGTATGGGACTATGCGTATAGCGGAGCCGGTAGGTGCAGTTGCAGCCGTTATCCCCACGACTAATCCCACATCTACAGCCATATTCAAGATACTGCTCTGTCTCAAAACACGCAATGGTATAATCATATCGCCGCACCCCAGAGCCAGAAAGTGCACTATCGAGGCTGCAAAGATCATGAGGGAAGCTGCAATATCTGCTGGTGCGCCGGAGGGTATAATTGACTGGATAGAGCAGCCCTCATTGGAACTGACAAATGAGCTTATGAAACAGGCGGATCTTATCCTTGCAACAGGCGGTCCGGGAATGGTAAAGGCAGCCTATTCAAGCGGCAAGCCTGCACTTGGAGTTGGTGCAGGCAACGTTCCGGCGATAATAGATGAATCGGCAGATATAAAGCTTGCGGTCAGTTCGATAGTTCATTCAAAGACCTTTGACAACGGACTTATATGTGCCTCTGAGCAGTCGGTACTTGTGCCTGAGGAGATATATCATGAGGTTTGCGAGGAATTCAGACTCAGGGGCGGTTATCTGCTGAGTGAAGATGAAACGGAGTCGGTACGGAGGATACTTCTCAAAGACGGTGTTTTAAATGGTGCAGTAGTAGGGCAGAGCGCAGCTAAAATAGCGGAGCTTGCCGGAATAACAGTTCCATTTGATGTGAAAGTACTCATTGGAAAGGTAACTGATGCAACGCCTGCCGAACCCTTTGCCCATGAGAAGCTGTCGCCTGTACTTGCACTTTACAAGACGAAAAGCTTTGACGACGCTCTTGAAAAAGCTGAACGGCTTATTGAGGACGGTGGCTATGGTCATACGGCGTCACTGTTTATCGATACGGTTTCACAGCCGGAGAGATTTGCCGATTTTGCAGTGCGTATGAAAGCTTGCCGACTTGTTGTGAATACGCCCTCATCTCACGGCGGCATCGGAGATCTTTATAACTTCAATTTATCTCCGTCGCTGACGCTTGGCTGCGGTACGTGGGGCGGAAACTCTGTATCTGAAAATGTGGGCGTAAAGCACCTGCTGAATATAAAGACAGTTGCGGAAAGGCGTGAGAATATGCTGTGGATAAGAATGCCGCAGAAACTCTACTTTAAGGGTGGATGTCTGCCGACGGCTCTTACGGAGCTCAAAACAGAATACGGAGCACAACGTGTGATGATAGTTACCGATTCGTTTCTTTTCAAGTCGGGAGCAGTTAAGGCAATAACCGACAGGCTCAGCACAATGGGAATAGACTATCAGGTTTACTCAAACGTAGAGCCAGATCCAACACTTTCAAGCGCCAAGGACGGAGCAAGGGCACTCCAGCGCTTTGAGCCTGATACAATCATAGCGTTAGGCGGCGGCAGCGCCATGGATGCTGCAAAGATAATGTGGGTGCTGTATGAACATCCGGAGTCAGATTTTATGGACATGGCAATGCGATTTGCGGATATAAGGAAACGTATCTACACTTTCCCGAAAATGGGTGCAAAGGCGAGATTTATAGCTGTCTCCACATCTTCTGGTACAGGCTCGGAGGTAACGCCCTTTGCAGTTATAACTGACGAGGAGACGGGCATAAAATATCCTCTTGCGGATTATTCGCTTATGCCTGATATGGCTGTGGTAGATACAGATCTTATGATGAGTCAGCCCAAGGGACTTACAGCAGCCTCGGGTATCGACGCTCTCACCCATGCGCTTGAGGCGCACGCCTCAGTTATGGCGAGTGACTACACCGACGGACTTGCACTTCAGGCTATGAAGAATATATTTGAATATCTGCCTGTATGTTACGAGGACGGCAGCAATTACAGGGCGAGAGAGAAGATGGCTAACGCTGCCACTATGGCAGGCATAGCCTTTGCAAATGCTTTCCTCGGACTTTGTCATTCAATGGCGCATAAACTGGGAGCATTTCACCATCTGCCTCATGGCGTTGCAAACGCCCTGCTCATAACTGAGGTGATGAGATATAATGTGTCGCCCGCACCAAAGAAGATGGCAACCTTTTCACAATACGCATATCCAAAGGCAATGGAGCGCTACTGTGAGTGTGCGAGATATGTTGGAGTCAGGGGAGCTACGGAAGATGAACTGTTTGAAGGTCTGATCCGGAAGATAGATGAACTTCGCAGGACGATAGGTATAGGTGAAAATGTACGTGCATACGGCGTTAAGGAGAGCGACTATCTGGAGAGTCTTGAGCCTATGACAAAGCAGGCGTTTGACGACCAGTGCACCGGAGCAAATCCCAGATATCCGCTTATGAGCGAGATAAGAGAGATATATCTAAGGATATTGTGATAAATAAAAGGCAGCCGGTTTAAATGGCTGCCTTTATCCATATAACACAAAAGGGATGTCTGATACGACATCCCTTAAATAACATATACAATTAGTCAGCAACGTAAGGCAGCAGTGCTACGTGACGAGCTCTCTTGATTGCAGATGTCAGTTCACGCTGATGATAAGCGCAGGTGCTTGTAACTCTTCTGGGAAGAATTTTAGCGCGCTCAGTCATGCACTTCTTAAGCTTAGCAACGTCCTTGTAATCGATTCTCTCTGCACGATCAGCGCAGAACATACAAACCTTTTTACGTGAACGCTTATTATTTCTTGGTGCTCTTTCCATTATATAGTCCTCCTATCTGCCCAAATGGCATTTTTGAGTTTAGAAAGGAACTTCGCCGTCGCTGAGGATCTCCTCAAAGCTGTCGAGGTCACCGAGCTGAACGGACTGCTGAGGTGCGGGTGCAGCCTGAGGTGCAGGCTGAGAATAAGCAGGCTGCTGATAGTTAGCCTGATAGCCATCGTTCTGATAGTTGCCGCCGCTCTGGCTGGAATTCTTGCTTTCGCAGAAATGCACATTATCAGCCTGAACATCCATAGAATAATGTTTAACACCATTCTGGTCAGTCCAGTCGTTGTTGCGCAGGCTGCCTTCGACAGCGATCATACTGCCTTTTCGAAAATAGCGGCTTACGAACTCAGCTGTTTGTCTCCAGCAGGTAACATTTATAAAATCCGCTTCACGTTCACCTGTTTGCTTATTAGCAAAAGCACGGGTAACTGCAATACGAATCCTGCATGAAGCTATTCCGCTCTGAGTCTGGCGGAATTCCGGGTCAGCGCAAAGTCTGCCCATCAAAATAACCCTGTTCAGCATATTGGTTCCTTTCTGTGAATTTCACGTTTTAATTATGCGGCAACGGTTACCAGGAACCGCAGTACGCCGTCTGTGATGTTCAGTACACGTTCCAGCTCAGCCGGGAAATCGGGAGTAGATGTGAATGTATACAGTGCATAGTAGCCATCCGGCTCATCGTTGATCGGATATGCCAGCTTACGCTTGCCCCACTCATCAACGTTTTCCAGAGTTGCATTCTTTTCGATCATGCTCTGGAACTTAGCAACAAGAGCCTTAACAGCATCTTCGCCGTTAGTCAGGCTATACACAGCCATCAGCTCGTACTTTTCAGTCTTCTTTGCCATTTTGATACACCTCCTTCTGGATTTCGTCTGTACATAGTACAAACAAGGATACTTGTTTATTTTATCACGTCCGGCCCTCTTTGTCAAGAGCTTTTGGTAAAAAAAACAACAAAAAACCGAAGCTCATCAAGGAGTTCGGTTTGTTGAAACTGCACTGAAATATGAAGTTTCGGCTCCTGTGGAGTTGATTTCATCATATAAACAGTATTAAATATATGATAACTGATGAAAGGACGAGCTGTACTAACAACATAAGGAATAAAAGTCCGATGTTTGTGCCGCCTGCCATGCGTATTCTGGACTGAACGTCGATAAGTGAACGGCTGTCGGAACGTATTGCCTTTATCTTTTTTATTGCGAATTTGTAGTACATAAAATTGCCGAATAGGAACAGCAGAATGCGCATTGCCAGATTCAGGTAACTGCACACAAACTCAACCCAGTATAAAACATTGTAATGTGAGTCGATAAGCTCAGAAAATGAGAGCATATTGCTTCTTATATAATCAGCCATTTCTTCACCCATCATTGCAAGCGAGGGTTGTACTGCTGCGAGAATTGAGTCTGACTGATAGGCAAGTGTTATTAGAGTGCTGGGTATATCAAGTATAAAGGAAATTAAAACTATCAGCAGTGCAAATACCCACATTTTCCTGTAGGCAAACCATAGGTGTGGAAAGAACAGGCATATGAAGTTAGGGAGTATCTTCTTGTCGTGGAACAAGCGGAATCTGGGGATATAGTACTGTACGTTGTTTCCAACAAAGTCCGCAGCCTCCTGTACGCTTACGCCGTCCATATCGATGCCTGAGCCTTCCGCATTTGCAGAACCGTCGAATATGCTGAAGAACGCTGTCTGCCAATTGCCGCTGTTTTCGCCGGACATATTCTCTGTGTTTTGATTGCCGAGAGCTTTTCCGCAGCGTGTGCAGAACATATTTTTAGCATTATTCATTTGACCGCAGCTGTCGCAGGTCACTTGAGCGGCATCTTCGCTGCTTGGCTTGTCTTCGTTGGGATTCTTCCAGGAGCCGCCTTTTGCATGGAGCTCATCATTTATACATCTGCCGTTTTCCTGCCAGCAGTCACGATGATAGGGCGTGCCGCAATCGGGGCATACGACGATATCATCATTGGGTTCAAATTTATTTCGGCAGGCAATACATATGCAGTCTTTATAATCAGCCATTACTGTAAATTCCTTTCGGTTTGATATAGATAATATTATACCACATATCCGGCAGGATTTCAACAGCTATAGAACAAATTTCACCTGATTTACTCATATTTTAACAGATGAAGCTGCAAATCCCACAAAACACATACTGAGTTTTCGCAGAGAGCCGTCACCTTACACAAAAATAAAAAAACCGTTTGCACCGACTGAAAATTTGTAGTATAATAATATCATGGTGTTTTGTGCATTTTAATTTTGAAAGGAAAATTTCTATGGTGTTATTAGATGAGCTGCGTGTTGCAATGTGCGACCATCGTGCAGATATTAAGGAATTGTATGACGTTCTTGGTATTGAGGCTGCCAAGAACCGCCACAAGGAGCTTCAGGCACAAATAGCAGCTGATGGATTCTGGGACGACCTTGAAAACAGCCAGAAGGTTCTTCAGGAATCAAAGGCTCTTGAAAATAAGATAGCTGAATACAATAAGCTCAACGACAGCTTGGAGGATCTTATTACTCTTATTGAACTGTCTATTGAGGAGGGAGCTACCGAGAGCGACGAGGATATAAATGCCGAAGTCGACTCTTTCGAGAAGAAGTTTGAGGAAATGCGCCTTGCCTCATTGCTTACTGGAGAGTATGACCACTCCAACGCTATTCTTACATTTCATGCAGGAGCAGGCGGCACTGAGGCTCAGGACTGGGCTGAGATGCTCTACCGTATGTATAACCGCTGGGCTGAAAGACACAACTTCAAGGTGACAACGCTCGACTATCTCGACGGCGACGAAGCAGGACTTAAGAGTGCGTCTATTCTCATTGAGGGCGAAAACGCATATGGCTTTTTAAAGTCTGAATCGGGTGTACACAGACTTGTGCGTGTGTCTCCTTTCGACTCATCCGGCAGACGCCACACCTCGTTCTCAGCACTTGAGGTTATGCCTGAGATTGACGACAATATGGAGGTTGATATCCGTCCTGAGGACGTAAAGATGGATGTATTCCGTGCAAGCGGCGCAGGAGGTCAGCATATCAACAAGACCAGCTCTGCTGTAAGACTTACGCATATCCCTACAGGAATAGTTGTATCCTGCCAGACACAGCGAAGCCAGTTCCAGAATAAGGACTTTGCATACAAGATGCTGAAGGCTAAGTTAGTTGAGATAAAGGAAAGAGAACATCTTGACAAGATAGCAGATATCAAGGGCGTTCAGAAGGAGATTGCATGGGGTGCACAGATACGCTCTTATGTATTCATGCCCTACACTCTTGCCAAAGATCACCGCAGCGGTTTTGAAAACGGCAACATCCAAGCGGTTATGGACGGCGATCTGGATGGCTTTATCACAGCCTACCTGAAAGGCCTGAACAGCGGAACTCTTCAGAAGTAAATATAATCGGAAAGACGGTAAAGCTTTAACAGTTTTATCGTCTTTTTTGTGTGTAAAGGTATTGATATGCGCCGAGAAATATGGTATAATATAAGTATAAAGTGCATGGCAGCAGGAAAGGAGCAGAGACTATGAAGATAACGCTTAATCCGGATGAAGAAATTGTACGCACTGTAAAGGAAGGCCTAAAGGCAAAGGGCGGATATTGTCCCTGCCGTTTCGGTACTGACGAGGATAACAAGTGTATGTGCAAGGAGTTCCGTGAACAGATAAAAGACCCTGATTTCGAGGGCTTCTGTCACTGTATGCTCTATTACAAATCAAAATAACAAACACAAAATAAACAGGAGGTAAAAATCATGAGTGAAGTAAAATTGACAGCTGCAAATTTTGAAAAAGAAGTGCTTGATTCAGATATTCCTGTACTGGTGGATTTCTGGGCTACATGGTGCGGTCCGTGCAAGATGATAGCACCACTCATAGAAGAGCTTGCTGAGGAGTATGCCGGTAGAATAAAGGTGGGTAAGGTGAATGTGGACGAGGAACAGGAGCTTGCGGTAAAGTACAGGATATCAAGTATTCCTACCATTATGGTATTTAAGGCAGGCGAGGTAACTAATATGGCTGTAGGCTATAGAAACAAGGCTCAGCTTGAAAGCCTGCTTAAATAACGAGTAAACGATTATACAAAAACTGCACTGTTCATGCGGATAGTGCAGTTTTTTATTTGAAAAAATGTCGGGATGTCTTTTCGTTCGAGCAGATAATCTATCGAAACCTGAAAATAATCGGCAAGGACGGTTTAAAGGTTACCTACATGGCATGGAAGCAGGGGAGCTGAATATAAGCATGGATATAAAGCTGAAGTTAGAGAATGACTCCGATAAGTCGCTCGATATTTTGGCAGAGGATTTTTCCGTAATATTTTATTATTAGTTCTGTGGTTTTATTTGCATTGCTTGACATTGTACCGTTAAAATGGTACAATGAAATGAGACTTAATTGAATGGAGGATATCATGTGAACGTAACCCTGATCACACATACGCCGCTTCCGGAAAAGACTGTGGCAGCGGCTGCAAAGCTTTGCTATTCTAACAGCGGAGTTGATACATTGATGGAGAATATGTCTGATGAAAAAGCTGAGCAGTTTGTAGATATGCTGGCAGGATTCGGACATGAAAGTCCTGTTGAGCACGTAACATTTACTTTTGGAATAGAGGGCGTGTCACGCTCACTGCTGGCTCAGATAACACGCCACCGTATAGCGTCATTTTCCGTCCAAAGCCAGAGATATGTAAAGATGAACAACTTTCAGTTTGTAACTCCTCCGGCAATAGCGGAGGATAAGGAGGCTGCCGCTTTATATCAAAGCTCAATGGAAAGCGCCATAAAAGCCTACCATGCCATAGCAGACAGACTTCAGGCAAAATATACACAAGAGCTTGTTTCTAAAGGTTTGGACGAAAAGACTGCACGCTCAAAGGCTGAGAAGATGGCTATTGAGGATGCGAGATTTGTGCTCCCCAATGCAAGCGAAACAAAGATGGTTGTAACCATGAACGTACGCAGTCTCAGGAATTTCTTCCGTCTCAGATGCTGCAACCGTGCACAGTGGGAAATACGTGCTGTGGCAATAGAGATGCTCCGACTTTGCTGTAAGGCAGCGCCTGCGCTTTTCCGTACGGCGGGACCGTCGTGCTGCTGCGGAGACTGCACTGAGGGTAAGATGACCTGCGGGAAGGCTAAGGAGGTGCGTGAGAAGTTTGAGGTGATTCGGAATGGCTAATGGCAGGATATTCGTCATAGACGGACTTGATGGCTGCGGAAAGACTACTCAGTTTGAACTGCTGCGTGACAGCCTTTGTGAGAGAAATATTCCTTTAAAGGCAATAAGCTTTCCTGAATACGACAAGCCATCGGCGGCTCTTGTTAAGATGTATCTTGGCGGAGATTTTTCCAACGTTCCCGGTGGAGTAAATGCCTATGCGGCGTCCAGCTTTTATGCTGTAGATCGGTTTGCAAGCTATAAGCTCTACTGGGAAAAGGCGTATAGTAATGGTGAGACTATCCTTGCAAGCAGATATACGACCTCAAACGCCATACACCAGATGAGTAAGCTTCCCGATGAAAAGTGGGACGAGTATTTGGAATGGCTGGAGGATTACGAGTATAATAAGCTTGGTCTTCCGAGACCTGACTGTGTAGTGTTTCTGTCGCTTCCGATAGAGATATCCCAGAGCCTTCTTTCAAAGCGATATGAGGGTGATGAGTATAAAAAGGATATCCACGAATCAGATCTTAAATATCTCAGCGATTGCCGCCGCTCTGCTGAATATGCAGCAGGAAGGCTTGGCTGGCATATAATTGACTGCTCAGAAAACGGCAGCATAAGAACTATAGAGTCGATACATAAGGAGCTTCTAAGTCTTTTTGAAGAGGTGAGTAGGTAATGCTGGAGTTTAAGGAGCTGCGGCTCTCCGACAGGGAATGGGTACAAAATGCCCTTAGACAGTCGGATAATATGGGCTGTGAATATTCCTTTGCAAACAATCTGGCATGGCGGCGTGCGTCTGATACAAAATACGCACGTTTCGAGAATTTTTATATATGTGCATCTTTCATCACCGATGACGGGATTCCGGTGTTTTACTATCCGGCAGGAGCAGGAGATATAAGACGTGTCTTTTGCGAAATGTCGGAAACTGCATCGGCAATGGGAAATCCTCTTGTAGTAATAGGAGTGACACAGGATAAGCTTGAAGTTCTTAATGAACTGTTCGGAGAAAGCTTTCAGGCTGAGCCGTATCCCGATGGCTTTGACTATATATACAGGACAGAAGATATAATAAATATGTCCGGCAAAAAGTACCACAAAAAAAGAAATCATCTGGCACAGTTCAGAAAAAGCTATGAGGACTATAGCTTTTCCGAGATAAAGGAATCGGACTTTGACGAATGTATTGCCATGAGCGCACAGTTTTATAATGAGAAGCATGGCTATACCGATCACTCAAGTGTGGTGGAGCAGTTCGCAATACATACCTATTTCAGCCATTTTCACGAGCTGGGTCTAAAGGGTGGAGTGCTCCGTGTAAACGGCAGACTTGCAGGTTTTTCCATTGGCGAGAGACTCTGCTGCAATACATTCGTGACCCATATAGAAAAGGCCGATATAAGCTATAAGGGCGCATATACGGCCCTGACTTATGAATTCACCCGTCATTTTGCAGGCGGATATGAATATATCAACCGTGAAGAGGACTTGGGTATTCCAGGACTTCGCAAGGCAAAGGAATCCTGGTATCCGGTCTTTCTTCTAAAAAAATACAGGTGCACGTTCAGTTGCCCTTCGAACCTGAGTAAAGGAGAAAAATATTATGGTATATGTATTCTTAGCAGACGGCTTTGAGGAAATTGAGGCAATAGTTCCAATCGACCTGCTTCGCCGTGCAGACAGGGAGGTTATAACTATAGGCGTAACAGGCAGGGTGGTTATAGGTTCTCACGGGATTCCGGTTACTGCTGATATTACTGAGGGGGAGCTTGCATCTTTAAGCAGTGCTGAAATGATAGTTCTGCCCGGCGGTATGCCCGGTACTATCAATGAGGAAAAGTCGTCGGTAGTCCAGAGTGCGATAGACTACTGCGCAGACAACAATATCCCGATAGGTGCAATATGTGCAGCGCCGTCCGTGCTGGGTCACAAGGGACTGCTCAGCGGAAAAAAGGCTGTATGCTATACCGGCTTCGAAAAGGAACTGGAGGGCGCAGTTATAGCTAAGACCGGTGTTGTTACCGACGGCAATATAACAACTGCACGAGGAGCAGGAGTTGCGGTAGAATTCGGTCTTGAGCTTATAAAGGTGCTCTGCGGCGAGGAAAAGAGCAGGCAGATAAGAGCATCCATTCTCTGCGATTAAACATGGTTAAGGAGAAAAAAGAGCTGCGTCTAAAGATGAAGCAGCTGCGGGATTCAATATCCCAAAGTGAAAAGGCAGAGCTTGACAGAATGATACGTGAAAATCTGCTGGGATCTGAGCTTTATAAAATGGCGGACGTCATTTTAAGCTTTATATCCATTGACGGCGAGCCGGATACAAGGGAGATGATCCGCAAAGCCCTGGCGGACGGAAAGACTGTAGCTGTTCCTAAGTGTCTGCCGGAGCATAAAATGACGTTTTATGTGATAGACAGTTTGGATGACTGCACAGAGGGCGCATATGGCATACCAGAGCCAGCGTCCCGTTGCCGAGAAGTTCGGCTGACAGATGGAAATATCCTCTGCATAGTGCCCGGACTTGCCTTTGACAGAAAAGGCGCACGACTTGGCTACGGCGGCGGATATTATGACCGTTTCCTCAGCAGGCACAATAATATATGCGCTATTGGCTGTTGTGCAGAGCGTTTTGTTGTGGACAGCGTCCCTGAGGAAGATACAGACCAGCGTTTGTGCGGTCTTGTTACGGAAAAAACAGTGGAGGTACATAATGGAAGAAAATAACAAGTCAAACCGGAACAATGATCTGCTCAGGCAGATATTGTCAGAGACATCCAGTGATTCACACTCAAGACCAAATACAGAACGCAAACCTTTTGTACGTCACGAAGCATCACCAGCTTCTCATGAAGCTCCGAAGTTTGATGAGACAGAAAAGGATATACAGGATATACTGGACAATGAGATAGAACGGGCAGATCATTTTGAGGATAAAACCACAATACACCGTGTAGTAAAGCCGCAGCCTGAGACAGTGCAGCGTACGGTTGTGAAAAAAGATGACTCACTCTACGACGATCTGGACGGCATCAGTCAGACTAAGGCTCAACGCAGGATATCATCACAGAGCAAGGGTAAAAAGAAAAAGAAAAGCAAGGGAATGCGTGCACTTCGCTCAATTATACTTACAGTATTCATACTGGTGATATCAGTTTTCTTAGCGTATCTAATTATCACCTATGGACGTGATGTCCTTGGTATAAACAATGACAATACCACAAAAATAGTGACTATCCCACAGGGTGCTGATACAGAGGAGATAGCAGAGCTTCTTGAAAAAGAGGGAATTATCACATACCCCAAGCTGTTTACAACTTTCGCCGGATTCAGCGGAAAGGATATCTACTTTACCGCCGGCGATCATGAGCTTCGACCCGATATGGCGTATGACACCATCTTTGAGAATCTTGCCTCACCGTCGCTTGGCAGCGAGGACGTTGTGGAGATAGCATTTCCAGAGGGAATAACTCTTGTTGGGGCGGCAGATTTGCTGGAGGAACAGGAAGTTTGTGACTCCGATGAGTTTATCGACTATTTCAACAACAACTCACAATTCGGACTTGCATATGAACAGTATCTTCCAAGCTTTACAACAGATAAATTCTACAAGATGGAGGGATACCTATTTCCGGATACTTATCAGTTTTATATTGGTATGGACGTTGACCTTGTATGCCAGAAGATACTCAAGAACTTCAACAGCAAGATCACCGAGCGTGATTATGAGCGCATGGAGGAACTTGGCATATCTCTTGATGAAACACTTACCCTTGCTTCAATGATACAGCATGAGGCAGGCTCAGTTGATCAGATGTCACGTATTTCCTCAGTATTCTGGAACAGACTCAATAATCCTGAGACATATCCAAAACTTCAGTCTGATCCAACAAGCAATTACGTCGAGGAAGTCATCAAGCCTCATATCGACGAATATAATGAGACTATTTTTGACGCCTATGATACATACATATGCAATGGACTTCCTGCAGGTGCGATCTGCAATCCTGGTACCGATGCTATCCAGGCAGCGCTCTATCCGGCAGATACTGACTATTTCTACTTCTACTCCAATATAAATACAAAGGAAACCTATTTCTCAAGAACACTCGAGGAGCACGAGGCTTGGATAGATAAGGTAAACGGCAATCAGTATGTAGCAACGACACCGGATCAAACTATTCCCGGAGAAACAACCGAACCTGTAGTTGCAGGAGTGGGAACCAGCACTGGAACAAATACAGATACTACAACTACACAGGTGGTGAACGGCAATATATGGTAAACGGTTCAATAAAGCATCCCGAGGTACTTGTGCCCGAGGTGCTTGTGCCCGAGGTGCTTGTGCCCGCAGGAGATGCTGAACGTCTGAAGGCCGCTATTGACTTCGGCGCAGATGCTGTATATCTTGGGGGAAAGCAATTTACAATGAGAGCTGCTCCTGCAAATTTCAGCGGAGAACAGCTTGCCGAAGCGGTAAGTCTTGCACATTCCAGAGGCGTGAAGGTATATCTTACCTGCAACACGCTGCCGAGGAATAATGAGCTGAGCCTGTTTCCGCAGTTTTTAAGCGAGGCACAGGCGGCTGGAGTTGATGCGGTAATAGTTGCAGATCTGGGACTTCTTACAATGGTGAAAAAATATGCGCCTGATATGGAGGTGCATATGTCTACCCAGACAGGTATCGTAAATTATGAAACGGCAAATGCACTCTATGAAATGGGCGTAAAGAGGGCGGTTCTTGCAAGGGAGCTGTCGCTGAAAGAAATAGCCGAGATACGCAGAAATATTCCGGAGGATATGGAGATAGAGGTTTTTGTCCACGGAGCGATGTGCGTATCATTTTCGGGCAGATGTCTGCTGTCCGCATATCTTACAGGCAGAGATGCAAACAGAGGTGCCTGTGCACAGCCGTGCCGCTGGAAGTACCATCTTATGGAGGAAACCAGACCGGGACAATATTTCCCGGTGGAGGAGGACGATTCCGGAACATACATCATGAATGCAAAGGATCTTTGCATGATCGACTACATACCTGAGCTTATTGAGGCAGGCGTAAGCAGTCTTAAGATTGAGGGCAGAGCAAAGTCGGCGTATTATGTATCTGTGGTGGCAAATGCCTATCGCTGTGCGGTGGACGCATATCTGGATGGCAAGCCTTTGCCTGAGTGGGTGCGTGACGAGGTGTTCCAGGTTAGTCATAGAGACTACTGTACAGGATTTTTCTTTGGTCATCCCAAGGACTGCCAGAGGTATGAGGATAACAGCTATCTCCGCTGGTCTGATGTAGTAGGCGTAGTTGACGAATGTCGGGACGGTGTGATATATGCAACTCAGCGCAACCGTTTCTTTGCAGACGATACCATCGAGATACTCGCCCCCGGCAGGGAGCCTTATGAAATAGCTCTGAGCGGAGAGCTTTACAATGGAGATGGCGAGAAGATAGAGACTGCAAACCATGCAATGATGAAATTGCGTATACCATGCTCCCATGAATTTCCTGCAGGTTCTGTTATAAGAAAACGAGTTGAAATGTAAAAAAAGGACTGCTGCAACTGATATAGTGCAGCAGTCCTTACAGCCTGTCGAAAAAGTCAAGCATTCGCTTGGCTTTTTTTGATAGAAATGGTATAATAAAGAAAGACCAGCTATAAA
>CALXBL010000036.1 GCA_944386525.1 uncultured Ruminococcus sp. | reverse complement strand
AAAGTACTTCTTACCAACTTCCATAACTACATCAGAGTACATCTGAATGAATCTTCTGTAGCAGTCTCTTGCCCAGCGCTCGTTGCCGGACTTAGCAGCCATAACCTCTACAACGTCCTCGTTGAGACCCAGGTTCAGGATGGTGTCCATCATACCAGGCATTGAAGCACGTGCACCGGAACGAACGGAAACCAGCAGCGGGTTTTCCTTATCGCCGAACTTCTTGCCAGTGATCTCTTCCATCTTGCCGATGTATTCCATGATCTGAGCTTTGATTTCGTCGTTGATCTTACGACCATCCTCATAGTACTGTGTGCAAGCCTCTGTGGAAATTGTGAAACCCTGAGGAACAGGCAGACCCAGACCTGTCATTTCAGCCAGGTTTGCGCCCTTACCGCCCAGGAGTTCTCTCATGCTTGCGTTGCCCTCTGTAAACAGATAAACATACTTCTTCATTTTGAGTGTACCTCCAGATTTTTTCGTTTGTAACCGGTCATATCTCCGCAGGCAATCTGCCGGAGCGGGCAAAAGGACACACTTATCCCTACCCATACCAGTCGTGCTTCTATTATAACATATCTGCTGAAAAATTACCATACCTTTTTATAAAAAATTTTGATGGTATTTTTTTAGCAAGTTGTACAAAAATTACAATAAAACTGTTTTTTTTCACGATTCCTCTTGCAAATGGACGTAAAGTCTGCCATAATATATAATATGATAATGAATGATAAGAATAGCTAGTGTAGTTTCTATGGAAGTTTTCGTACAAACTGCATATTCAAACTACATATTCAAAATACAAATCAGGAGGAAAAAGACATGAATCAGGCAGTTATACTTGCCGGCGGACACGGCAAAAGAATGAAGGCAGAAATACCAAAACCCATGCTGAAAATTATTGATGTGCCAATGCTTGGCTGGGTGATAAGAGCCTGTGAGGCAGCAGGAACTGAGAGAATATGCGTTATCACCGGATATAAAGCTGAATTTGTTGAGTATTATCTCAATGGGAAATATACCACTGCGCTTCAGTCGGAGCAGTTAGGTACAGGTCATGCTGTTATGCAGGCAGAGAAATTTCTCAGAGAGGATACGGATGGAAATACTCTTGTGCTCTGCGGCGATGCACCCTTTATGGATGCTGAAACTATAAGCTCTGCACTGGAGCTTCACGTTGCCCAAAAGAATTCAGTTACAGTTATAGCGGCGGAGATAGACTGCCCTAAAGGATATGGAAGGATAATCAGAAGCGAGACCGATGGCATTGCAGCTATTGTAGAGGAAAAGGACGCAACTCCATCACAGAAGAAAATACGTGAGGTTAATTCCGGTGCATACTGGTTCAGAACCGCCGACCTTCTGGAGCTGCTTCAGAAGATAACTCCGCAGAATGCGCAGGGCGAGTATTATCTTACGGATACGATAAAGCTTGCCATCGAAAGCGGCAGAAGAGCCGGTGTATATCTGACTGATAATCAGGAAGTGATACTGGGCGCAAATACAAGACAGGATCTGCTTATGCTCCGTGAGACTGCAAGACGCAATATCCTCAACAAACACATGGACAGAGGTGTTGATTTCCTCAGTACTGACGGTGTAGTTATAGGAATAGATGTGGAGATTGAAGCCGGCACATTCATCATGCCGGGAACTATTATCAGGGGGAATACGAAGATAGGCAGACGATGTGAGATAGGTCCAAACACTCTCATTGAAAACACTGTCATAGGCGAGGGCTGCCGTCTGAACACGGTTCAGGCTTACGACTCTGTTATTGAGGATAATGTAAAGATAGGACCTTTTGTACATATCCGTCCTAATTCCCACATAAAGAGCGGCGTAAAGATAGGAGACTTTGTTGAAATAAAGAACTCTGTTATCGGCGAGCAGAGCTCCATAGCGCATCTTACATATGTAGGCGACAGCGACGTTGGCAAGAAGGTGAACTTCGGCTGCGGAACGGTAACAGTAAACTACGACGGCGTAAGCAAGCAGAGATGCGAGATCGGTGACAGCTGTTTTATCGGCTGCAACACCAATTTGATTGCTCCTGTAAAGCTTGGCACAGGCGTATACACAGCGGCAGGCTCTACTATCACAAAGGATGTGCCCGACTATGCCCTTGCTGTTGAAAGAGGACAGCTTAAAGTCAAGGACGGCTACAGCCTGAGAAAGCTGAAGAACAGGCTCTTTTCCGGTGATAATAAGGAGAAGAAGAACTGAGTGTGAAATATATTGGCGGCATCTCAGTGACTTCAGGGGAAGCGAACAGGCTCGCTTCCCCTATCTGTGCTGCCTGAAATTTAAAACAAATATAAGCTAAGGAGAAAAAATGAGTATATTCGACATTTTCAAATCTATCGAGGAGCAGCGTGGAGCATCTGCCTCCTCCGGAAAGATAAGCTGGATCATAGCAGGACTTGGAAATCCGGGGCTTACCTACGAAAAAACACGTCATAATGCGGGCTTCATGGGTCTTGACAAGCTGGCTGAAATCAATGATATCGAGGTAAAGACCATGCGCTTCAAGAGCACCTGCGGAGACGGTATGGTTGGCGGAGAAAGATGTCTTCTGCTGAAGCCGGGAACCTTTATGAATCTTAGTGGTGAGGCTGTGTCGCAAGCGGCGTCTTTCTACAAAATTCCACCTGAGAAAGTTGTTATAATGTATGATGATATAACACTTCCGCCGGGAAAGCTGCGTATAAGACGAAAAGGCAGCGCCGGTGGACATAACGGAATGAAAAGCATAATTGCACTTCTTGGTACGGACGAATTTCCAAGAGTTAGGATAGGTGTTGGTGCTAAACCCTCGCCTGACTACGATCTGGCGGATTGGGTGCTCAGTAAGTTTACCGAGTCCGATATGGATATCCTTATGCCTGCCCTTGAAAATGCTGCAAAGGCGGCAGAGATTATAGTTCAGGGGAAAATAGATGAGGCTATGAATAAATTCAGCAGCAAGTGAAAGGAGATATAAATGAGGATACTTTCAACTATTCCCAGAACAGACGGCTTTTATATGCCGGCAGAGTTTTCTGTGCACTATGGCTGTATTATGATATGGCCTGAGCGTCACGACTCATGGCAGAACGGCGCATATGCCGCACGGAGAGCCTTTGTGAAAATAGCATCTGCCATCTCAAGGAGTGAAAAGCTTATCATGCTTGTATCGTCTGCCCAGTATGAGACAGCAAGAGCCATGCTGCCGCCGGAGGTAAGGGTGGTTGAGTGTTCCTCAGACGATGCATGGGCAAGGGACACAGCTCCAACATTCGTGAAAAATATGGACGGCGAGGTCAGAGGTATAGACTGGGGCTTCAATGCCTGGGGAGGACTTTATGACGGGCTCTATTTTCCGTGGGATAGGGATAATCATATAGCCCGAAAGGTCTGCGATCTTATGGACGTAGACTGCTACGACTGCCGTGATTTCATACTTGAGGGAGGCAGCATCCACAGCGATGGTGAAGGTACAATAATGGCCACCGAAAGCTGTCTGCTTAGCGAAGGCAGAAATCCCAACTTGACAAAGGCCCAGATAGAGGAAAAGCTATGTCTCTGCCTTGGAGCTGAGAAGGTCATATGGCTGCCCCGAGGTATCTATGGTGACGAGACAAACGAACACGTTGACAATATATGTGCATTTACTGCGCCGGGCGAGGTAGTCCTAGCGTGGACTGATGACGAAAACGACCCGCAGTACTCTCTTTCAAAGGCTTGTCTTGACCTGCTGGAACGGGAGTCCGATGCAAAGGGGCGTAAAATAAAAGTGAGACTTCTTCATATTCCGAAAAAACCCGTCTGCATGACAGAGGAGGAATGCGAGGGGCTTGACCTTATGGATGGCGAGCCTACAAGAACGCCCGGTGAAAGACTGGCGGCATCTTATGTGAATTTCTATATTGCAAACGGAGCGGTATTAGTTCCTCAGTTCGGCGACGAGATGGATAAACCTGCACTTGAAACTCTTGGTGAATGCTTTCCGGAAAGGGAGATAGTGCCCATACCTGCAAGAGATATAATAATCGGCGGAGGAAATATCCACTGCATAACTCAGCAGATACCAATGTGGAGATAATATAAAAG
Source organism: uncultured Ruminococcus sp. (assembly GCA_944386525.1). GTDB lineage: Bacteria > Bacillota > Clostridia > Oscillospirales > Ruminococcaceae > Ruminococcus_C. The sequence continues at coordinate 14,912 of CALXBL010000036.1, read as the reverse complement.
GAGAAAAGCTATGAGAAATATAACTGTTGCAGCCGTTCAGATGGCTTGCGATACAGAGGTATACGAAAATATCCAGACAGCAGAACGCCTTGTGAGGCAGGCTGCTGCTGACGGTGCAAATTTGATACTGCTGCCGGAGCTGTTTGAGCGTCAATATTTTTGTCAGGAGAGACAGTACGGCTATTACAGCTTTGCCGAGACTGTCCGTGACAACACGGCAGTTCAGCATTTCCGTAAGATAGCCGAGGAGCTTTCTGTTGTGATACCAGTGAGCTTCTACGAAAAGGACGGCAATAATACCTACAACAGCCTTGCAATGATAGACGCAGACGGAGAGATCCTTGGCGTATACCGCAAGACTCACATTCCCGATGACCATTTTTATCAGGAGAAATTCTACTTTACTCCCGGCGATACAGGCTTTAGGGTGTGGAATACACGCTATGGCTGCATAGGTGCAGGCATATGCTGGGATCAGTGGTTCCCGGAGGCTGCCCGTGCAATGGCGCTTATGGGTGCGGAGCTGCTGCTCTATCCTACTGCTATAGGATCAGAGCCTATCCTTGAGGTGGACAGTATGCCTCACTGGCAGAGGTGTATGCAAGGACATTCAGCGGCAAATCTCATGCCGGTAGTTGCGGCTAACCGCATTGGCACCGAGAGCGTTATTCCCTGTGCGGAGAATCAGTTCCAGAAGTCGGAACTTACATTTTACGGTTCATCATTCATAACCGACAATACAGGAGCAGTCATCCAGCAGGCGGCAAGAGATTATTCAGGCGTTATCATAGATTCCTTTGACCTGGACGAAATGCGTGACGCAAGAATGAGCTGGGGACTTTTCCGTGACAGACGACCGGAGATGTATGGCGTTATCGCCGGAAAGTGAATCTTATAAAAACCGCCGAAAGGAGGAACGCTATGAACCTTTTCCGTGAGGCTTTTGAGTCGCTGTCCGTATTCAGGAGCCTTGATTCAGCATATAAAGGCGGCGAATCGCCCGTATCTCTTACAGGACTTTCGCTTATCCACCGGGCAAATCTTGCTCTTGCCATGGCGGAGAGTACAGGAAAACCCGTGCTTGTAATATCACCGGACGAAAACGAAGCCAGAAAGCTTTGCAGCGACGTGAATAATATGTCAACAGACGGCTGCATTGCTGCACTTTTTCCGTCGCGTGAGCTGATACTAACACCGGTAGAGGGATTTTCCGGTGAGTTTATCCATGCACGTTTATCAGCTTTATCGGCTGTGGCAAAGGGCAGCTGCAAGGTGATATCCGCCTCTGTGGAGGCTGTCATGCAGCCTGTAATGCCGAGGGAACAGCTTGTTTCCTCTACGATAGAGCTAAGTCCTGCAGATATGCTGGAAATTTCGGGATTTACAAAAAGACTCATATCGATGGGTTATTCCCGTGCTGATACGGTAGAGGGACAGGGACAGTTTGCAGTACGAGGAGCAATAGTCGATGTTTTTCCGGTACAGGCTCAGAATCCCATAAGAATAGAGCTATGGGGCGACGAGATAGACACAATATCAGAGTTCGATGTCCAGTCACAAAGGCGAATATCCTCGCTTGCAAAGGCTGCTGTAACTCCGGCGCAGGAGGTGTTGTGCGAGCCTGATGTGCTGGCTGACAAGATAGACGAGCTTGCAAAAACGCTTCGTGGAAAGCGTGCGGAACAGGCTAAAGCAATACTCAAAGCAGATTCCGATGCACTTCGTGACGGTGTGACTATAAGCAATACAGACAAATATATTCCCATAATATACGGCAGGATACCGCTGATTTTTGAGTATGACTTTGGTTGCGTCATATTCAGCGAGTTTGCAGCCTGTGCTGACCATAGCAGCAATATTTCTCTGCGCTATCAGGAGGACGTGAAGATAATGCTGGAGGAAGGCTGCTTGTGCAAAGGTCTTACAGTACACATGGCGGAGCTTTCAGATATACAGCACCATGCTGAAAGGAGCTTCTGCATATACGCATCGAACTTTTTGCAGGGCGGAGAGCAGACCACATTCAGAAAGCTTCTATCCACAGACGCATATCAGAACGCACCATGGGGTGGTGAAATGCGTGGACTTCAAGAGGACCTCCATGAATTCTGTCAAATGGGATATTCCGTGATACTTGCAGCCGGGAGTGAAAAGACTCTGCCTATAATTATGGGTGATCTCCAGAAAGAGGGCTTTTCGTGCAGTATACTTGACGCTGATTCCAGATGGACAAAGGGACACGTGTTTCTTATGACAGGCAGTTTTTCTGGAGGATTTTCCTATCCGGAGAACAAGACTGCTCTCATAACTCAGGCAAAGGCTCAGGAGTCACGCAAGCGCAGGCAAAAGGCTGCTCCCGGCAAGGAGATACGCTCTCTGGCGGATCTTGCAAAGGGAGATCTTGTGGTACACGCACTACACGGCATAGGCAGATTTGCAGGTATAAAAAAGCTGGAGCTTGAGGATATAACCAAGGACTACATAATGATACAGTACGCAGGTAATGAGAATTTGTATGTGCCTGTAACGCAGATGGATCTTGTTTCGAAATATATTGGCTCAAAGGACGACAGCGGAGTAAAGCTTCACCGGCTGTCCTCTTCCGAGTGGCAGAAGACGAGGAGCAATGTAAAGCGTGCTGTAAAGGATATGGCAAAGGAGCTTACCGCACTATATGCCAAGCGTGAACAGACAAAGGGTATACAGTTTGAGCCGGACGACGAGGTACAGCGTGATTTCGAGCAGCGTTTCCCGTATATCGAGACGGACGATCAGCTTACCGCCATCGAGGAGATAAAGCAGGATATGCAGCGTCCACGACCTATGGACAGGCTGCTCTGTGGAGACGTAGGCTTCGGCAAGACTGAGGTTGCTCTAAGAGCCGCAATGAAGTGTGTACTCAGCGGAAAGCAGTGCGCCATACTTGTGCCAACAACAGTCCTTGCCATGCAGCACTATCAGACGGCATTGCGTCGGTTTGAGCAGTTTCCTGTAAATGTGGAGCTGCTTTCGAGATTCCGTACGCCCAAACAGCAGAAAGAGACTATTGCCCGAATGAAAAGCGGCAAGGCAGATGTTATAATAGGAACGCATCGTATAGTGCAGAAGGACGTAGCGTTCAAAAGTCTGGGCCTTGCCATAATCGACGAGGAACAGCGCTTTGGCGTTGCTCACAAGGAGAAGTTTAAGGAGATGTTTGCCGGAGTTGATGTGCTTACTCTTTCGGCAACACCTATCCCGAGAACGCTTAACATGGCAATGAGCGGTATAAGAGATATGTCCGTAATTGCCGAGGCTCCGCAGGATAGGCACCCTGTCCAGACGTATGTTATGGAATATCAGTTTGGAGTTATAATAGGCGCTATTGAGCGTGAACTGAGACGCAGCGGACAGGTCTATTATCTTCACAACCGGGTTGATACTATTGAGTATACAGCCTCAAAAATACGCAGTGCTCTGCCGGAGGCAAGGATAGGTGTTGCCCACGGCAGGATGAGTGAGGCTGAAATGTCGGAGGTTTGGCGTCAGCTTGTGGAGCACGAGATAGATGTGCTTGTTTGTACAACTATTATAGAGACAGGAGTGGACGTTCCCAATGCAAACACTCTCATACTTGAAAATGCTGACTGCTTCGGACTATCGCAGCTCTACCAGCTTCGTGGACGAGTGGGACGCTCCAGCCGCCGTGCCTATGCCTACTTCACATTCCAGAAGAACAAGGCTATAACCGAGGTTTCGGCAAAGAGACTTGCGGCAATGCGTGAATTCACTCAGTTCGGCAGTGGTTTCCAGATAGCGCTGCGTGATCTTGAGATACGAGGTGCAGGCAGCATTCTTGGCGGCAAACAGCATGGTCATATGGAGGCAGTAGGCTATGATATGTACCTTAAACTTCTGAGTGAGGCTGTGGCTGAGGAGCGCGGCGAACCCATGCCAAAGGCGTCGGAGTGTCTGGTGGACGTCCAGATAAATGCCCACATTCCGGAGGACTACATCGAAAGTATAAGCCAAAGACTGAGTATCTACCGGAAGATAGCTGCAATTGAGACTAAGGAGGAGGAGCTCGATCTGCTGGATGAGCTTATCGACCGCTACGGCGATCCGCCAAAGGAGATAATGGGACTTATAAGCGTGTCGCTTTTGAGGAACAGAGCAGCTCTCCTTGGCATAACTGAGATAAATCAGCGTATAGACAAGATGTATTTCTACACCGAAAATCCATCTCAGGAGCAGGTTATGGCACTTGCCGCAGAATTCCGTGGAAAGATTATCTTCAACAGCCTTAAAAAGCCTTATATTGCGGTAAGTATGCAAAAGGGCGTAAAGCCGCTGGAACTTATAGGCAGAGTGCTTGAAGTCATGGAAAGTTCAAATCTTCAGGATGAGTAGAAATTTTAAACGCATTTTTTTGTACAAAATGACAGTAGACATGATTTTTTTTATGTGTTATAATAATCACAATAGGAAAAATAAACCCTGAATTAAGTAAGGGATACATGAGAAGGAGAATATATTATGATTAGCTTAAAGAAGATTTTTGCAGCTGTTACAGCAGTAGCAACAGTAGGTGTACTTAGCATTGCGTCTATTCCTGCATCTGCAGCAGATATCGCTTATAGTGGTCCAAGCGAAGGAGCTTTGAATACAAATGATGATGGTTCAACAGCTCGTCTGAACATTTACAACATATGGGGCAATGATGTTGAGGATATTGACCCTAATCAGGCAATAATTGATTATATTGAAGTTACATTTACAATTAGCGGTCTTGGCAGCAAGTCTTGCAATGTAAATGAAGATGGTTCAGATGCTGATCCATATGTAATGAATTTGGTTGGTACTATCGGCGAAAATGAATTCTGGGAGGCAGGTGCAGCAGGCACAGTTAACATCACAGGTGATGGTCAGTACACAGTTCGTACAGATATCGCAACACCAGCTGATACAGTTCTCTGCCTGGTTCTTTCATCTAACATTAACTTCTATCAGCTGAAGGACGGCGTTACAAGCATTGCAGACAGCGGTCTGAATATCACAGTTGATTCTATTAAGACTGGTGACGAAGGCGGCAGTGAAGGCGGCGATACAACAACTACTACAACCGGTACAGGTGATGGTTCAACAACAACTACTACTACAAAGAAAAATAACAGCGGCAGTTCATCCAACTCCAGTTCCAATAAGACAACATCAACAGTATCTAAGACAGCAGATGCAGGTGTTGTAGCTATCGTAGTAGGCGCAGCAGCAGCAGCTTCTCTGGCAGCAGGCGCATTGACTATTAGAAAGAAGAGAAAGTAATAAGCTAAACAAAAGCCTCCGCATAATGCGGAGGCTTTTTTGCATATAAGATATCAAAAAGCCGCACGTTAAGTGCGTGCGGTGATTTTAAAGCTGTGTTGTGCTGGAAATATTTGTATCATTGTTGCCGGATATTTTGCAGTATGCGTTGCCGTTTTTGAAACTCAGCTCGGCGGTAATATCACTGCTGCTCTGCATAATTTTCATGCATTTTTCAAAGCAATCCGACTGCTTGTGAGTACAAGCAAGCGTAACGGTATCACATAGCTCATGGGAATCATAATATCTGTTTCTTTTATCCTCAGACCAGTTTGTGGTTTGCTCCTCAAAAGGTATTACAATGTGGAGTTTTACAGGCAGAGCTTTTTAAGGGAACATATAAATTCGGCAGCCCAAAGAGGTGCGCCGTATTCACAGTTGATATAGAATTCAGTGTATCCATCGGCTATAAGACAGCATATAGCCTTTTGAGTTTTGATTATAGCAGCGTCTCGGAGACTTTCTTTCAGTTCAAGCTCGGAGCCGTTAGCAGTAATAGTGCATATCATGTGAAAATCCGCCTTTCAGAATTATTTTGCATAAGTATATACTCATTTTACACTATTTAAACTGTCAAGTCAAGTCAAAAATATGTCTTATAAGATAGTTGTATATTCTTGTCGCAGATGTATGTAATGTTAATCAAATTTTATATAATGGGTAATAATCACAAAAAACACGCCTTACCTTTAAACGTATTTCTGATGTTCGCTGAATAATTGCTAATAAAATCTGAACTTAGGTGTATCAGCCTTGACATTTAGTAGGAGTGTGGTATAATAGTAATAGTGACAAATCGGTGACAGTTTCAACTGTTTGCGACAAAAAATGATTACAATCCGTAACACATATGAATGAAAGGTTGTGTGTGAAGTGCACCATATAATGAAGAGCTGTGCAGCTCTTATCAGCGGCGTTATGCTGACAGGAATGATGACAGGTACAGCCTTTGCAGAAAATGAACTTACATTTTTGACAATGGGCGAAAACGGAACATATATAGAGGAATATAAAGTATCTGAAACAAGCGTTTCAGAGGAGGGTTGGTACACAAGAGATGGCGGCGAGACATTCTCATACTACTACGAGGATGGCACTTTTGCCAGCGGAACTGTCGTGCTGCCCGATGGCTACACATATATATTTACCGACGACGGCACACTAAAAACAGGTTGGCAGCTTGTGGACGGTATCCGTTATTACTATAGTCCCATAAACGGTCAGATAGAACTTGGCTGGGTAAGCTACATGAACAAGACATATTATGTAGACCCTGTTGAGGGTAAGCTTACAGGAAACGTCGTTATCAACGGAGCGGCGTGTGAATTCGACCAGTTCGGCGCACTTGTCTCTATTCAAGAGGCAGGAGTTTCATATGAGGTTCCCTATTACGCTCAGGCTGATGAAAGATGGGGCAGTGTTTATATCGGTACAAAGACTATTGCACAGGTGGGATGCCTTACAAGCTGTATGGCCATGATGCACTCCTACTACACAGGCACAGAGATAACTCCCGATGTAATGTGCAAGGAGTATCTGACATATAATAATAATTCCCTTCTCTGGGCTGAGGTATACAACCTTGGCTACGAGGTAGTTTCAATTGCAGGAAACAGCGAAAACAAGAATTTGGCTGAGCTTTACAACCGTCTTCAGACGGGTCCGGTTATAGTAGGAGCAACAAATTCTTACGGCGGAATGCACTTTGTACTCGTAACGGGCTGCACAAAGAACAGTTCAGACGATCTGACTACAGCTGATTTCACCATTCACGACCCTGGCTACACCAGAAAGACTACTCTCGATGAACACTTCGAGGACTACGGCAACTGGTATCAGTTCTACGCAGAGGCGTGATAGGGAAATATACAATTAGATTTAACCGCCCTCTGATATGGGGGCGGCTTATAGATTTATAAAGAGCATCAACTCTCCCTTTAATAAGGGGGATTTTAATTTTATCTGTAATCAGGAGAGAATAACATGAAAAAATCAATGACGCTTACTTATCCGGTGGGGGATAAACTTTATATCAACCTTACAAACCGCTGTCCCTGTGCGTGTGTATTCTGCATAAGGAACAATGGCGACGGTGCATACGGCTCAGATCCGCTGTGGCTGGAACGTGAGCCTGTGCTGAGTGAGCTGTGCGAGGCTATCGACAAGGAAGATCCAATGAAATATAAGGAGATAGTATTCTGCGGCTACGGAGAGCCGACTGAGGCTCTGGAACTGCTTTGCGGAACTGCTGACTATGTGAAGAGCAAGTATCCTGCTATTCCGACGAGAGTAAATACAAATGGTCTGGGAGATCTTATAAACGGAAAGAGAATTGCCCCCTTGCTGAAGGGCAGGATCGACACTGTATCGGTGAGTTTGAATGCCGGCACAAAGGAGGAGTACCTTAAAGTTACACGGCCGAAGTTTGGGGAGATGTCGTTTGAGGCAATACAGAGGTTTGCTGTTGACTGTAAGGAATATGTGAATAAGGTGATGTTTACAATAGTCGATGTAATACCTAAGGCAGAAATAGAGGCATCAAAAGCACTTGCAGAGAAGTTGGGGGTAGATCTGAGGATAAGGAAGTATATAAAGTAAAACCCAAAAACTGGGATTCCAAAGGCGCTCCGCAAGTGGATGGATTCAAAAACAGTCTGGTGTGACTGCTTTTGAAGAGGGCATTCCTGCAGGATAGGTTTTTCTTTTACATCAAACAGAAAGTCTGCCGTTAGTATGCGGCAGACTTTTTTAGCATATGATTTGTTTTATTCGTTTAAAATAGATTGTTATCCGTGAGACGCAGAAAGGGGAAGCGGTCTTATTCGCTGCCTGCGGGCAGTAATCAAAGTACTCCTTGTCCTTTAGAATTCCACGTCTATGCGCTTAATCATCATGTCCCTTAAAATGAGTCATCGTATTAGCCGCACCTCTGAAACGTTTCAGCTCCTCAGCTTCACGTGCAGCCTTTTCCTCTTCAGTTTCTGGCTGAGTACATTCTTGCTCATCATCGTCGGCCAGTATGCTCTTGTATCCGTCGTCCTCCTCTGCATCCTCGGCAGACTGACGCTCAGCCTTAGCTTGCCTGAGTGCCTCCTTCTCCTCGGGAGTCATCATATTGTTCTTGACAAGTCTCACTGCAAAGTATACTATCACAATAAGTACACCAGCCGCAATTACCCAGAATACCACCTTTTTCCACGGAAAACTCCTTGGACTGAAGCCTACCGACAGACCGTTGTCCTTACAGGATTTTATATACTCTTCAGCGGAATCAAATCCACGGAGCATAAATCCCTCAACAGCAGTAGGTATAGGATTGCCGGAGGAATCTTCTATCTCAGTAACGCCAAAAGCATTTTCTCCAATAGCCGTAACACGCTTAGGGAGAGTTACCTCCATAAGACTTTCGCACACAAAAAATGCCTGATCGCCGATTACAAGGCTTTCGCCTTCGCCGTCGTTCTCGTCGTCAGCGCCTTCAAACACGACTGTTGAAAGAGAGTCGCAGTCAGCAAAAGAGGCGTTCATTATCTGTGTAACGCTCTTTGGAATGGTAATACTCTGAAGTGATGAACAGTATTCAAAGGCACTTGAACCGATCGTAGTCAATGTGGATGGAAGTATAACTGCCTCCAGAGCTGTGCACTGGAAGAATGCGCCATCGTATATATCCACAATGCCTTCAGGTACAGTAAAAGAATCAGCAGTCAGACTTGGCATATAGTAGTAGAGAATGGTTCCGTCCCTGCTGTAGAGCACGTTGTCGACGATCTTATATGTCGGATGGTTTTCATCTACAGTCAGCTCTTTCATAGAGGAGCAGCCCAGAAACGGAGCGTCGCCCATATCCTCCAGAGTTGCAGGGACATTGAAGCTTTCAAGGCTTATACAGCCCATGAAGTTGTATCCGCCCATAGATGTAAGACTTTCGGGGACATTTATCTCGCTGAGAGATGAGCACATATAAAATGTGTATGCGCCCATGGATGTGAGTGTCTCCGGCAGCTCAATGCTGGTGAGAGATGAGCACTCACGGAAAGCTTCATCACCGATGTATGTAACGCTGTCGCCGATAGTTACCTGTTCCAAAGATGTGCAGTAATAAAACGCACCTATAGGTATCTCCGTTACAGAGGACGGGAGCTTTATGGATTTAAGAGAAGTACACTCAGCAAAGGCATACTGTCCTATAGAGGTAAGTTCGCCGCTTGTTGGGAGAGTGAGCGACTGGAGCTGAGTGCAGCCTGCAAAAGCACCGTCGGCAATACCTGTAACGGTAAAGCCGTCTATTTCAGCTCTTACGTTTACATGGCTTGCAGTAGTAACACAGGCGGTTATCTCAACGAAACGAGAGTCGTCAATAACTGAGTATGTGAGAATACCGTCGTCGAATGAAGTCACCTCGTCTGCGCTGGCGATATCGCCCGAGGCAAGGTCTGCAAATACCGGCACAGCAGAGGATACTGCAATAGCAGCAGCAGCGCACAAGCCGGCAAACAGCCGGAATATAGCAGGTTTTTTCATAGCATATTATCCTTTCTTATTTTTCGTTTTTTCTTGGGGACGTTTTGTTTCGCTGCCTTTTCTGCCGCCCTTTACAGGCTTTATCTTATTGGCGTTTCTTATGCGTATAATTATAAGCACGATCAGACCTATAAGGAGAACAACACCTGCGATTATACCGGCGATCATCCATATTCTGCCGCTGTAAGTGCCTGTTCCTTCAAGCTCATACTGCTTTGTGAAATTATAGATTTCCCTGTTATTTTTATATTCCACCACAAAGCCGGGGACTTTTTCGGGTTCGGTGTCGTCGGATTCAGCGTAGTATCCGAAAGCTCCGTCGCCTATTTCAGTGATGGAATCGGGGAGGCTGAGCTTTTTGAGAGCTATGCAGTTAAAGAAGCTGTAAGCCCCGATAGATTCCGTGCCCTCGGGAACAGTTACTTCTTCAAGAGCAGCGCAGGTATAGAAGGTGTAGTCGCCGATAGTTTTAAGAGTTGATGGCAAAGACACCTTTTCAAGTGAGGAACAGTAGCCCATCATGTATGGACCAAGATCGGCAGTGCCCTCGGGAAATGATATTTCTTTAAGTCCCGTACAGCGGAAGAAAACGTCCATACCATAGACTGTCGCCTGATTGAGGTCTATTGATGTAAGGTGAACAGCGTCCACGAAGCTGCCGTTGGCTATTTGTGTGCAGCCGTCGGGTATTTTGTATGATGTATCTTCACGAGCCTCTGGGTAGCGCACGAGGATATCGCCGTCGGCAGTGAGCAGAACGCCGTCTATATCCTGAAACATCTCGTTGCCCTCAGCAACTTTAATATCAGTGAGGGAGGTGCACTCAAAGAAGATATAAGTGCCAAGATTTACTGTATTTACGGGCAGTTCAATAGTGCTGAGCGACTCGCAGCCCTGAAAGGCGTAGTCAGCAATAGATGTAAGGCTTTGCGGAAGCACAGGCTCAGTAAGGGCAGTGCAGCCAAAAAAGCTCTCAGGACCTAAGACCTCAACCCCCTCCTGCAGCACGACTTTTTCAAGAGAAGTACACTCATAGAAAGCGGCCTCGGGGAGCTCGGTGATACCCGACGGCATAATGATCTCTTTTATAGCGGAACAGCCATCGAAAGCACCTGCACCGATGCTTTTTATCTCAGCAGGCATATCAATGCTTTCAAGGGCAGTGCAGGCGGAAAAAGCCTGTCTGCCGATTGTGTCGATAGAATCGGGCAGGGTGAGGGTTTCCATAAAATAGCACTCAGAGAATGCGCTGTCTGCGATTTCGGTAACAGGCGCACCGTCTATTTCCTCTGGAACAACGCAGTTTATCTCGTTCTGGTAGCAGTTTGTGATGATTATATGACCATCGTCTGCTATCTGGTAATCCAGATTTTCGTAGTTGAAGGTTTCAGTTTCCTCCTCTGCGGATACGGGCAGGGAGGATAGAACTGTTCCAGCCATAACAGCTGCTGAGAGAATAGCAATAAGCCGGTTTTTATTCATATGGCTCAGTCCTCATTTTTCTTGTTTTTGGCGTCTTTTTTGGAGGAGATGACAACTGCCGCAATACCGCCGCAGAGTATGCCGATACCAAGCACGATAAGAACAACCTTTAATATGCTTTTAAAGGATTGGCTGTTATCATCTTCAACAGTTACGGAAACGTTATTGTTTTCGCTGGTATCTTCACTGGAAGAGGTATTTTCGTATTCGCCGGAGAGCATAGCGCTCAGCTGAGCCTCGGTTTTAGCGATAAAGGTGAAGTTGTTTTCGTAGTCATATTCCTCGTCTTTGTCGGAGGCGTAAACCTGAGCCGCAGAGCCGGATAGACCGTATATAACGAGTGTGCTGTAGGATGTGGTAAGATTAGTATCATATCCCAGTGCGCAGTATCCGATAGTTGTTACAGATGATGGGATAACAATGTCACGTACAGCAGTACCTGCAAAGGCGCTCTGACCGATCTCCAGCAGACCGTCGTTGAGTGTCACATCATCAAGGTTAGCGCAGCCGGCAAAGCAGGCAGAGGGTATAACCTGAAGCTGAGGCGGAGTTTTGAATTCGGTAAGTCTTGTCATATATGAGAAAGCATATGCCTGGATAGATGTTACAGTATCGGGGATTTCAAGGCTCTGAATAGTTGTGTAGGCAAAGGCCCATGAGTCGATATAGATAAGACTGTCTGGCAGAGTTATATCAGTAAGGTATGTATTCTGAGCGAAGCAGCCATGGTATATCTCCTCAACGCCTTCGGGGATAACGTAGGAGATATCGGTCTTTTTTGGCGGATATGCAACAATGGCAATGCCGTCCTTTGAGAAGAGAACTCCGGCCTCCACCTTATACATAGGGTGGGTATCGCTGACGATAAACTCAGTAATGCTTGTGCCGTAGAAAGCGCTTGCGCCTATGTGGCAGAGGTTATCGGGGATAGTAACAGTCTCGATGCCATCCTGCATATTAAAGAGGAAGTCGTCAAGACCTACAACAGTTTCCCCGTCAATTTTCTCAGGGAGTACCACATCAGCCTCATCAGGCTCATAAGCGGTGATAACAGCGCCGCCGTACTCCTCGTCGATATAGTATGTGAATTCACCGGATGTTATCTCCTCCGGTTCAGATGAGGCAGCTTCAGTTGCTGTCTCAGTAGTATCTTCTGTATCCGCATATGCAGAGATGCCAGCCATTCCAAGGCAAATAATACCTGAGAGAGCTATTGCGGAAAGCTTTCTGAGTGAAAGCATATGGTCACGTCCTTTCTTAAAACTCTTATTTTCAGAACACACCACCGCACAATATTTTGTGCGGTGATGATTTCATGAGGTCATTCAACAGTAACGGATTTAGCCAGATTTCTGGGCTTATCAACGTCATTGCCTTTGTGTACGGATGTGTAGTAGGCGATGAGCTGGAGCGGAACGACAGCCAGCATAGGCATGAGCAGGTCGTCCAAATCCGGCAGGCCGAATTTCATATCAGCAGTATTAGGCTCCGGCTGGTAGGAATCTCTGCAAACAAGGATGACCTTAGCGCCTCGTGATTTAACTTCCTGAATATTGCTGATTGTCTTTTCAAAGAGGTCCGACTGAGTAGCCACGGCGATAACGGGCATACCGTCGTGTATGAGGGAGATAGTGCCGTGCTTCAGTTCGCCGGCAGCATACGATTCAGAGTGTATGTAGGATATCTCCTTGAGCTTCAGCGAGCCTTCCATACTGAGTGCATAGTCAAGACCTCTGCCGATATAGAGCAGGCTGTCGGCAGTGATGAGGGATGATGCGATATACTGAGTAGTCTCCTTGTGCTCCAGCAGCTTTTCGATCATATCGGGAGTTTCCATGAGAGTGGAGACGAGCCGTTTGCATTCAGTCTCATCGATAGCGCCAACGGCGAGAGCCATTTCAAACGCAAACAGGTACATAACAGCTATCTGCACCATGTAAGCCTTGGTGGAGGCAACGGCTATTTCGGGACCTGCGTGAGTATAAATGAGCATATCAGCCTCACGTGCGATGGAGCTGCCCATAGCGTTTACGATTGCAAGAGTTTTAGCTCCCTTTTTCTTTGCAAGGTGCATAGCAGCCTTACTGTCGGCAGTTTCGCCGGACTGTGAGATTATGATAACAAGGTCGCCTTCGCCGACGATGGGGTCTCTGTATCTGAATTCAGATGCAATGTCCACCACAACAGGGACTCTTGCCAGCTTTTCGGTGACATATTTACCCACCATACCGGCGTGCATGGCTGTACCGCAGGCAACGATAAATATCTGACGAAATTTCTTTAAAGTTTCAGGAGTGATACCGCACTCCTCAAGGTTTGGCAGGCCGTCCTTTATACGTGGCATGATGGTATTGCGGATAGCGGTTGGCTGCTCGTGTATTTCCTTGAGCATGAAGTGTTCATATCCGCCCTTGCCGATAGCTTCAACATCCCAGTCGGCAGTTTTGAGTTCCTTTTCGATTTTTCGGCCGAATGAATCGAATATCTTAACGCCTGTTTTATCGAGGACAGCTATTTCCTCGTGATCGAGCAGGTAGTAATTCTTTGTGTAGTCGAGTACAGCCGGAACGTCTGATGCGATAAAGCTTTCGTCCTTGCCAACGCCGACTATAAGCGGACTTTCCTTGCGGACAGCGTATACAACATTAGGGTGATCGGCAAAGATAACGCCCAGAGCATATGAGCCTTCCAGATCACGTATAGTCTCAGAAATAGTCTCAATAGGGCTGCCGTTGTAGTTGTAGTCAAGGAGTTTTGCAGCAACCTCGGTATCGGTATCGCTTGCGAAGGAGACGCCCTTATCGGAGAGGTAGTCTTTAATTTGCTTGTAGTTTTCGATAATGCCGTTGTGAACGATAGTAACTCTGCCGCCGCTGTGAGGGTGGGAGTTTACATCAGAGGGCTCACCGTGAGTAGCCCATCTGGTGTGACCGATACCGGCGTTGCCGATAGGCTTGCCATCCTGGTTCATGCGGTCGATAAGGTTCTGGAGTCTGCCTTTGGATTTTGCCACACGTATTTTCTGGTTATTATCAAAAACAGCTATACCAGCCGAGTCGTATCCACGATATTCCAGTTTTGAAAGTCCATTGATCAAAACGTCAGTACAATCCCTATTACCGACGTATCCGACGATTCCGCACATAAAGAATCCTCCTTAGTAAAACAATTAGTAGGCGCTATATTAATCTGAATAAAAATATAACATAAATATTATATCATAATATATACGGGAATGCAAGCGAGATTATGGATAGTTTGAGGAAAATTTTGTGATAAACGTGAATGCTATTTAAAAAATAAAAGCACAAACAGCAACGTGATGGCAGCAAAAAAGCCTGTTCCATCGGAACAGGCTTAATGGAGCGGATTACGAGGCTCGAACTCGCTACCTCCACCTTGGCAAGGTGGCGCTCTACCAGATGAGCTAAATCCGCAAATAAGTAAAGCCGCAGATAATCTGCGGACTTATACCAAATGAAAGAGAAGATTGGAGCGGATTACGAGGCTCGAACTCGCTACCTCCACCTTGGCAAGGTGGCGCTCTACCAGATGAGCTAAATCCG